>CAYZQI010000184.1:0-8725 GCA_964480455.1 uncultured Cytophagaceae bacterium
CCATAGAAGAGGCAATGGCACAAATCCACAAAAACAAATATTACCAAAAATACACCGCCACAGAAAAAGAAATCTACCTGATGGCAGTCGTCTGCAAAGACAAAGAAATCAAAGAATACAAGGTAGAGAAATTTGAGAATGAATAAACGTATGATAAATCTAGTGCAAACATGGGTGAAGCAGTGCTTGTACCAGATTTATGCCGTAAGCATCTGAGGGTGCATCAAATTTGGTGAAGTGGATTACGTGATAAAGCATGTACCTACGGTATGACATAAGGTACTTACACACCCGTAACCAACAACTCGAATCGGCGATTTTTAGCTTTGTTGTCATCAGTATCATTGGGGGCGATGGGTTGTTCTTCGCCGTAGCCTATGGGTACTAAGCGTTGTTTAGCAATTTCTTTTTTAATCAAAAAATCAAAAACGGCTTGCGCTCTATTTTGCGAAAGTATTTTGTTTGCCCAAGCCTCACCGTCAGAGTCGGTATGGGCAGCTATTTCTAGTGTGATGCTAGGGTGCTGTAAGAGCAGGTCTAAGATTCTGTTTAGTTCGCTGATAGATTTTTCATTCAATTGTGAAGAACCAGACTCAAAAGAGATGCCGTAAAGTGGAATCCTAGAGCCTATTTGTATGGGTATGAGCCTTACTTCGTGGCTGTCTTCGCCTGCGTTGTTGATGATGGCAGTGTAAAAGACATATTCATTGGAGGTTTTGACTTCTAGCTCGTAGTTATCTTCTTCACGGAGATTTACTTTGAAAATGCCATTTTCACTGTCTTCAGCATTGAGTGTGAGGGTTTCGTCTTGGTTTTGATTGCGTAAGACAATGCCCGAACTTACTTCTTCGCCTGTGTTGTAGTCTTTGAGTGAGATGTTAAAAGGTTTTTTCTTGGGAGCTAAAGGCAGAAGGCTCTGAACATCATAGCTTTCTATCTGGGTGAGGTCTATCTGAAAAGTAGAATCTTTGTATTGTTCAGCACTGATATTTACCTCATACTGCGTGTTGATAGGTAACTCGAGGCGGATATTTGCTTCAAACTCCTTGCTGAGTCCTTCTATTGTTTGATTGGTACTGAGGTTTTTTACATTTATTTTACCTTTGATGGGTTTATTCAAATCAGCATCTTGTACTTGCCAATCATAGCGCACAGAATCTATAGCAAGCGAAGCATAGACGGGGCTATCGCTGTTGATGCGTGTGCGTGGCTGGGCAATGGATAGTGCAGGGAGGGCAAGCAATAATAATATTTTTAATGCTTTGCTGAAATATTTATAGTTTAGATAGTTTGTTTGTAGGCTTGATTTATTTTGCATTTTTGATGATTGTTTTGGTAATTGAGAAATCTTTGCCACTTATTTTCAAATAATATTGTCCATCTGCCAGTAGATTCAGGTCAAGCACTGCCTCATAGTTTTTTTGTGTTTTGTAAATCTTTTCACTTTTCAATGTTTTGCCTTCGGCAGATACAAGAGCTATGCTAAGTTCTCCTTGGTAAGCGTGTGTGAGCTTGAGATGTAAAAAATCTTCTGTTGGGTTGGGATATACCTGTGTACTTGCTTCAAATTCTTCCCCAAGGGCATTGATAATGGGTGAGATAGAAGTACCTTGTAGATTGCTGTATTCTGAATCAATGCCTACGTTGCTCAAAGCCTGCACACGGTAAAAATAAGTAATATTGGGCGTAATTTGGGTGTCTGTGTAGTTTGTTGAATTGGCGGGGAGGTTGAAGGCTTCTGAAAAGTTAAAAGCATTACTTTCAGAACGTTCTAAGAGATAGCCATCTTCACTGTTAGAAATGTCTAACCAAGCGATGTCTATTTGTGTGCGTTGGTCTGCAGTTGCTTGTAGGTCTTGCGGGGCGAGTACTTGTCCAAGTACTACTGAGGCACTTTGACTTTCTAGGGTAAGTGCAGGAAGCAAAGCATTGCTTATCACACAATAATATTCCCCAGCCGTAGCAAGGCTGAAAGCAGATAACTCAAAATCAGGATTGCCAGTCTGTGTAAAAATAGGGTTTGGTTGGTTTCTTACTCTCCACTCAAACTGTGTATTGGTTCCGCCTTCTATGGCAGTAAGCACAAGTGTATCCCCTTCATCAAGTACAATTTCGTCATTGTTCAGGTCAATACTGGTATTTTGTGGTGCGTAGCTACTTGTGGGTAGATTAAGGGCAAGATTGTTAGGTTCTAAATCAGCAAAAGTGAAAAGATTATTTTCTACTTGCAAAGCAGTGAGTGGCAGTGCGGATAAATCAGGTAAATTGATAAGTTGATTGTCATTGAGCCCTAGTGTAGCGAGGTTCGCCAAGTTTTGTAGCGAAGTAGGTACTTCTCCTGTAAGTTGGTTATTTCCGAGTGTGAGTAACTGCAAATCATTCAAATTTCCCAATTCAGTAGGAATCTCTCCTTCGAGCAGATTATTTTCTAATCTAAGCTCTTGTAAAGTTGTAATATTGCCTAATTCAGCAGGGATAGTGCCTGAGAGGTTGTTGTTGTTAAGGTAGAGTGTCCTCAAATTGGGCAGTGTACCTAGCTCGGCAGGGATTGTACCTGTCAGTTGGTTGTTGTTGAGTTGTATATCTGTCAGTGAGGTAATGTTGGCAATGCTGGCAGGAATTGTGCCTGAGAGGTTATTGTCGTAAGCCAAAAACTCTGTCAGCACAGGGAAATTACTGAGTGCATCTACAATCTCATTGATGCCATTGGTGAATTGATTGCCTTCTATTCTAAATTCTGTTAAGTTGCTCAGATTGCTCAGGTTAGCGAAAGGAAACGAACCTGAGAAATTATTGAAAGGAATGATGAAGGATACCAAATTAGTCCAATTGGAAATACCCTCAGGGATTTCTCCTGAAAAATCATTGTCAATCAAAAAAAAGAATATCAGATTCGTTAGATTTCCTATTTCATTGGGTAAACTGCCTTGCATACCCGTCAAGTTTATCCTCAAATCAGTTAAAGCCGTGAGGTTACCTATGCCATTGGGTAAGGTACCCGTTAGGTTGGGTTCGTTGATAAGTACCAAGCGTGTGAGCCCAGTAAGCAAGGATATATTGTTGCTCAGTGTGCCATTAAGGTTGTTATTGGTGATTTCTAATCTTCTGACACGGTTGCCTGTAACCGTAAGCCCATACCAAGTACTGTTTACGGTAGCAGGCGTAGCGGTGGTGTTGATAGTTGACCAGCCTGTTTGATTGGTCCAGTTGGGTCCTCCCGTATTGTTATAAAAATCACGCAAGGCAATAAAATCTCCGAGACTTACTTGTGCAACACTCACACAAGGAAGCCAGCATAGTAATAAGAGGGAAAATAAAGTTATTTTTTTGGATATATAAAAGCCAGCCATTATAAAATAGTTTTGTGTTTATTCATCACTTGTATTAAAGATATTTTCAGTACCATAGACTACCACCCCAAAAGTATCAATGGTATAAGCCCGTACATAGTAAGTAGTAGCAGGGCTAAGGTCGGGCATATCTGTATTGACCAAAGCGGGGTTTTCCAATTGCCCAAAGTCGCTTCTTTCATTTTCTAGTGTTGGGTTGGGTGTATCAGCCCAGCAATGTCCGTGTGCTACAATCCTCCTTACGCCTGTGTCGCTGATGTTTGCCCTTGCTGTGGCAGTAGTTGGGGTGATGTTAGAAACAGAAATGCTTTCTACCACTGCCACAGGCAAATTGGAGGGTACAGCCAAAAATTCAAATACATCACTGTAAATCACCTCCTCATTGGTTTGGATATAGGCACGAATAAAATAAGTAGAATCAAATTCCAAATTGGTGAGGTTAGAAAAGAAATCGCCTAACTCGTTGCGTGCGCCCAAGCGTGTATTGGCATCGGCAAGTGTCGGGTTTTCTTGCTTGCTCCAGCAATGCCCATGCTGTATCATTGCCTGCCCATTCAGGTTGCTAAAATCTAGCAAGATGCCCTTTGCTTCGGCATTTACGAGGCTGAACCCCCCTCCGCTAAATTCCAATTTATCAATAATGGTGGTGGCTACTAGGTTTTTACGCTCCAGCTCAGAAAAGCCTTTGCCATTGCAAGCAAAGCACAAACACAAAAAAAGCAATCCAAATAAATAATTTCTGTACATTTTTTACAGGTTTCAGTAGGTAATCGTGAACTATTCTTAAATTGAATCTAGCTTCGTACATACTTCTACACAAAAAGCTTTTAGACAGGATTTCAGGATAAACAAGATTTGTAATTCAATTTATTTCTATATGAATGATGCCTAAACTGATACAAAATCCTTCTATATTTCCTGTGTTTTTATGTGGTTTTATTTTGTGTGATAATATGCTCTGACCTTTTTAATTCATTGTTATTTTTCAATTTTCCAAACCAGCCCCAACTGAGGCGTAGCATTTTCCAAATGAAAACGAAGCCCAATCGTATTGCCATTTTCACGGCGTTGATTTTGGGGAAGTTCCAGCAATCGTCTCTGCTCGGCAATGTTTTTTCCTCCTTTGATGGCTACCCTCACAATATCAGTAGCCCAGACCAAGCCCGCAGCAATGGCAGATAATTTCGCCAAATTGCTTTGCCGATTGGCAGTTTTGTAGGCTGCCTGCACCTCATCTACTGTGTAGGTATTTTGGTATTCAGCATAATTTTGGTCAGATTGATTTTTGAAATAAAAACTTGAGCCTATCAAACCATAAGTAGCCAAAGAAGTAAATACCCAACGCCAAGCCAATCCTCCCCTGTTGCGTACTTTTGGATTGCCTAAGCCAGGTACTAACACTGAAAGCAAGGCGTTTTGAGGTCCGCCCATAAGTCTTTCGGCTTCTACCTCTATCCTAAACTGTACATTGCGCCCATTAAAACTAGGGTTTTCCTCGAGATAATCCCAAACAATTGCGCGGTCTTCTCCCGCCAGTAGGTCTTTGCCTATATCGCCACTTACTTTTTGGAGCGGCCCTACAAAAGTCTGCCCACCATCTTGGGTATAAGAAATCCCCACAATGTATTTGAAAGCCCTGCGATTGCCATCTTTGAGGCTGTAGGGAATAGTGATTTGTTTTTTCTCTTTGTCCAGTACAAGTCTGCCCTGTTCTACAGATTGGGCAGCCAAAGACTGCCCGTTCCATAGATATACAAACACACACAAACACACTTTTAACTTATTTTTCATATTTTCCAAATTGCTTCATCATAGCAACCATTAGCATTTTATACCAAGATTCACTTGATTTGAGGATTTAAAGGATTTAATTCCCTTGATTTTCAAGGATTTTCAGTAGCCCTTTTTCCCAAACCAATTTGGGTTGGGCATATTTACTCCCTCACCCATTTAATTACCTGTCTATGTCCTTGCCACTCAAAGTGGAAATAATACATTCCTGCACTGAGCGGAGCAGCCCATAAATTGAGGGTTTTGTTCAGTTCATTGATAGTACCATTGAAGAGCTGCAACTGCACACCTAATACGCTGTAAAGATATACCCGAACATTCATCTCCTCTTTTAAACCATCAGCCTTCACAGAAATAGGCACACTGCCCGGATTGGGTGAAAGCGTGAAAACAGGCGGCAGTCCTTCTACAAATACACTCGGACTGCTTTGCCAAATTTCAGTTATTTTTTTGACTTTAATGCGATAATAGGCATTTGCCCTGCGCTGCTCTCTCCACTGAAAAGCATTGCCTGGCAACTCTGCAATGGGAGAAAATGTCAGTCCATCTTCGCTATGTTCTATGATAAACTTCTGGAATGTTTCCCCAAATGTCTGCCAAGTAAGTAGTACCTCCTCGCTTGCCACTCTACGGGCAGTCAATTGAATAGGTGCTGCCGAAAGCGGTGAATTGAAAGTATGTAGCCCCAATTGACTGAAATGGGTAATTCCCTCAAAATCTATGTACTCATTGTGCTGTATTGCCGTAGGCGTAAATGGATTTTCCCAATCTCCGTATTCCGTTGAGCCACGCTTGCCCATTCTGTAATCTTGTGCCAGTGGGAAGGTAAGCTCAGGATGCCAAAATCTAAGACGCATATCATCTAAACCTGTGCGTGTAGTGCCATAGTTGTTGACGACCCAGTAGGTTTCCAAAGGCAGGTAATCAGGCAATAGACTAGGATTGGCTGGTTTAAGTTGGTTGATGCGGGTTACCACCAGCTCGCCTTCGGGGTGTACTGCCCCAAACTCAATGCCTAGCCCCGTATCGCCAAAGACCATAAAGGTATTGGCGGCTGAACTGGCTGTAAAAGAAACTCCACTGCCCACAGGCACTTGCGATTCGGCACGTTCTGTAGAGGTGCTAAAAGCATTGTACCTGCCCGTTGCGTCTATCAGGCTATTGGCTTGTGTTTCATTGAACTGCCAGTAAGCTTCCAAGCCTGCCTCGCTGCCATTGAGTACCAAGTGCATATTGCTGCGTAGCTCGGCTTGGCTTCTGACCACCGACCAAATACGTACTTCATCAAACATAAGGGCATTTGCCATACTGAAATCAGCTTGGCTGCCCAGTGTGAAGGGATTGCCAAGGCTGACATTGCTGCCTGTATAGACAAAATCAGTGCCTTTTTCGCCATTGACATAGATTTGGAGTTGTGTGCCATCATAGACGGCTGCCAAATGGTACCACCACGTTCCCAAGATGCTGTTGTCTGTGCTAGGCAAGGTAGCCGTGGCAGGGCCAATATGATTGGTGTCATCATAGATATAAAATTCTAGCACATCAGCATTTTGCAAGAGGTAAGCCCCGCCATTTTCGCCAATGACCCAGCTAACAGGTTGGTTTTCTTGCGTAGGTTTAATCCAAGCCTCATACGTGAATACTCCATCAAGCGGAATCCCATCGGTGATTTCCATTTTGTCGTTGGGGTCTGCAAGCACCAATGCCCCTCCAGGGAACTCATCTACTGGACTGCCCGCTTCATCATCTAGGAGGGTGAGTTGGATTTCTTCTTGGGTTCCTGGTAGTGCATTTTTTATCTCTAAAATACGCACTATTATATTCTCATCACCTTCTAGTAGGGCGTCATCTAAGCTTGTTAGGATAAGCGTAGCAGATGTAGAACCGTGAGGAATGATAAAAGTACTAGATGATACAATATAGTCTTCATTTTGAGAAGCAACCCCTGAAAATTCTAAGGTTATTGTAACGTCTTGGCATGAAGTAATATGAGATAGAGAAATTTGTACTTCAGCCTGTCCTCCACTTTCAATAAGAGAAATGTTTGGGGTATTTAGAGCAACAGACGGAGGAAAATATGGATTAAGGATGGTGAGTATCTTTGGTGTTCCATTCGATCCACCTGGCACAGAATCGTAAGTCCAGTTACTGCACAGATTGAGTTCAGCTACCAAATGCTCCTTGCTACCCGTGTCATCTCCTTCATATCTAAAATAACCAGAGCCAGGGGAAAAACAAACTCCAGAGGATGCTTCGTTCGAGAAACCTGTAGGTTGTCCTGAATATATTCCTGCTGATTCAGGATATGTACCATTTTCACCGTAATAATTATCATAAGGGCGATAAGTTATTGAAGCACCTGCATTTACTCCTTCGGCAGGAGCTATATAATAAGCATCATCATTGAGCCTTATTACCGTTCCACCAGGTATGAAAGTCAATGTATTATAAAAAGATACGTCTGAATCATCATAACTTCTTCCTGTTGCTATAAAATCATTAGGGCAAAGTTCATATTCTTTTGGTACTACAAAGCTCAATATTTGTCCAAATGCTGTATTGTTTCCTCTTGTAGCCATCAATCGGTAATAATATCTTTTCCCTGATTTAAAATTATTTATGTTAAGTGTTTGACCTACATAAAACTCACCATCTTCCGTAACTTCTTGATTAGAAGTAAAATTACCTAAATTTACAGTTTCACCCCACTCAAAATAAATGTTCACTAGATTACCATCTCCTTCTATACGTCCTCCAAGGTACACAAGAGAAGATACATTTGCAGCTAGAGTATTTACATCCATGAAGTTACAATCTGTTTCAAAGTCCAGAAAGATTTGATTATTTGTGGGTTTTCCATTTGTGTAAGTATCAAAAATAGTATTGGATAAGTCATCTTTGTAGATGCCAAAATCAACTGTTTCATCATTATTTCCAGCACGCCAAACAAATTCAATTGGTACTCCCAATGGCAAGAGGTATTCAATAGTTTGGTAAGTTTCTCCAACATTTAAGGTGAAAGATGTTATAGAGTCGCCATCTTGCAGTAGTTCAATGTATGCCCCGTCCCATCCTGAATTACCTCCTGAAAATAATTCAAAGGTATAGGAGCAGTAATATTCATATTCTGAGTCCTCTGTATCGTCTGTAATATCAATAAATATACTTTGAATATTTGATACTATTCCTCCATCAATGTCCAATATGTTTATTTCTATATTTTCTGTTCCTTCTATAAAGTTATCATCTATGGAAGTAATTTCAATACTACTGCTGAGTTCTCCGTAGGGTATGATAAGGGTATCAGATTCAATACTGTAATCTGCTTCTCTTGCTGCGGAACCTTTTAGCTCCAAATAGATGACCACATCTTGTCCAGCACAAGTCCCTTGTTCATCAAGAGTAGCTGTTATAGTAGCTGTTTGGTTGTTCTCCGTAATTGTTAATGCACTGGAAGCAATATTTATAGAAGGTAGATTACAGCCCGATATACAACCAGAGGTAAAACTGTACATAATACTACCAATTGACAATGGTTCGTTAAAAATTAGGCAGCTCTAGCCCCGAAAGAATAAAGCTGCTTT
>CAYZQI010000185.1:0-8621 GCA_964480455.1 uncultured Cytophagaceae bacterium
GAAATCTGTAGCAGCGGACTTCCAGTCCGCTGGCATTTATGTTCTGAACAGTATTCAAGCTATCTTATCGCACACAATCACAAAAATTATCAAAGAGTCACTTTTATTAGGGGAACAGGGACGGAGTAGCTCAGAGCTACCCCGTCCCTAGTACAGACTGGGTAGGTTATTTATCAAACACTCCCTTATTCATTTTACTACCAATTATTTGTAGTATTTATCATTAAAGAGCCACTGGTTACTTTTTCAAGGCAAAATGTTGGAATATGTGTGAATTTTATAAACTTTCTCAAGATTTCTGTAAAATATTTCCACGCTGCACCGCCTACCTTTGCACAATATATAAACATTAATATTGTTCTATGCCAATTTTAAATATTTTACTCGTATTGATTGCAGCAGGGGTCGTTCTTTGGCTTGTAAACAATTTTATCCCAATGGATAGCAAAGTCAAGAATATCCTTAACATTGTGGTAATCATCATCATTGCTGTTTGGTTACTCAAAGTATTTGGTCTTTGGGAATCTCTGAGCAACATAAAAATCTAAACGAGGCTGCACAAGACCCTAAAAGTTTACAATCAGGTGAAAAATAATTTTTCAAGCCTGAAAATTTAATTAATGGATTTGCACAGTTTACTTCACGACTTCTTAGGCTTTTTATAAAAGTACATTGTTAGTTTGTTTTCAGTTTTTTCTCAGATTAAATAACTGAAAAGATTTGGCAGGCTTTTGTGAAAAGCCTTTTTGGTGGCAGGCTATCAAACTACAGCAGTAGATAAAATCAATTCAAATTCCCCTTTTCAATCAACCTAGTGAATTATGAATTTTTAATTATGAATTACTAGTTCACTCATTATCAATAACTTATGAACTGAAATGGTTAAAGTTATTTTTTACCCTTTACTTAGCATAAATAATAGGCTTGAGTATCAGGTAAATTTTTTAAATTACATTTTAGCCTGCAAAAAAAATATTTTCTACCACGATTATTATTTACAACTTCTTTACGATATTTGACCATAATTTTTTAATGCAAGTCCACATTCAATAAAATTCTTCTCAAATAAATTATGAAATTATACATCAAGTACATGGTCAGTCTGAGATGTCAGATGATAGTCAAAGAAGAACTACAAAAACTAGGATTGGAAACAGACTATGTAATTGTGGATATGGGTACTATTCAAGTAATGAAAGACATTACCGAAGAACAGCAGCACATATTAAGAGAAAGTTTATTGAAATCAGGTTTAGAGCTTTTAGATGACCGAAAGAGTGCTTTGATTGAGCAAATCAAAGAAGTGATTATTAATCTGATTCATCACACTGAGGTACGCCCTAATATAAATTACTCAGATTATATCAGCCAAAAACTGAACTATGATTATACTTACCTTGCAGGTTTGTTTTCGGAAGTACGAGGCGTTACGATACAGCAGTTTATTATTTTTCATAAGATTGAAAAAGTAAAAGAACTGTTGATGTATGATAGACTCACGCTTACGGAGATTTCCTATAAACTGAATTACAGCAGTGTTGCTCATTTGTCGGGTCAGTTTAAAAAAGTAACTGGACTGTCGCCCACTTATTTCAAGAAATTGCGACAAAAACGACACGAAATATTGGGCAATATACAAAATTTATAAGTGAATTGTGAATTGCTAGTTCACTCATAGTCAATAACTTATGAACCAACACTCAATAGGTAGTCCAACAGTTAAATGTGTATGGCTTTTTCAGCCGTTTTCACCCCATCCCCCAGCCCCTTCCCCTCAGGGGGAAGGGGAGGTAAGTCGATGATAATAAGCGACTTACCGAATTAAGATTAAGCCCTCCCCCCGAGGGGAGGGTTTGGGTGGGGTGTAATGAACAAGTTTTTTTCAGCATACACACTTCAGTCAGCAACTACCCACTCAATAATTACTAACCAATCTCTTTCTTAAAGAGTGTAAGCGTAGTTGGGCTTGTTTTTGTAGCTTTTGCGTTTAAGAGTTAGCATAAGCAATTCACTTACAAATCTTCTAAAAATATGAAAAAAATCATACGCTTTTATGGCTTATTTATTCTGATTGGGCTTATAAGTCCATACACTATAGCCCAACAAATCTGTACTGAAATGTATGGCGAACCTGTCAAGCCTAATGCTGAGGGTGCCATTTCTAGATTGGCAGGAAATACAGATGTATTTTGGCGCAACGGACAGACCCTGACCGTCAAGTTTATGGGAGGCAGCGAGAAGGTCAGGCAAAAAGTACAGCAATACGCCATGGAATGGACAAAATATGCCAATATCAATTTTCAATTTGTCAATGACAATGCGCCCGCCACCATCAGAATTTCTTTTCAGCAAGGGGCAGGTTCTTGGTCTTACTTAGGCAAGGGTGCCCTCCAAATAGATACTAATAAGCCCACTATGAACTTTGGCTGGTTCAATGATAACACCTCTGAGTCGGAGTTTAGCCGCACAACTATCCACGAATTTGGACATGCCCTAGGGCTTATCCACGAACACGCACAACCCGTAGCCGAAATCCCTTGGGACAAAGAAAAAGTATATCAATACTATGCACAGCAAGGCTGGGACAGAGAAAAAGTAAATAGAAATCTTTTTACAAGGTACAGTCACGAATCTACTCAGTTTAGCCAATACGATAAATACTCTATTATGCACTACGCAATCCCCGAAGAACTCACCATAGGCAGCTATGAAGTAGGCTGGAATACCCAACTCTCAGAAACGGACAAAAGCTACATAGGGGTCATCTATCCTAAACCTACTACCCCCACTACTCCTACCCCTACTACCACCACGCCCACTACTACTACCCCTACTACTACCACGCCCACTACTACCGTAGCAACTGTTAGCCCTTCTAGCTTAGCAGTAGGCTGGTATGGGATTCCTTTTCCACGCATAGATGCAGCCACTGAATACTCCAGAGGGCGTACTTTTCTTTTTTATGGCAATCAATATGTGCAGTGGAACTACGATAACCAAGCTTATCTTGCACCTGCAAGTCTTTCACGCTGGACAGGAATGCCTTTTAGCCGCATAGATGCTGCTTTTTATTGGGCGCAGAACAATAAGGTTTATCTGTTTAGTGGCGACCAATATGCGAGTTTTGATGTCAAGACGAGTAAGATAGATGCAGGCTTTCCTAGAAAAATCACAACTGATTGGCGTGGTTCGACTATGTTTACCAACATAGATGCTGCCTTATCCTGGACCAATAACAAGGTCTATCTCTTCAAAGGCAATCAATACATTAGATTTGATATGGTAAGAGGACAAGTAGATAGAGGCTACCCTCGCACTCTCAACCCAGACACTTGGAACAAAGTAAGTTTTTCGCGCATAGATGCTGCCCTCAAATGGAGTGGCAATGTGGTTTATCTTTTCAGCGGAGGGCAATACCATAGATTTGATATTGAAAAAAATGAGGCGTATTGATGCGATTATCTGTTGATTATCAGGACTTTGTCTTTTTTAAAATATTAAAATGCCTGTGCAAACCCAATCAGTTTGCACAGCCTTCAAGAAGTAACTCTTGAACATTTACAAGGGTGTTTTTTTACTCTTGGGCTACTTTTTTCTTCCCATTTCTCAACGCAATAAAAAGGGCGATAAAACCCAATAAAATGGCTGGAATACTAAGCACTTGCCCTTGGTTAAGCAGGCGTCCATCTTCCCATTCTACTTGGTTTTCTTTGAGAAATTCAATCAGAAAGCGAGAAGTAAAAATCAAAATCATAAACAAACCAAAAAGCAGCCCTTCGGGCGTTTGATGACGGTAGCGGTTGTAAATCCCTAACAAAAGCAAAAACACAAATAAGGCAAAAACAGACTCATAAAGCTGCGAGGGGTGTCGGGGCGTGGCATAGACTTCGGTTTGTATGCTGAATCCATCTCTTGATTTTTCTAGCTTGTATTCAGGTGGATTTTTACCGAGGTATTTATAATGCTTGGCTACTTCGCCTCTTGAAAGCGTATTGCTCCAGAGTGTACTCATAAAATTATTTAGACTTGCTTCATCAGCTTTTTTATCAAAATGCAAGGTAAGCAAAAGCGGTATGTGTGTATTGTCATTGATGGTGGTATGAGGTTTATCTATTTTTTTCTTTTCAGCATAGTCAAAATAAAGCCCCTCATAGTTTTTAAGCGTTTCGTCAAGGCTATGCACAAATACAAAAGCCGTAGTGCCCTCATAAGGCTTGCCTATGATTTCGGAATTCATCAGATTGCCTAATCGGATAAAAGCCCCTGCCAGTGCTACTACTACCACAATTCTATCTACTACCCAAAAAAAACTTTGTCCTTCGCGCTTGCGTGCATAGAGGTAGAGTGCCAATAAAATGCCTACTGCTGCCCCATGACTTGCCAGTCCGCCTTCCCATATTTTTAGGATTTCAATAGGGTTGCTAAGGTAATAGTCAGGCTGATAAAACAAGCAATGCCCTAGCCGCGCTCCTAAGATAGTAGCCACTACCATATAAATCATGAGCTTTTCTAGGTCTTTTTCGGGCTTTTCTTCTAGCTTGAACATCCAACTCACAATGTATTGCCCCACCAAAAAGCCCAAGGCAAAGAACAAACCATACCAACGCACGGGTAAATTTCCAAATATTTCAGGGCGTACATCCCAAATAATATAACTCAGCATTTTTTATTTTTAAAAAGTGATGTCGCAAAGATAGAAAGATGTAAGGAATTAAAAATTAAAATCAGCAGAGTTTATCAAAAAACTACTTCAGGCTTATGATGTCTTAACTTGCCTAAAAGCTGCAATTTAGCTATTATACCCAACCTAAATTGGTTTGGGAAATGGGGCTACTGAAAATCCTTGAAAATCAAGGAAATCAAATCCCGTAAATCTTCAAATCAAGTGAATCTTGGTATAAAATACAAGCTATCTCAAAATTTTTATCTTTAATATTGGAAAAGTAAAATATAATCCCTATCTTTCGTACATTAAACAAGAAATACCTGAACTTAACTCAAATATACTATGACCACACCAAATTTTAGTACTCCACATTCCCCAACACTCTATCAAAATCCTGCTTGCACTCCTTTGCGCAGCAAAGCTTATCATTGGGCTGAGAAACGCCAAGAAGTACGCAACCCAAGGGCTATCAATTGCCAAGGCAGTGAAGGTAGGTTGTATGCACCCGATAACTACCCCGAACAAAGAAAAAGATTGCTGTAAATGCTTCCTTATGAGCATATTAGGAAATAAGAAATGTATTTTTAGCTGTATTTAGAGAGCATTATGGTAGATCATAGGATTATTTCTGATTAAGAAAAATAAACCTTTTTATTTTGTAAGATATTCATTATCAGTTGATTATAAGCTAATAACTAATTTTTTATTAGGGAAGTACTAAGGGCGAAAGTCAAATTGACTTCCTTATGCCCTCTTGAGGAGAGGGAAGGGGTGAGGTGGCTAAAAAGGGAAATTTGACTTGCACCCAGTACTAATCATTCTTTGTTAATAGATTTAACATATTCTAGTTTATAATCTTTTATAAAAATTAAAAAAGGGCTACTACCTAGTTTACTCGATAAAGATATTTCACTTAGTAATTGTGGGTTAGAAAGAGCCTGCCAAGAGATACGCCCCTCTGTATCTTTTATCAGGGGGCTTTGTGGAGGTGAAAATACTTGTTTAGACTGATGATATAGTCCAAAAATTTGATAACTTGGATACTCGAGGTTGATTTGATTGAGCCATCTTTGAACTGAGTTTTTACAAGCATTACAATCTGACTCACTTACCATAAAAACAAAATAAGATGCTTTTTGGCTGACGGGAAGCTCGCTTTGCAAGAGTTGTATAATTTTTTGATGCGATTTAGTTTCTTGCTGACAACTAATAAGGTAGCTCAAAAATAATACAAATACGCAATTACTCAATAAGTGTGATTTTAGCAACATATAATATATTTTTTTCTGTGAGTGAGTTATTGGGCTGGAAAATTAAATAATCCTTGTTTTGTGCATAGACCAATGTACCTAGTTTTTCGGCTTGTAGTATATCCTCGAAAGCTCTTTCACCTAATTCATTGAATAGTTGCAAATAAGTATCTCTTTTGTGATAGTTAGTGCGTAAGTAGTTCATGTCGTTGGGAATGTCAGCTTTAAGTGGGGCATCATATTGTTTAAATATCCATGTCTGATTGTCTTCCTCAAAACTAGCAATACGATAGTGGTTTAGTGCATTTTGTTTGACATTGTACTTGACATAATCTCTTCCAAAATTACTGTCTTTTTGCTCAAAGCTAACACCTTGTGCTGTTTTAGGAAAGTATTTTGAATCTCCACTAATTATTTTTTTTAGCTTTTTCTCAGCAT
Organism: uncultured Cytophagaceae bacterium; assembly: GCA_964480455.1. Classification (GTDB taxonomy): domain Bacteria; phylum Bacteroidota; class Bacteroidia; order Cytophagales; family Microscillaceae; genus JAABSX01. The sequence continues at coordinate 6,355 of CAYZQI010000185.1, forward strand.
CATACCAGTATATTTTATCTTCATGTGCAAATACCACAATGAATTCTCCTTTTTTTGTTTTTGTCATTGCGGGGTCTAGTGGACTTAGAAAATATTGATTACCCAAATAAATACTCTCTTCTTCATAAGGAATAGAATATTGACAAGAAGAATCAAGTGTAGAATAAGTACTAAGCAATTGGGCGTTTTCATAATATCGTTTGTCAGTCATATTATATGCCTTAGTACTTCTTCCGAGGTATTCAAAAGATAAGTTTTTAGCTTTGGTAGAGGAGCTAGTGACTGAAAAGAAGTTATAAAAGCTAGGAAACTCATTTTTTGTATCGGCTTTGTAGAGATTCCAACTCGAGCATAATTTATTTTTCCCATTATACAATAATACTCTTGAGGTGAGTCTATCTACCACAAAAATAGAATCTAATGAGTGTGCATAAATGCCTGTACACCTTGCATATTCTTCTGGGCCTTGCCCTTGTTTACCTATTTTCTTGATATAAGCACCTTCTTTATTAAACAATACTACTTTATGTTGCGCATCTAAACCCATAATGTAGTCTTGTGAAAAGAGGTCAAAATGATAATTAAAAATAAAAGCCGTATCATATCGAATAGTGATAGAGTCGCTTACTACAAGCTGTGCTTTGGGGAGATTTGTGTCTTTATCAGGTTCGTGCTGATTTGTCTGTTGTTCATTGCAGGCATACAATAGAGATAAAATGAATATCCACAAATAGACATATTTTCTGGAATGAGATTGGTGATAAATGCTTCGTTTTTTTTTGTATTTTGCTATTTCTGACATGGGAATACATTGTTGAAGTGACTAATGAAAGTAAAAAACTAAACTAAATACATCTTAGCCTGAAAATACAAGCTAAGATGAATAAGGTACTACTGCATCCTAAGTGTAGGAACGGGTGTATTGCAACAACCCGCAATACAACTACCGCCACAAACTAGACAGGCTGTTTGATTGTTAACACATTCTTCAATGGCTAGAACAGTTCCACCCTGAGCAATTACCTTGTTGCCAGGAATAGGTAATAAGGTCAAAAGCATTAATAGCCCTAACACAGACCCATAAAAGTACTTTTTTTCAATCTTTTTCATAGATACTAGAAGTTTATTGTGATAAATAATTTTACTTATTTAAAGTAAAGTGGCAAATTTTTAATAAAAAAATTTGTTAATATGAAGTTAATTTAAAATAATATTTTTTATCAAGAATGGCTAAATAAGTTCGTTTTTTAATGAATTCATTCGAAAAATTTCACTTCGTTTTTCATATAATAGTATATAATCAACCATTCTTAATTATCTTAGGACAAGATAATTTTGTATTATAAGAAGTTAAATCTTTTATGAATATTTTAAATTTTTTCTCAAATATAAAAAATGAAGCCCGCTGCAAAAGAGGCGAGTTACCTCCCTTTGTCTGTGAGTACCTTGCCCAGACCCGACAGGCTTCACATAACCTCAGTTTGGAGGAAGCACGCTTTGTAGTGTTTGATACCGAAACCACAGGACTAAACCCACAGAAAGATAGCGTCATTAGTATAGGGGCAGTAGCCGTAGTAGGATTAGATATTTGTGTAGAAGATTCTTTTGAAATGATGGTACAACAACACTCATCTGGAGATAAAGAATCTATCACAGTGCATCAAATATTGAGCAATGAATTAGCTACTGGCGAAATAGAAATCACAGCCTTGGAAGCCTTTTTAAAATACATCAAAGGAGATGTCTTGGTAGCCCATTTTGCCGCTTTTGATGTGCAAATGATTGCCAAGATGCTCAAACAGCACTTCAAAATCGGGTTGCAAAACGCCTCCATAGATACCATTGAACTCTCTAAACGGGTCATTATGGGGAGGTACAGCACTACACCCACTAAGCAAGGGGAATTTATGCTAGATACCCTCTGCGAGCGGTTTGGTATCCCAATTACCTCACGCCACAAAGCCGCAGGAGATGCCCTTGCTACCGCCAAACTCTTTCAGTTACTCCTCCACAAAAGCAAACAAAAAGGCATTAAAAAGGTGAAAGAATTGTTTTAGGGAATTATGAATTGCTAGTTCATTCATTATCAGTAACTTATGAACTGAAATTGTTAAAGTTATTTTTTTACCCTTTGCTTTGGGAGGCTTTAACTGGTGATAGGGCAAAAATAATAAAACTGTTACTTCCTGATTATCAGATAAGGAAAGTGTAGAATATGAATTGTGAAATGTGATTTTTTAATATTCTCATTATCAAAGACTTAACAA
>CAYZQI010000186.1:0-8465 GCA_964480455.1 uncultured Cytophagaceae bacterium
TACTTCCGAAACCGCATTTCTGGGTATGATGCAAGGCATTGAAAATTACCTTATACAATACCGAAAAGAAATGATACTAGAAGGTAAACAAAGAGGCAAAGACATAGACCCCCTCAGCCCCGAACAGCTTGACCAAATTCTTTCTTACAGACCAAGGGTAGAGAAACTTGCCATTAAAGATGTAAAACTGCGCACTTTCATTACAGATGACGAACACCGAGACGACCTCGTGGCGCACGTCTATGACACCACTTACGAAGTAATCCAAAAAAAGAAAGATACCATTGTATTGATAGACGATTCCATAGTGAGAGGTACGACTTTGGAAAAAAGCATCTTGAAAATGCTAGACCGCCTAGAGGCCAAAAAAATTATCATCGTTTCTTCTGCGCCTCAAATTCGCTATCCTGATTGTTATGGGATAGATATGTCTAAAATGCGTGATTTTATCAGCTTCAGGGCAGTAATTGCCCTGTTAGAAGAGACAGGGCAAGAAGACCTCTTAGACCAAACCCTTGCCAAGTGTGCCGAAGCCATTGCCAACGGGCGAGGAGGAGAGCGTAATTTTGTCCAAGACTTGTACGCTCCTTTTACACAAATGCAAGTATCACACAAAATATCCGAAATCATAGCCAATGACAATATCAAGGCAGATTTTCAGGTGATTTTTCAAACAGTAGAAAACCTACATAAAGCCTGTCCTAACCACGCAGGTGATTGGTATTTTACGGGCAACTACCCCACATCAGGGGGCAATCGGGTAGTCAATAAGGCATTTATCAACTACATGGCGGGCAGCATGGCGCGTGCCTATTAAAATAGCTAAACAATCCAATGAGTACCCAACCCATAGGTGTATTTGACTCAGGCTTAGGAGGGCTTTCAGTTTGGAAAGAGATAACTCGATTCTTGCCGCAGGAGTCTATCCTCTATTATGCCGACCAAAAAAACTGCCCTTATGGAGAAAAAACGCAATCCGAAATTTATCAGTTTTCTGCTAACATCACAGAGTTTTTGATTGAAAAAGGCTGTAAAATGATAGTAGTAGCTTGCAATACGGCTACTTCTGCTGCCATACATCAGCTAAGAGGACATTATTCTATTCCTTTTGTGGGCATGGAGCCAGCCATTAAGCCTGCCGCACAGCTTACTCAGAGTGGTAAAGTAGGTGTAATTGCTACCAAAGGAACGCTCAATGGGCGTCGCTTTCACGAAATCAAAAACCGCTATGCCCAAGAGGTAGAAGTACTGCTACAAGTAGGCTATGGCTTGGTAGAACGCATAGAAGCAGGGCAGTGGCATAGCCCCGAAACCGAAGCCTTGCTGAGAACCTACCTTGAGCCTATGCTTGAGAAAGGAATAGACCAACTTGTATTGGGTTGTACGCATTACCCATTTTTGAGAGAAAGCATAGAACACATCACCAAAGGCAGTGTAAACATCATCAACCCTGCCGTAGCTGTAGCCAAGCAAGTAGTACGAATGCTTCAAGCGCATCAGCTTTGCACACCTGAAAGCCAAATCCCCAACTATCATTTTTATTCTAGCAAAGATTTAGTGGAACTCAAACACCTTTTAGGGCAAATTACCAATAATAGCCAGACATTCAAGATAGAAGTGGTGTAGTATTGCTTATAAACAAGCAGTTAAAAGCCATAACTTTTTCTGATTCTTGCCCAAGAATACTTTGACTGCTTTTCAAAACAAAATGAGGATTCATCTTTTATAAAAGTGCATTGAATATTTTTACTTACAATCTAAAAAATTAAAAAACATGATAAAAGCAAAAGGATTTGCCGCACAAACGGCAAAAAGCCCCTTAGATGAGTTTCATTTTGAACGCCGTAGCCCTAAGCCCGATGATGTTTTAATAGAGATTCTCTATTGTGGTGTGTGCCATTCAGATATTCACCAAGCCCGTGATGAGTGGGGAGGATCTATCTTTCCGATGGTACCTGGACACGAAATTGTAGGCAGAGTACTTGAAGTAGGTGAAGCAGTTACTAAATTTAAAGTGGGTGATTTGGCTGCTGTGGGCTGTTTGGTGGACTCTTGCCGTACCTGTGAAAGCTGCCAAGAAGGGCTTGAGCAATACTGCGAGGTACACTCAGCGGGGACTTACAACAGTGTAGAAATGGATATGAAAACACCTACCTATGGAGGATATGCGAATAACATAGTTACGAGTGAGGCTTTTGTATTGCAAGTACCCGACAATTTAGATTTACCTAGGGTTGCCCCGCTTTTATGTGCTGGTATCACTACTTACTCGCCCCTCAAGCAGTGGAAAGTGGGCAAAGGCGACCGTGTGGCAGTAGTAGGGCTGGGTGGTTTAGGACACATGGGCGTAAAGTTTGCAGTAGCTATGGGTGCAGAAGTAACCGTCATTAGTACCTCAGCCCACAAAGAGGCAGACGCTAGGGCACTGGGTGCGCATAACTTTGTGGTAAGCAAAGACAAAGATTCTATCAAAAGTGTAAGAAATTATTTTGACTTTATCTTGAACACAGTTTCGGCAAGCATCAATCTTAATTTGTACTTGGGTTTGCTCCGAAGAGATGGTACTATGGTGATGGTAGGCGTTCCTCCTGAATCGCTTGATTTGCAGATGTTTAATCTTATAGGGAAGCGCAGACGCTTGGCAGGTTCTCTTATTGGAGGTTTGCCCGAAACACAAGAAATGTTAGATTATTGTAGCACAAACAGCATTATGTCGGACATTGAGCTTATCCCTATTCAGCAAATCAACGAAGCCTATGAGCGCATGCTAAAAGCTGATGTGAAATACCGTTTTGTGATAGATATGGCTACCCTCTAAATGGTTTTGCTTGCACTGATGTCTAAGCCAGGGCATCAGTGCTTTCTGATAGTAAAAGTATATCATTCAAGTTTACCCTCTTGAACTTTTTCCCTTGAGATGAGTGAGAAGGCGAAGCAGCCAAAAATTACACTTGAATTAGCACCCTTCACCCTCCCCCTCAAAATTCAAATACCAATCAAAGTGCTTTTGCAATAGTTTTTGCTTTTCTTGCTTCACATACTTTAAGAAAACTTGGCTCACTGGCGAAAAATTTTTGCCTTTTAGCCACACAAGTCGCCATTTGGTTTGAATAGGAAGCCCTTTTAGAGAAATAATGTGTATTTGCTGATTGAGTAGTTCGTTTTTCATGCCAATTAAGGGCATCACCGAGTGACCAATGCCCGCAATCACAGCCTGTTTTACGGCTTCATTAGAAGTCAGTTCGATATGTCTTCTTTGTTGGTTTTCAGTTTCTCTAAAATAATTTTCCATGGCTGCACGTGTGGCAGAACCGCTTTCTCTGTAAATGAGTGGTTTTGTGTCATCTCTGTAAGGTTTGTTCCCCATCAGATACAGCTTATTGTCTAGCAGAATTTCCTCTTCCAAGTCTAAATTATCGGGCACTACCGATACCAGTGCAAAATCAATTTCATTGTTTTTTAGGCTTTCAATCACCCTGCTTTTGTTTGTAACATCAAGTTTTAGGTCAATTCCGCTGTATTGCTCCAAAAAATCACTCAAAAAATAAGGGATTACATACTTGCCCGTAGAGGCCGAAGAGATATAGAGTTTGCCCGTCAGGATTCCTTTAAAAGCAAGACTTTTATAGTTGATTTGCTCCAGTTCTTGGATAACTCGCTCGGCGATTTCAGCCACTTCTTTCCCAAAATCTGTAACAAAAAGTTGCCTGCCTACTATCTCTGTCAGGGGAATATCAAACTGATTCTGGAAATTTTTGAGCTGTACCGATACTGCGGGCTGCGTGATAAAAAGCTCCGCCGAAGTCTTGGTGATGCTGCGTGTCTGAACAACTTTCAAGAATATCTTAAGTTGATGAATTGTATAATTCATAAATAAACGTTTATGGTTTCTATAAAATATATGAATAAAAATATATGAATTAATCCAAATACCTTTGCATAAAAATAATTAAAAAAATTAATCATGTCAGAAAACATCGCATCGTTCATTGTTTTATTAGCTCCTGCGACTTTTCTTGTTGTTGCCTTGGTGTCTTGGTTTGATAGAGGTTATCAGCCCAAGAAAACCATCTTATTGAGTAAGGTTTCTTCAGTGATAAGCTTGTTGGCTGCTGGTTTGGGCGGTTTTTATGTAGCCCAGCACGGATTAATAGAATCCACTTTGGTAGATATTCAGGGCATTGGTCTGAGCATCAGGCTTGATTCGCTCAGTATGCTGATGCTAGGAATGATAGCTTTGCTAGGCTTTATCATTGTCAAGTTTAGTATTCAGTACTTAGGCGGAGATACCAGTCAGGGAGCTTTTATGGGACGTTTGGCGGCTACCATTGCGGCTGTTCAGATGCTTGTACTCGCTGGCAATATTGGGCTACTGTTTATTGCTTGGCTATCCACGAGTCTTACTTTGCATCGCTTGCTGCTGTTTTATCCTGAGCGGGTGGGTGCTCAGATTGCTGCCAAAAAGAAATTTATCATAGCAAGACTGGGCGATGCCTGTTTTTTGATTGCACTTGGGTTGCTTTATTATGAATTTGGTACTGGAAACCTTCAAGCAATTTTTGAGGCAATCCAAACGGCTACACCAAATACACATTCCTTTTTACTGATAGAGTCATCAACTGTATTACTAGCATTGGTGGCTATTTTAAAATCAGCCCAATTTCCTACACATGGGTGGCTCATTGAAGTAATGGAAACCCCTACACCCGTTTCTGCACTGCTCCATGCCGGCATATTGAATGCGGGGCCTTTTCTGATGGTTCGTCTATCGCCCATCATGGATTTGGGCACAGCTTCGCCAGTACTGCTGGTGCTAGTGGGAGGCTTTACGGCATTGTTTGCCTCAGTTGTGCTGCTTACACAGTCTTCCGTCAAGGTTGTGCTTGGGTACTCGAGTGCTGCCCACATGGGTTTTATGCTGCTTGTGTGTGGGCTTGGGGTTTACTCTGCGGCAATGCTTCATCTGGTAGCCCATTCTTTTTACAAGGCGCATGCTTTTCTTTCTTCGGGTAGTGTGGTAGAAGCTGCTGCCGCCAAGAAGATTACGCTGCCCAAAAGAACGGGAAATCCCCTACGGATTGCGCTTAGTTTTGTAATGGCAACAGGGATTTACGCTGCTTTTGCCTTGCTCTCAGGGGCAGATGTTTTTCAGAATCCTGCTTTACTTGCCATTAGTATTATTCTTATTTTGGGCATGACACAAATCATAGCACCCATCACTGATTCAAAAGTTAAGGGATATTCAATATTGCAAGGGGCAGCACTTGCGGCTGTGGTAGCTGTTTCTTTTTTTGTGCTCGAGGCATTGGCACATCGGCTACTCTCGTCAGTACTTCCCTCTGAGTCAGTCCCTACGCTCATTACTTTAGTGCTTACTTCGGTAGTCATTATCGTATTTGCGCTCACAGTACTGCTCCAAATTTATGCCCTAAGCCTTACTAACTCAAACACGACAAGGGCTATATATGTGCATCTGCGAAATGGCTTGTATGCAAATGACTTAATGAACCAAATGATTGGTGCAAACAAACAAATCATAAAAAAATAAAACAAGATGAATCATACTATTTACAAACAAACCGCTACCGAAGACCAACTCAGAACTGCTGCCAAGAAGATAGCACCTGTTTGGCAATTAGCAAGTTTTGTTGCAGTGAACCCATACATGGCACTGATTGATAAGCCATTTGAGCAGGTAGCAGAGCAATTAGCCAAAATAGCTGGCACAAAGATGACCATGCCCATCTCGTATTATGCTGAAAAGCTAGAAAAAGGAATATTGACAGAAGAAGACTGGCAAAATGCACTCAGCAAAGCAGGCAAGACAAGTTCAGTGAAATTAAAAGAGGTACTCATCAAGGAGGAAGCAAAAGAAAAAAGCACTGATTTTTCCAAAAAAATCCTTCCTATCGTAATATCTACAGCATCAAAGCTAAGCCAGAATAATTGGGAAAGATTCGTGCAAAATCATATTTCGCTCTGGGCATCAGCTTATTTTGATGAAGGGCAGGCAATCTGGAAGCAACCCAAAGAAGCCAGTTTATATACTACTTGGAAAAAAGAAGCTGGAATTGACCGATTGGCCGAGTATTCATCTGCAGACTTAAAAGAATTTAGGAAAGCAATCAAACACTTGCCTGACAATGCCATAGCAGCCACAGACCTCATATTGAAAACTTTAAGTATCCCCGAAGAAGGACTTGATAGCTACCTGCACAGAGTATTGCACCTACTGCCAGGCTGGGCTGCCTATGCCGCAAGGATAGACTGGGAAGCAGTATTGTATGGTGGCAAAGATGGGGTATTGATTGAATTTTTGGCTGTTTTGCTGTCGTATGAATATGCTTTCTTTCAATGCTATCAAAACAAAGGGCTGATGACCGAATGGGAAGAAGCAAAAATAAAAATCTTAGCGGAAAGCAGCAGCACAGAGGCAAGCGAGCATACTCAAGTGAAAGTGCTTCTTCAGACTGCATTAGAAACAGCCTTGCAAAAAAAATTACTTGCTCAATTCCAAAAGGCCAACTCAAAAAATACTATCTTTAAAGAAAAACAAAGACCCAAAGTACAAGCAATCTTTTGTATTGATGTGAGGTCAGAAGTTTTCAGAAGGCACTTTGAGGCAACAGATACAGGTGTGCAGACCATCGGCTTTGCTGGTTTTTTTGGATTTCCGATTGAGTTTGTACCCATTGGACACGAAAAGGGACTTGCACAGTGCCCAGTATTGCTCACACCCGCACAGACTGTGTCCGAAACAGTAGAGAATTTAGAAGAAGTAGTCAAAAAAAGAGCCCAGTTGCGCCACATCAAAAATGCTTGGTACGCTTTCAAAATGGGCGCAATTTCGTGCTTCAGCTTTGTTGGCCCCATTGGTCTTGCCTACCTTCCAAAACTATTTACTGATGGCTTTGGGCTTACAAGACCCGTAGAAAAACCCTCGACAGAAAGTCTGACTTCGCATGCAAAACAACAAAAGAAACCTGATGTATCAAGCATTGCGCTTTCATCAAAAGTAGAACTTGCACTGGGTGCGCTCAATGCCATGTCATTGACTGATGGCTTTGCGAGGCTGGTCATGATTACGGGGCATGGCTCTAGCACAGTAAACAATCCACATGCTACAGGGCTTGACTGTGGTGCCTGTGCAGGCAGAACAGGCGAGGCAAATGCAAGGGTTGCGGCCGACATTCTGAACGACAAAGCAGTCAGGGAAGCACTCATCAAAAATGAGATTAGCATACCCGCAGATACATTTTTTCTCTCTTGTCAGCATGATACCACTACCGATGAAATCAGTTTTTTTAATGCAAATCAACTTCCTGAAACGCATAAAGCCGATTTTGATGAAATCCTGAAACTTGCCAAGGAAGCTGCAAAAAGAACCCGCCTCGAGAGAGGACTCAGAATGGAAAATGCAGACCATGCCGATATTTTTAAGAAAAGTAAAGACTGGGCGCAAGTAAGGCCCGAGTGGGGGCTTGCAGGTTGTAGCAATTTTATAGTTGCACCCAGAGAGCGAACGCAGCACATAGACCTTGCTGGAAAATCCTTTTTGCACTCATACGTTTGGCAGCAAGACAAAAACTTTGGCGTACTTGAGCTGATTATGACCGCCCCCATGATAGTGGCAAGCTGGATTAGCTATCAATATTATGCTTCTACAGTAGATAACAATCTCTATGGTGCTGGCAACAAAACGCTGCACAATGTAGTGGGAACGGTGGGTGTGCTAGAAGGAAATACAGGCGACCTCAGAACGGGGCTTCCGATGCAATCAATCCATGACGGCAAGGACTATCAGCACGAACCCCTCAGGCTCAATGTATTTATTGAAGCACCCATTGATGAAATAAACAAAATCATTGACAAACACCCCATGGTAAAAAACCTTTTTGATAACCAATGGCTCTACTTGTTTGCATTGAATCCTCAAGGGATTATCTCTCATAGGTATCTTGGAGCACTTAATTGGACGCTCGTCAACCCAGATGAAGTAAATTAAAACTTGATAAAATGAGTAGAATTGATACGAAAGTCTGTTGCATAAAAATATCAATGCTTTGATACTTTAGGAACTATTCAATAAATGACACACCTATTTTTTGTCAGAGATGGGGTTGCACAGAGCGATTTTGTCTCTTTTCGCAAATATTCTAAATTTGATTGAGGTAGATTATGTCTTATTTGGATTCTATATGGTTTTACTTGGTATGTGTCTTTTTAGTACACAGATTTAAGATTTCACGCCTCTGGCGTTTTTTGCTTACTTGGCTCTTTTCTATAAAGATTTCAGTCCTAACGGACTTCCAAAAAGTCTTAGGCTTGTCATCTTTGTAGTAAAAAAGTATTAAAAGTGGATAGACACCTTTAGGTATGGCATCTTTGGGGTCAATTCCAGTACAAGCCCTCATAAAAATAGGGTATTTATTTATTGAACACTTGCTTAGAAATGGATAATTAAT
>CAYZQI010000187.1:0-8438 GCA_964480455.1 uncultured Cytophagaceae bacterium
GTCTAGACCCTTACAGGGCAGGCTTTTTCCTGCGTATGCAGAACAGACACCGAATTACCAAAATTACGAACTAAAACCAACATCCCATCACTCCAACACCCGCTGTTTTTTTGGGAAAAACAGGCAAAGTCATAGACTTTGCTTTCATTCCTTAGCTTTAAGTCTCCCGTTGGAAGACTTAAAGCAGCTAGGGGGAAGATAAACTTCCCCTACTCGAGATAGTAACCTAAAAGGCTACTTCCCTTTTTCCTTAAACCAAAGATAAAACGAATCTAAGCATAAAACAAAATTCTTGGAAAAATTATATCAAAATAGTTGGAGTTTAAGATAGTATCTTGCGCTAGGGGGGGGCTCGTTGTATTTTTTATATAACTCTAATTTTATGAATAAGCCTTTTTTAACCTTAAAAAGGGCTTTTCTATAAAATAATAAGAACAAACAGCACAAATAAAAATTATGGGTATGTTATATGGAAATAGAGTCAAGACTCCGTATTCTATCCAAAGTTCAGTGCTTCCTAGGAATAATTGCTGCCAGATGTATAAACTATATGATAGCTTACCTATAGATTTTACAATCTCATACTCAAGTATATTTCCAATTGTTGAGTTTGGGAATAATAAAAAAAACAGAAGTATGTAAAGATTGGCAAAGAGAATCAAATTTCCTGAAATTATGATATTGACAACAGAGTGGTATTCGTATCTTGATGCAAAAACCAATACAATGATTGCTATTATCAAGAGATAATAACGGAAACTGAATAATTTTTCTGTGAGATAATCTCTATATTGCGTTATAAAAAGTGCCAAAACTCCTCCATAAACTAAAAAATCACAGTGCATAAAAAATACACCTCCAGTCATACGTGATACCTCTGGGAATGAATAATTCAAAGCTCTAAAGAATGAACAGATTAAGGTGATTACAACCATTGTCATGAAAAGATGGTTTTGAAGAACGCCTTTTAACTTTTTTAGTAAGAAAGGGAAAACAACGTAAAATTGCTCTTCAACAGAAAGAGACCAAGAGTGTTGAACCAACCAAGAACTTGTAAAAAGCTCATCATTTTGAAATACATTTAAGTTTTGTACATAGAATAAGGCAAAAAAAATGGCGAGGGAATCAATGCTTATGATACCTAAATACGATAATAAACTAAGTGTGAGTAAGTAAAAGTAAAAAGCAGGAAAAATCCTCAACAATCTCCTCATGAAGAATCTCTTGAAATTGATTTTTCCATTCTTTTTAATTTCATTATTTAAAATAGTTGTTATTAAAAAACCACTTATTAAAAAAAACAGCCGAACGCCCACAGTTCCAGCATTCCAATATGCAGATATATTTTTTAGCCAATAAGGAGGGCTAGAATGTTTCAGGTGGGCAAGTAATACCAAAAGAATTGCAAAAGCTCTTAATCCGTCTAAACAGCGTATGTACATAAGTTTTTAGATTGTGGTTAATTATACAGAACTTAAAGGCTATTATCAACTAATATTTTCAAAGAATTTTTACTTTTTAAAAGCCTAGAATTATTTTAAGCTAACAAACCTAGCAATTATTTCTCTAATCACGGTATTGGTTGAGAAAGATTTATTTTTCAGGTTAAAAAAATATATTTTGGGAAGAGAACTTATTTTATCTATTTTTGAACGTATTTTATGTAAAAAACAAATGAAAAAAGTAATTTACGGCTACTTTGGGCATCCTAAGAGTGCCTCTACTTGGATGAGTGGCATTTGTTTGGGTGTGTGTTTTGATATGGGCTTAGTACCATACTATAAGCAACTTACATTGAGTGATACCTCAGAAATCAAAGCTAGAGCAGATTTTGTGATCAGCCAAAATTCAAGCTATGAGAAGGTACTGGAGCTAGAAAACTACAGAGGAGTACACGTTATTAGAGACCCCCGAGACATGGCTACTTCGGCCTATTATTCTTACAGATATACACACAGCGTGGAGGGATGGAAACAACTAGCCGAACTTCGAGAGCGACTGAACAAGCTCTCTTTTGAAGAAGGGCTTTTTGAGATTTTTAAGTTCAATGATTGGTTCTTAAAATTCATGGATGATTGGGACTATCAAGACCCTAATATCTTGGAACTCAAGATGGAGGAAATGACCCAAAACTCTGAGCAAACGATGTTTCAGATATTTGAGTTTATGGGCTTGCTACCCAAAGATGAAAATGCAGGCTGGCTGGAAAAAAGCAGCTTTCGTGCAAAAGCTTTTGTGAATAGAGTCGGAAAACAAGCTTTTATGCCTCTACCTATAAGAATACATCAGAACAGCCTCAACAAAGATTATCTAAGAAAACTAAACGAATCTCTCAGCTTCAAAAAACTTGCAAAGGGCAGAAAAAAAGGACAAGAGAACACACACTCCCACTACCGAAAGGGAAGCGCAGGTGATTGGAAAGATAAATTTAATCAAGAACATATTGCTTACTTTAAAGAATACTACGGTGCGTTGCTCATTAAACTAGGTTATGAGAAGGATTTGGATTGGTAGTACTACTTTTGAACATAACTCTCCTGCTGTGCTAAGTCTTCCAACGGGAGACTTAGCACGACTAATGAACTGAAAAGTCTAGACCCTTACAGGGCAGGCTTTTTCCTGCGTATGCAGAACAGACACCGAATAACACAATCTACAAACTAAAACCAACATCAGACCAGACCTTGATGTGATGGGCAGAGTCCATCTCTTGAATCTGATTACTGCCTACTATTTTTTTGATGACCTGCCCCAGTTCGTTAGCGTTAAAAAAGTACATTTCGTAATTCGTTCTGCTGGCAGAAGGGTTACGAATTTGTATTTTAGAGCTGATTGTACGCTTGTGCATTATTGGCTACTCATCGGCTGTAGAGCTTTTAATTTTGTGAATGTTTTAATTTTGTGTTTCTTTGCTACAAATAAACTTAAATTTCTTATGAAAAAAGCTACTTATTTAGTTTTCTTACTCTTGCCTTTGGTGCTATTATGCTCGGCTTGTGATGCTTTGAATAATTTGCCCATCACTACTACCTCTTCTTCTTCGGGAGAATCTACGCCTACTAGTGCTCAAATTGGTGGAGGTTTGAAAGATGCACTCAAGCAGGGAATCACCAATGGAGTGAAAGAACTTATCAAAACTGATGGATACTTCCGCAATGAAGCCATTAAGATTTTACTGCCTGAAGAGGTAAAAAAAGTACAAAATATCATTACTCAGTACGTGCCTGGAGGCAATAGGCTGATAGAAGATGCTATCTTGAAAATGAACCGTGCCGCCGAAGATGCTGCTAACGAAGCTACGCCTATCTTTGTAAATGCCATTACTTCTATGAGTTTTGATGATGCCAAGAATATACTTTTTGGACAAGAAAATGCAGCCACCACTTACCTCAAAGGTAAAACTTACAGCAGCCTTACAAGTGCCTATGCACCGCGTATCAATGCCTCTCTCGAGAAAGTAGGTGCTGCCCAAGCGTGGTCTGCCCTGATAACACCTTATAATAATTTTGCAAACTCGGCTGCTGGCAGATTGGTAAAAGATGCCCAACCTGTCAATGCTGACCTTGGGGCTTATGTTACTGAAAAAGCCCTTGATGGCGTATTTTTTAAAGTAACAGAAGAAGAAAAGAAAGTTCGCGAAAATGTGGGCGCACGCTCTACCAAACTGATGCAAGATGTATTCGGATTCTTAGACCGTGAAAAAGGCAAGAATTAAGTAGTAAACCTATTGCTATTGGGTATAATTTTTTGATGAGTTCCCCTTTTTTTTAATGGAGGGAAACTCTTTTTATGGTTAGCAAAAACTCAAAAAACAAGCCCTTACTTAGGTAGGGCGGTCATGGTAAGGAATGGGTACGCTGTGTGGGTCTAGTTTGGGAAAGCCAAGTTGTGCCTCAAGTTCTTTTTCAAGTTCGGGCGTGATGATATGTTCAATGGCTTCTGCATCTTCGTGTACGTGGTCGGAGGCAAGGTGTAGATGTTTTGTAAGATAGAGTTCCCAAAGGCGGTGTATCTTGGTGATGCGCTGCCCTGCTTTGATGCCCTCATGGGTGAGTGCTATGCCAGATTCATTAGCTGTTATGAGTTGTTTATGTTTGAGTGATTTCCAAGCTTTCCTAAACTGTGGGGGTGTAAAAATTCTTTTTTGAGTAATTTCAGCCCAAGTGCGCATCTTTTGCCATTCCTGCTCCGCTTCCCCCAAATGATACAGGCATTTCAGTAGGTTTTCCTCAAGCATTTTTCGCCGATTGCGCCAAGTTTGTTGCCATCTTGCTAGTACTCCTTTCTTGCGTCCCAACAACACAGACAGCACTGCTATCAGAGAAAGTACCGTTACTACCCAAGGCCCCGTAGGCATGCGTAGGTAAGTGTAAGAAATGAATGTGCCTACCAAACCTGAAAATGCACCAAAAAATGCTGCCAACAAAAGCATTGCCATTAAGTGATTGGTCCAGTACCTTGCTGTGGCAGCAGGGGTAATCAGCAAAGCTGCCATCAACACTACTCCAACTACTTGCACTCCAATTGCTACTGCAAGCACTGTCAGTCCTGCCAGTATGCTTTCTAAAAGCCGCACGGGATAACCTACACTCTGGGCATACTCTTGGTTGAAAGCCAACAACTTCAATGGGCGGTACAAGCTAAATATTACTAAAACCATCAATAGGCTCAAAGCCAAAAGTACCAACACATCTTCAGAGACCATAGCAGCCGCTTTGCCGAACAAAAATTTGTCTAAGCCCGACTGTGTAGCATTGGAAGTATTCTGAATCATAGTCAGTAGCATAATGCCTACACCATAAAAAACAGAAAGCACTAAAGCAATGGCTGTATCAGTTTGTAGTTTGGTATGTCTAATGATATAATCAATCAAGACCAAAGAAAGCCAACCCGTTAGAAATGCTCCGGGTAGCAAAGCCCAAGCAGCTTTTGAATCAGTGATGATAAAAGACAAGCATATGCCTGGTAGAATGGCATGTGCAACTGCATCACCAATCAAAGCCCTTTTGCGTAAAAACGCAAACACTCCCACCAATGCAGCACTGGCACACATCATCACCACGCCCAACACCACCCAGCGCACACTTGGGTCTGTAAATGAAAAAAAATCTACTAAAGTTTGCATATTTTTTAAAATAAGTAGTTGGCTTGCCTCAACAATGAAGTAGTTTTCTTTCTGTAAGAAAGAGGAGAAAAGAGAAAACTACATTTTTTGCTTATCCAATGGCTTGTTTCAAATCAGCTATTAGGTCATCAGCATCTTCAATACCCACACTTAACCTTATTAGAGTATCTTTCAAACCTGATTTAAGACGTTGCTCCCGTGGGATACTGCCGTGCGTCATTGTAGCAGGGTGTGTGCAAAGCGATTCCACACCTCCTAGAGATTCTCCCAACGAAAATAACTCAAAACTTTCCATCACTTTGATAGCCTCTTGCAAATCATCATTTTTGAGGGTAAAAGAAATCATACCCCCGAAATTGCGCATTTGCTTTTGTGCTACTTTATGGTTGGGGTGTGTTTTCAATCCTATCCAGTACACTTTTTCTACTTTGGGGTGTGCATCAAGGTATTCTGCTACTGCTTTGCCGTTTTCGCTGTGTCTATCCATGCGTACATGTAGCGTTTTGATACCTCTTAGCATCAAGAAGCAATCTTGTGGGCCAGGTACTGCCCCGCAAGCATTCTGAATGAAAGCCAATTTATCATAGAGTTCTTGGCTATTGACTACCAAAGCCCCCATGATTACATCAGAGTGTCCTCCTAAGTATTTGGTAGCGGAGTGCATCACTATATCGGCTCCCCACTCAAGCGGGTTTTGGAGGTAAGGCGTAGCAAAGGTATTGTCCACACAGAGTAGTATTTTTTGCTTTTGAGTGATGCGTCCAATCGCCTCAAGGTCTATGACATTGAGCAGGGGGTTGGTAGGTGTTTCAGCCCAGACGAGTTTGGTTTTTTCGTTGATGTAAGGCAAGATATGCTTTGGCTCAGACATATCTACGTAATGTGTAGTAATGCCAAAATCGTTGAAAACACGGGTCATGATGCGGTAAGTACCGCCATAGAGGTCATTGCAAGCAATTATTTCATCGCCAGGGCGGAGGAGTTTTAGCACAGCATCTACTGCGGCCATGCCCGAGGCAAAGCACAGCCCGAACTGCCCATTTTCGAGGGCGGCTATATTTTGTTCTAATACATTCCTTGTTGGATTTTTTGTGCGCGAGTACTCATACCCTTTGTGTTTGCCTATGCCTTCTTGCACATAAGTAGAGGTCTGAAAAATAGGAGTCATGATAGCTCCTGTGGAGGGGTCGGGGCTTATCCCTGCGTGAATGGCTTTTGTTCCGAACTTCATTTTTTTTAATTTTAGATGTTAACCACAAAGGTAGTGGAGAAATTTTATCTGTGGGTGTTAGTGGGGAAAGAATTGTAAATTTTTGATGGGAGAAGAGAATAAAAAAGGTTGCCTGACAATTTTTGTGTAAATCTGCAGCAGCGGACTTCTAGTCCGCTGGCATTTATGTTCTAAACAGTATTTAACTCATCTTATCGCACACAATCACAAAAATTGTCAAAGAATCATAAAAAAAGAGCTACTTAGTACAATACTTGGATTCAACAAATAAATGTAACTATCTAAAATGCAATACTTTATACTTTAAACAACAAAGCCCACAGTTTAAATTATGGGCTTGTTTGAGTTATGAAGCAGTATAAAAAATTATAACCCATTAAAGCGTGGGTTTACTACGGAGTTATTGATAGAACCAAAAGTATAGCGCAGCCCTACTGAGGTATAAAAACCAAAACTCGTGGGCAGTTGTCTGCCGCCAAGCAGCACTTGGTCGGGGTCAAGTGAAGATTTGGCGAGTGAAATCTGGTCGTTGATGCGGTCTATGTTGCCATACCAATTGAGCGAGAAGCCTTCAAAGACACGCCAATTGAAATCCAGAAAAATTCCCATGCTGTTTCTGCTCAAGTCATCAAGAAACTGAGACCCATAAACAGAGGCACTTACGCCCCCCCAAGGCTGCGTGATTTCAAGACGGACATTAAGTCTATGATAGCCAAAGGTTTCTTCCATCTTATCAAAGATAGTTTCTTCCAAGTAAGTTTGTCGTCTTACACCTAGCTGATAAATTACTCTGAGTTGCCTTGTGGTATTGTCTTTGTAAGGAAAAAAGTTGTACTCAATGGCAGGAGCAATGCGCTGAGAGTAATTGATATTCTGAAAAATAGAGTGGAATCCTCTATAAACGCCTCCTATTGACCAATGCTCGCCTAAACTTTTAACATATAGACCAAAAAAGTTATAAGATTCATTCTTCACACTTATTTCGTCTTCATTTATTTTGAATTTACTTAAATTTTGGTTGTAATTTCCTGAGAACAGTAATTTGGATTGAGGTGTGATTCTGTTGATGGAAAGGTAATTGTTTAGAACGAGCGAAAAACGATTCGATTCACCACTCATAAATACATTGCCACCTAGGGTAAAAACCCAATAATTCCATTTATCATCTTTGATGACAGCCTCTTCCACTTCTCTTTTTGGGAAATCTATCAAAAGTTTATCCAATTGATTAGCTTTGATGAGGTAGGGGAGTAGGCCTTTTTTTATGGTCTCAACAAGCTGTTCACGAATCATACCCTCAGAATCTGCTTGTTTAGTGCTGAATTGCAGTGTATCAGTGATGCCTTCAAATTTTTCTTGCCCTATGAAACGCAATGTGTATTGGTTGCCTCCAGAACCCGTATTTTGCGCAATAATCAAAATTTGGACTTCTGCTTCAAATCTATCGCGCACATAGTCAAAAAAAGAAAGTTCTGTGCGGATGTAGTTTTCAAAGCAGTTCCATGCAGTACAGTTGATGAATAATTTAGGGGGAGTGTTCACGGTATCTTTTTCTTGTGCTAATGTGGGTATGCTCGGTAAACAGAGCAGGTAGCAAAATATCCAAATTTTACATTTTGGTCGTTGAAGTGTTGGTAGCATAGATTTCATAATGGGTGTTATAATTTGATTTTAATGTAAATTAGAATTTATTTTGATGACTCAACCACGGAATATTGTTAAAGTTTCTTAAAATTTATATACTCTACAGGGGTGCAAGTCAAATTGACTTCCTTCTGCCCTCTCTAGTGGAGAGGGAAGGGGTGAGGTGGTAAAAAAGGGAGATTTGACTTGCACCCTTTTACAGACTATTTTGGGTAGTACTTATTGAATCAGCTTAAAGACAGGCAGAAAAGACGTAAGTTGCAGTACAAAAAAGATAAATTTTGGAAAATATTGAAATAGAATGACTTTCTTGGCAATTTAAAACAGAAAAAATAATGTTTAGTGCCAAATTAGTTAAGACATTATTTTTTTAAAATCCTCTCAAACCTTACATCTCATAAAATCTCTCTAAAACGTGCACTTATTTCTCTTTTGCGT
>CAYZQI010000188.1:0-8434 GCA_964480455.1 uncultured Cytophagaceae bacterium
ACGGCAGATGAGAAATTCAAGCAGTATCAAAGCATTGTAAATATTTTTCTGAATAGTTAAAGAAGCTGCCAGTATATCTCTTGCTAAACTTTTCTACCTACCTTAGATTAAAAATATTTTGATTTGAAGGCGGGGTTGGAAATCCCTACTAGTAGAGTCAAAAAAATGATTACATGATGCAAAAATATGGCGTGAGGGAGACCCATCAGATCAGTTTACTGTTGTAGGTTACACTTACTGCTACAAAATTAGACCAGATGGGGGACCTCCACCTCCTCATCTAAGCCTAATCCTTCATACAAGGCACTGCTGTCAGGCATTTCGGCTGTTGTGTGGTGATGGGTAGTTATCGGTTTTGCGGCGGCTATATCTAGTTTGGGGTCTGCCTCAAAGCATTGGATTCCTAAGCGTTGTGCAAAAGCAATCAACAAATCAAGGTCGCTCTGTGCTTCTGTTTGTAATATGACTGTTTTTATCTCTATTGCTTGTGTTTAAGGGTAAAACTTCTCTCAAATATAAGAAAAAAACAGGAATTTTGTGTGAAAGGGCTAGTAGATTAAAAATCTTTGGCTCTGAAATCGGGAGTGTAAATCCCGACTAGTGGAAGTATAAAAAATTTGCTATATTTGAGTATTAAAAAGATACACTGATGGATATAGAAAGAACCAAAAAACCAGAGAATGTCAAACCACCATGGTTGATTGATTTACCTAAAAACTTAAATCAAAAACTGATATTAGTTCTTCTAAATATGTTACCATTCTTTTGTTTTGCTCAGCAAAATATCTTTGATAAGGTTTATGTAGTCAAGCAGGAAGAAAAAAATCAAGCCATTGAGGCGTTCATAGAGGGAATTTCCCTAAGGGCTAATCAAAATATAGCACTGACCGCCCTTGAAAATCAAAAATTCATTCCGCTATCTCAATTGAATATTGAGGTCGATAGCCACTACTGGTTTCGCCTCGCGCTCGCCAATACTCACCTTGATACCTTGCAATACATACTGCAAATCAAACATTTTGCCCAAGGCAAGATGTACGTACCTAAAATGCAGCTTATCCAAGAAAGCGGCGTGATGTGTCCTGTCTCGAGGCGAGCCAATCTAGCTAGTAATATATTTCACCTCAAAATACCGCCTCAAGATACTATTCAGGTGTTTCTTCATTTATCACCCCATCCTCGCATCACACCGATTTATCGGTTTTCTCTTTCAGAATATACTCGCTGGCTTGAGCTCCGCCTCTGGGAATTGAATTCACCGTATTATTTTTTTCAAGTCTTTTTTCAGGGAGCGATTTGGATGTTTGTTTTATACAATATTTTCATATTTATCCTACTTCGTGACCAGAGTCGCCTTTACTATTTGCTTTATATGACCAGTTGGGGTATGTACTTTCTTATTCTCAAGCACAGATTACCCAGTTGGTTGGAGGAATACCCCGTAAGCTTATATTTTTTGCGGGATACCTTTTCCAATGTGCAGTTTATATTTTACTTACTATTTATTCGGTTTTTTCTCAATACTAAGACCGATTATCCCCGATGGGATTTTCTGTTTAAAATCCTGCTCTATTTTATTTGTTTTCTGATTTTGCTGGATTGGGGGCTGGTGTATGGAATGGGGCTTTATTATTTGCCGTTCAATCAATTTAATAACTTTTCCTTTTTGTGCTTTTTGCTAATCAACTTGCTTTTTATACTTCGTATTTTGAAATCCCTCCAAGACCAGGCCAAGCTATTTTTCGTTTTGGGCAATGCCTTTTTGTTTCTAGGGTTAATTGTCGCGATACTACTGACACTTACATTTGGGCAAACGACCAATCTGGTTGAGACAATTGTTTATCTTAGTATCTTAGGTGAAATTCTTTTCTTTTCTCTGGCTTTGGGAGCCAAACAAAGGATGAACGAAATTGCCAAACAAGTAGCCCAAGAGCAACTTATTCTGGAGCTGGAAAAAAACAGGGAGCTACAAGCACAAAACAATGAAAAACTAGAGGCCCTCGTAAAGCAAAGAACCCACGAATTGTGGGAATCTAAACAAGAAATATTGGCGCAAAATGAAGAACTGCATCAACAGATGGAACTTCTCAGACTTGCCAACCAGAAAATAGTATCTTTAAACCTAAACCTTGGGAAAAAAGTAGAAGAAAAAACCCTTCATCTCCAAACCCAAAACGAAAAACTGGCCGAGTACGCTTTTTACAATGCCCACAAAGTTAGGGGGCCGCTCGCTCGGATACTTGGGCTAGTGTATATAATGCAAGAAGAAACCGAAATGGAGCAGATTAATTCTTACCTTACTCTTTTGTCAAATGCAACAAAAGATCTGGATGCAAAAATCAAAGAAATCAACAACATATTTGAATAAGCACCTTTAATTACAGGTTAAATGTCCTCATTCTGGTATAGTTAAAGAAGCCACCAGTATATCTCTTGCTAAACTTTTCTACCTACCTTAGATTAAAATTTTTGGCTCTTGAGTTGGGAGTAACAATCCTGACTAGCGAAGTATCCAATAAAACCATCATTTCCACGCTTCAAAGTGAGTCTTTGCTTCCAAATATACTTGATGTTGCTCATCAGTCCAAGTAGGTCCTGATAAAAGTAATTCTTGTAAGGCTTTTCTCTTTTGCTCAACGGTGTCTATTTCTTTGATAGTGATTTCTACTGCTTTGCCTCTCAAATTTTCAGGTAACTGAATAGTCAAAGCATCTTCTGTAACTGTCTGAGTGATTTTTAATTCTATCATAGTATCTGTAATTTTATGTATGAACAGTTTTTATGCACGGCTAGTTGCTGTGTAGTTCAAAGATAAAACAAAATAACCCACAAGAACACAAGAAACACAAGTTTTTGATGTCTTGCTCTGTATGCAAGTTCTAGCAGATTAAAAATCTTTGGCTCTGTAGTCGGGAGTGGAAATCCCGACTAGTGGAAATCTTTTTTATCCTAATGCTTTATTGTTTCCACTGCTTAGGTAGCCCAAGTCTGTCTAATGTTTTATTTGCCTTTGCAAGTTTTTCAGGAAATAAAACTTTTTCATCAAACTTATTCAACTCATTTTTAATCGTAACTATGGGTGTTTTACGTTTTTTTATCTCATCTGTAATCTTCATATTCAATACTATTTAAGTGGTTATTTTTAAAGAAAGCCTTTTTTATGTTGTTTTTCCCTCAGATTAAAAATCTTTAGCTCTGAAGTCGGGAGTGGAAATCCCGACTAGTGGAATTTAAAATCTTGACTAACAGGATTATATCGATTTTATGAAATGTGTAATTTTGACCATGAATGTTTGATAATCATTAAAAATTACGGAACTATCAAAAACACCATAATCACTGTTTGTATTTTCTATCGCTAAATCTTGCAAATTCTTGTAGTAAGCGTCATACTCACGCTTTGTCTTTAACTGAGTATCAATAGCAGGTAATTTTATAACATACAGTAGGGTCTTAGTTGGTGTGTGTACAAACGTGTTGATGTTATCTTTTGATAAAACTAAATACTTATGAGAGTTATGTACAGAAAACGTTTCCCACTTTTTGATATTTTTCTTATCATCATAATAAGGTATTTTGTCAGGAATGATGAATATTTGAAAGTAAGGTATGCCACAACTTCTAATATTTGCTGTTTCTCCTAGCATATTCTCAAAATAGTTATTTGAGTTCTGAGAATAATTTTGCATTACGAACTTAACCCCAATACCAGCAATAGGAACACCAGCTTTAAATACTGTTATATCAACATTCTTATCAATATACCTACCTTTAATTTTGGCTTCTTTACCCCCTCCAAATCCTAATGAACTTATGTCATAGTCTTGTCCCAAGATAGTGCTTAAATCAGATGCTATCTGTCCGTGCAATATTTTTAGTTTTTCATTGCTTCTTGGGTGTGTTTCTAAGAACTTTTTGAATGAAAGTCCAATAGATTTTAAAAAATTGCCATTATCTATAGCCATTGTATTTTAATTTAAAACAGTTTTTCAGGATTATCTGCCCTTACCTTAAACTCCTTAATTTGCTTGGAAGTGATAGACTTGTAGCCGCCCGAGAAGTCTTTTCCTGTGAGTCTGATGTATTTGTAAAACTCCTCTGATTTTAGGGTATTTTCTATCAAAGCCCAGTCTGAAAACTTTTGATTTTTGGTGATAAACAAACCTGAGTACATCATCACCTCTTTAGGCACTCTGTAAAAATCAATCTGCCCATTTACCAGTGTACTGAGTACAATCTTTTCTTGATGAATGCTTTGCACACCTTGACTTCTCCCAAACTCATACCATAGTGCCCCTTTATCAAGGTTTCTTTTCTCGAGCTCTTCCTTGTGTTTGAGTAAATATTGATAAGTATATGGATATTTTTCTTGTAATTCTTCTTCTGCTATGATACGATAGCGATTGTTTTCTAGCTCATAAGGAAACAAAATCTGCTCATTTTCATCAATCTTTCCCTTAAATTTTGAACCTTTGATAACTATTTTCAAGATGCTTCTTTCAAGCAATTCACCATTGAAATACACTAAATCCTCATTGAAATTTTCAGTTTTTGAAATAAAGATTTTATCTCTCAGGGTTGCAAAGCCATACTGCACATCAAAGAAATCTTTGATGGCACAGTTTCTATCTTTTTCTAGGTTTTTCAAAAAATCTTGGTCTGCATTGTCTGAAAATGACCAGTCTTTTTTATTCAAACTACTAAATTTGATATGGTTTACAGACTCAATTTTATCATTTTTAAGTTCTTTGTATTCAAAATACTCCTTTGTGTAGTTTTTATTCAAGATAGTGATAGCAGTGTATGTGGAGAAGCCTTTAAAAATTTTGTTGGCTTTGAAGTCAATGAGTGTTTTGAGTATTTTCTCATTTTTGAGGTATTCCCTGAATGAATAATAAGATGCGTTATGCAAATAACTATTCGGTGTGATATAACCTAGAAAACCATTTTTGTTGAGCATTTTAAGACCCATCTCAAAAAAAGACAAATAAATATCTATGGTTCCCTCCGAAAACATAAATTCCTGCTTGAGCGTTTCCCTAGTCTTTTCGTCAAGATTGTGTATGCGGATATAAGGCGGATTGCCGACTACAAAATCAAAGAAATTAATGTGTTTTTTGAAGAAATCAAGTGTATTTTGGTTGTAAATTTTCCAATCCAGTTCCCGATTGATGGCAAGTTTTTGTTTTACAATCGCATTGAGATTTTCTATTGATTTATCAAATTCAATTTTATCTAATTCTACTGCATAGATGTATTTTTCTAATCGCTCTACAATCTGATTAGCTTTCATTTGCCTAACCAAGCAAATATCGATATATCTTTTGACAATTTCAGCCAAAAAAACACCATCACCACTAGAGGGTTCTAGTATATATTTATCTAAGATTGACTCATTATCATAGCCCACTAAGTCCAAAATTTCATTTACAATCCAAACAGGTGTGAAAACTTGCCCAAGTGTTTTGTGCTTTGCCATTTTTTAACGCTATTTATCCATTTCCTTATAACAAATGTACTTTCTAATTTTCATTTGAGCAACCCCTCACCTCAAAGCCCCCCATAAAATCTCAATTGGATGCAAGGCAATACGCTTTGTACCATCTTTGATTTGGTGACGGCAGCTCGTGCCAGGGGCAGCGATGATGACCTCTGCAGGCTGTTGGCGGACGGTGGGGAAAAGCACCAATTCGCCGATTTGCATAGAGAGTTCGTAATGCTCGGCTTCGTAGCCAAAAGAACCTGCCATGCCGCAGCAACCCGAAGGAATGAGATGCATTTCGTAGTTTTGGGGCAGCGAAAGGATTTTTTTGGTAGGTACAAGCGAGGAAAGCGCCTTTTGGTGGCAGTGTCCGTGCAACTTGATGAGCCGCTTTTCGGTCGTGAACTGGTCAGCGGTGATATTGCCTTTGTCTATTTCTTGAGCCAAAAATTCTTCCATCGTAAAGGTATGCTTTGCCAAGGCTTCGGCTTTGGGTCGCCAATCAGCATCGGCAAGGTCTATGTATTCATCTCTGAAAGTAAGGATTGCCGAAGGTTCTACGCCTACGAGGGGTTTATCGGCTTGCACCCGCGTACTAAAAAGTTTTACATTCTGCTCGGCGATTTTCTTGGCATCTTTGAGCAAACCTTTGGAGAGATAAGTGCGTCCACTTTCGGCGTGTTTGGGCAAAATTACCTCATAACCTAGGCGTGTGAGCAGTTCTATTGCCTTGATGCCAATGGGCGTATCATTGAAATTGGTAAATTCATCAGCAAAGAAAAACACCTGTCCTTTTTGCTGGGTGATTGCCTGATTGAGGTGGTTGAGGTGCTTGCTTGCCCATTTTTTGAGGGTTTGTTTGTGTAGCTCGGGCAGGGAGCGTTTGGGGTGAAAGCCCATGAGTTTTTTGCTTAGTTCGCCTGTCAGTTTTGTGCCAAACCAAAAATTGTATGCCTGTGGCAGCAGCGAAACCAATTTATTCATATTGTTGTAATTGGCTATCAGTCGTGTGCGTAGCGGAATGCCTTTGCTGTCGTAATAATTTTGTAAAAATTCGGCTTTCATCTTGCCTACATCTACATTAGAAGGACATTCTGCCTTGCAGCCCTTGCAAGAAAGGCACAAATCCATCACGTCTTTGATGGCTTCACTTGCAAAAGGATTGCTTTCTGTGGAGTGCGTCAGTACCTCACGCAAGATATTCGCCCTTGCTCTAGTGCTGTCTTTTTCGGAGTGGGTTGCCATATAGCTCGGGCACATTGTGCCGCCGCTGAGGTGTGTTTTGCGACAATCGCCAGAGCCGTTGCATTTTTCGGCAGCACGCAAAATACCTTGGTCTTCTGTAAAATCAAAGTAGGTTTTGAACTCGGGCGTGGCTTGTCCTTTTTCGTAGCGCAAAAAAGTATCCATTGGGGCAGCCTCTACGATTTTGCCAGGATTGAAGATATTTTCAGGGTCAAAGGCTTGTTTGACTTCCTTGAGCAGGGCATAGTTTTTTTCGCCTATCATTTTGGGGATAAACTCCGCCCGCAAACGCCCGTCGCCATGCTCGCCACTGAGCGAACCACGGTATTTTTTGACCAAATCAGCGATTTCTTCGGCTATCAGCCTAAATTGTGCTTGTCCTTCGGCAGTTTTAAGATTGAGAATGGGGCGCAGGTGCAGCTCGCCCGAGCCTGCATGGGCATAATGCACCGAGTACATGCCGTGCTTGGCTAAAATGGCATTAAAATCAGCAATGTATTCGGGCAGTTCTTGCACATCTACAGCCGTATCTTCTATCACAGGAGCAGGTTTTTCATCGCCAGAGATATTAGAAAGCAAGCCCAAACCTGCCTTGCGTAAGTTCCAGACTTTGCCTGCATCTTCTTTTGCCACGATAGGGAAGTGATAGCCTAGACCTATACTTTCTAGTTCTTGGATTAGTGCCTGTGCATCAGCCTTACATTCCGCTTTGCTCTCACGGCTAATTTCTACTACCAGAATCGCCTGAGGGTCGCCTTTTACAAAAAAGCGGTTTTGGCTTTGCTCACGGTTGGTTTTAGTGCGTTCTAGCACATAGTGATCCATCAGTTCACAGGCAGAAGGATTGTACTTGAGCGCAACAAGATTGGCACGAAGAGATTCATTAATACTTTCAAAATGCCCACAAACCAGCACTTTTTCGGGTGGAGGAAGCGGGATTACATTGAGCTTGATTTCGGTCATCATGCAGAGCGTTCCCTCTGAACCTGCTATCAATTTGCACAAGTTAAAATCTTCTTTGCCTTCCGTAAAGGGGGCGGTTTCTAGCAGCAAATCTAAGGCATAGCCCGTATTGCGGCGTGGAATATTGGGTTTGGGAAATTCCCTTCGGATTTCTTCTTGTTTGTCAGCTTGGCTGAGCATTGCTTGCAAAGTTTGGTAAATCCTGCTTTCCATTCTTTCCCCTTGGCATTTTTGGGCAAAGGCTTCTTTGCTGAGGCTTTCAAAAACAACTTCTGAGCCATCACTCAAAAGGGCTTTTACTGCCAAGAGATGCTCTCTAGTACTCCCATAAATGATTGAGTTAGAACCACATGAGTTATTGCCTACCATACCTCCCATCATAGCACGGTTGGCAGTAGAGGTTTCGGGGCCAAAATACAAGCCATGCGGTTTGAGGTACATATTCAGTTCATCACGCACTACCCCTGGCTGCACCCTTACCCAGCCTTCTTCGGCATTGAGCTCGAGGATTTGGCTAAAATACTTAGACATATCCACCACTACGCCATTGCCCACTACTTGCCCAGCAAGCGAAGTACCCGCAGTGCGTGGAATGAGCGAAGAACCCTGATTTTGGGCAAAATCTATCAGTAATTTCAAATCTTGTTCGGTCTTGGGCAATGCCACGGCAAGGGGCAACTCACGGTAAGCAGAGGCATCAGTGGCATAGAGGCGGCGCATGGTTTCATCAGTATAAAACTCGCC
>CAYZQI010000189.1:0-8349 GCA_964480455.1 uncultured Cytophagaceae bacterium
CCTTGGACTTGGCAGCAGTCAAAGCAGACATCAACGAACTCATGACCACTTCGCAAGATTGGTGGCCTGCCGATTACGGTCATTATGGCCCTTTCTTTATCCGCATGGCTTGGCACAGTGCAGGTACATACCGTATCTCCGATGGGCGTGGAGGCGCAGGTGCTGGCACACAGCGTTTTGAGCCCCTCAATAGCTGGCCCGACAATACCAACCTAGACAAAGCTCGCCTCTTACTTTGGCCTGTAAAGCAAAAATATGGCAATAAAATCTCTTGGGCTGACCTTATGGTACTGGCTGGCAACTGTGCCATGGAATCTATGGGACTCAAAACTTTTGGATTTGCTGGCGGTCGTGAAGATGTCTGGGAACCCGAAGAAGACATCTATTGGGGTTCAGAAGCTGAATGGCTTGCCGACAAACGCTATACAGGTGAGCGTGAACTAGAAAATCCACTCGCTGCCGTACAAATGGGATTGATTTATGTAAACCCAGAAGGGCCTAACAGCAACCCTGACCCTCTAGCTTCTGCACACGATATTCGTGAAACTTTCGGGCGTATGGCGATGAACGATTACGAAACCGTAGCTTTGATAGCTGGTGGACATACTTTTGGTAAAACCCACGGTGCAGCCGACCCAAGCAAGTATGTAGGTGCAGAACCTGCAGGAGCAAGCATCGAAGAGCAAGGTATGGGCTGGAAAAACACTTTTGGAAAGGGACACTCTGAGCATACCATCACCAGTGGCTTAGAAGGTGCTTGGACAACTACCCCTACCCAATGGAGCAACAATTATTTTGAAAACCTTTTCGGGTTTGAATGGGAACTCACCAAAAGCCCTGCTGGAGCACACCAATGGAAGCCCGTAGGAAATGCAGGTGCTGGTACAATTCCTGATGCACACAACCCTGCAGTAAAGCACAATCCCTTTATGCTTACTACTGATATTGCTTTGAGAATGGACCCTGAGTATGAAAAAATCTCAAGGCACTTCTATGAAAATCCTGATGAGTTTGCAGATGCTTTTGCACGTGCTTGGTTTAAACTGACGCACCGCGACATGGGCCCTATCACTCGCTACCTCGGCCCCGAAGTACCTACTGAAGAGCTTATCTGGCAAGACCCGGTGCCTGCCGTAAACCACGAATTGGTTGATGAAAACGACATAGCTGGACTAAAAGCCAATATCTTAGCTTCTGGATTGAGCATTTCAGAACTGGTTTCTACAGCTTGGGCTTCTGCTTCTACTTTCCGCAATTCTGATAAGCGTGGGGGAGCCAATGGTGCACGCATTCGCTTAGAGCCACAAAGAAACTGGGAAGTAAATAACCCCGCTCAATTGAAAAAAGTGCTAGGCACATTAGAGAGTATCCAAGAAGAGTTTAACAGCAATCAGTCTGCTAACAAGCGTGTTTCATTGGCTGACCTTATCGTACTAGGTGGCTGCGCTGCCATTGAGAAAGCTGCCAAAGCAACAGGGCATGATATTTTAGTGCCTTTTACACCTGGACGCACTGATGCTACTCAAGAGCAAACAGATGCAGAATCTTTTAAAGCACTCGAACCCAAAGCAGATGGTTTCCGCAATTATGTGAAAGAGCAATCTGCTGTAGTAGCCCCCGAAGAAATGCTTGTGGACAAAGCTCAACTTATGTCCTTGACCGCTCCTGAAATGACTGCCCTTGTGGGGGGTATGCGTGTACTCAATACTAATTTTGATGGTTCAAATCACGGTGTGTTCACACAGCAACCCGAAACCCTTAGCAATGATTTCTTTGTAAATCTGATTGACTTCGGCACTACTTGGAAAGCTACCTCAGAAAGTCAAGAGGTATTTGAAGGACGCGACCGCAAAACAGGCGAACTCAAATGGACAGGCACGCGCATTGACCTCATCTTTGGCTCTAACGCCGAGCTACGCGCCATTGCCGAGGTATATGCTTGTGCAGATGGCAAAGCAAAGTTTGTAAAAGATTTTGTAGCAGTTTGGAACAAGGTGATGAACCTAGACCGTTTTGAGTTGAAATAAAAACATCTTATCAATACATTTTAAGTAAGAAAGCAGCCCCTCTCAGGGCTGCTTTTTTTAGGGCTATTGCCAGATAAAATATGCCCGAAGATGAACTGATGATACACACAAGCCGTCATTATCTTGCAGCAAAGTGTTTTTTTAAGAAATCAATCAATTGCTTTTCTACGATTTATTACCGTTCTTAGCAATTCAATTTCAAACAATATAAACTTGAATTTTTACTACTTCATTGCGAAAAAATTAGGGCAAGGCGGTCAAAAGACTTTTTCATCTATTGTGAGCCGTATTGCAGTAGCCAGTATTGCCCTAGGGCTTGCTACTATCTTGGTGGCTTTCGCAATTTTGGCAGGCTTTCAAAACCAAGTACAAGCAAGGCTTTTCAGTTTTAGTGGGCACATGCGCATCACTAAGCATAGCCTCAACAACTCTTATGAAGAAACGCCCCTTAGCACCAATACGCAACTTTATCAATCACCCGAAAAGGTAAGCCAAATTAAGCACATCTATCAATATGCCCAAAAAGCAGGGATTTTGAAGACTGATGAAGAAGTACTGGGCGTGATTATCAAAGGCTTAGGAAAAGATTACAACAAAAAACTATTCAGCGATAATATCGTTGAGGGAGAGTTTATAGATTTTTCGGCTAAAGCATATAGCCAAGACCTACTCATCAGCAAAAAAGTGGCGAGCCAGTTGCGTCTGACAGTAGGAGATAGTATTGTAGTTTTTTTTGTGCAAGACCCGCCTCGCTTCCGAAAGTTACGCATCAGTGGAATTTATCAGACGGGTATGGAGGAGTTTGATGCCAATGTAGTTTTGGGGGATATTGGTTTGGTGCAGCGGCTTAACAATTGGGCAGATACGCTAGTAGGAGGCTACGAAGTATGGATAAAAGATTTTGAAAAGCTCGAGAATGAAGCACTTACCGAAATGCTCAGTAACATGGATTTTGATATGCGCTTGGAGCTTATCACCGACCGTCATCAAGATATTTTTGACTGGCTAATGCTGTTGAGCAAAAATGTCAATATCTTTCTTACCCTTATTTTGATAGTAGCAGGATTCAACATGATTTCTATTTTGCTAATTATGATGATGGAGCGTGTTCAGATGATAGGCATTTTGAAGGCACTTGGGGCAAGCAATTGGCAGATTCGCAAAATATTTATCTACAAAGGTTTGCTACTTACTGCCAAAGGTATAGGGCTAGGCAATCTGATTGGGCTGGGGTTGAGTGCTTTGCAATATTACTTCAAAATCATACCCCTTGACCCCGAAAATTACTACATGAATACTGTACCCATTGATTGGAACTGGACGGTGATTATGTTGATGAACTTGCTGACCTTTGCCGTGATTACGCTTGTATTGCTAGTACCTACCTTTATCATTGTAAGAGTACAGCCAGTCAAAGCCATCAGGTTCGATTAAGAGGTAAGTTCATCAGGAAGCACCTTACCTTTAGTTTTAGTAGAATCTGTGCTGTTTTGTCGTTGATAGCCCTTGAAAAGGCTTTCTATTTTCATCTGAATTACCCCTAAAAATGCTTCTTTAAAGATTTTGGTCGACATCTTGGACTTGCCTTTCTCTCGGTCAGTAAAAATAATAGGCACTTCTTTGATTTTGAAGCCGTACTTCCAAGCCAAAAATTTCATCTCTATTTGAAAAGCATAACCCACAAAACGAATTTTATCCAAGTTGATGCTCTCTAGTACCTCTTTGCGATAGCATTTGAAGCCTGCCGTAGCATCTTGTATGGGCATACCCGTAATAAACTGTACATACTTACTTGCAAAAAAAGACATCAGTACACGCTCCATAGGCCAATTGACTACATTGACTCCTTTGATGTAGCGTGAGCCAATGGCCAAGTCAAAACCTCCCTCAGCGCAAGCCTGATAGAGTTTTTCTAAATCAGCCGGATTATGCGAGAAATCGGCATCCATTTCAAAAATATACTCATAGCCATGCTCGAGAGCATATTTAAACCCGTGAATGTAAGCAGTGCCTAGCCCGAGTTTTCCTTTTCGCTCTTCTAGCCTAAGTCTATTAGGAAATTTTTGTTGTAGATTTTTGACTACTTGAGCAGTGCCGTCAGGTGAAGAATCATCTACAATCAGCACTTCAAAAGGGGTGCTCAAAGAAAACACCCGCTCAATAATGGCAGCTATGTTTTCTATTTCATTGTAAGTAGGAATAATGACAAGACTTTTAGGCATACCCAAACAAAAAAATGATAAACGGATTGCAAAGTTAATGGCTATTAAGAATTTAGCACTTTTTGCTAGGAATTTATTTTGCAAAAAAAACCTTTATTTGCTCACAGAAGCAGTCTTTGGTCAAAATCCAAGCCATACTCATAGCCTAGCGAGGTCATAATCATACCTGCTTTTCTTTCTTCGCATATCTGATGCATAAGTTTGCTTGCTTTTCGAATATTTACCTCGTCAAGATGGCTAAAAGGTTCATCTAGCAGCAAAAAATCAAAATCTTGTACCAATGCCCGCACAATCGCTACTCGCTGCCGCTCTCCATAAGAAAGTAAGGCTGTTTTTTTATCTAGCAGGGGGGCAATGCCGAGTACTTCTGCCATAGTTTCGGCTTGTGAACTGCGGTCTTCAGATAGCAAGGCGAGTTTTACTTGAACATTCTCCCAAGCAGTAAGGTCTGCAAAAAGTCTCAAATCTTGAAAAACGACAGAAAGTTGCTTTTGCCTAATATCAGCCCATTGTTTGGGTGAGATTTGCTTTGTGTCTTCTCCATCAAGCAGCACCTCGCCCGCAAAGTCATTTCTGATGCCATACAAAATATGAATAAAGGTAGATTTGCCTTTGCCCGAAGGGGCATAAATTTGGTAATGCTTGCCTTGCAAAAACGTGATAGATTCTTGCCAGACCTCTGAGGCTTGCTCTTGGACAGTGCGCTCCATCAAAATCTCTTGCAAAGGCAGCGGGACAACATTCATGAGGTGTATATTTTCCACAACAGTTTATTTTTGTTCAAAACTACACATTTATTTTATTTGTGTATCTTTGAGAAGCTAAATCATTCAAAACAAAACCAAGTACATTCAGCTTTTCAATACTTTTAATACAGACCTTTAATGAAAAAAATAAGCATCACTTTAATAGCTATCTTAGTAGCCTGTGCAAGCTATGGACAGCTTCGATTGGGCGTTAACCCTGCCTATGCCTTGCCTACGGGCGATTTTGGTGCAATCAATAAAAATGGATACGGAGGCAGCGTGGGCGCAAAATACAGACTTTCAGAACGGTTTGCACTTACTAGCAACTTCAGCTTCCTGGCTTTTGGAAGAGCGGGAGAAGACCTAGGCGACTTGGCAGAGATTTTTGGTATTAGCCCTAGTACAGTCAGTTTGCTCAATTTGATTGGCTTAGAAATCCCGATTCCTAAAACCAACTTCTACCCTATCACGGTAGGCTTTGAATACTACATTCTGAAGAAAAAAATAAAACCCTATATAGGATTTGATATTGGTTTTTTTGTAACAGATACCGAAACTATCTCATTGGATTTGAGACAATTAAGTGAAATTGTAGCCTTGCCGCCTGGGGTAAATCTGGGTGTGATAGACCTCAATGCCAATGATGCCAACTTTGGCGCAGGGCCTCTGGTGGGCTGTGTCTATGATGTATCCAACTTGCTTTCTCTCGATTTGAATATTCGTGCCAATGGCATAGTAGTACCCGAGCAAAAGGCGGCTGCTATAGTAGTTAGTTTTAACCTGGGAGCTTTTTTTCATATCCCTACAAAAGTACAAAATAAAAAACCACTTAACTAAAAGCCCAGATATACTTACTTTTCGTTCAGCTCAGGCTTCAAAAACAGTTTTTTTCCTTATTTTTGCAGTTAAGTTTCATACAATCCAAAAAAGAAAATGGTAAAAATCGGCAATGTAGATTTAGGTGAATTTCCACTCTTGCTAGCTCCTATGGAAGATGTAAGCGACCCCCCGTTTAGGGCAGTATGCAAAGAAAACGGAGTGGATATGATGTACACTGAGTTCATCGCTGCCGAGGGGCTTATTCGTGATGCCTACAAAAGTGTTCAAAAATTAGATATTTATGATTACGAACGCCCCATAGGTATTCAGATATTTGGTGCAGAAATAGAATCTATGCGACAGGCAGCAGCCATTGCCGAAGCTGCCCAACCTGAACTTATAGACATCAACTATGGCTGCCCTGTCAAAAAAGTGGCTTGCAAAGGGGCGGGTGCAGGTATCTTGCAAGATATTCCGAAAATGCAAAAAATGACCGAAGAAATCGTAAAGCAGGTCAAACTACCCGTAACGGTCAAAACACGTCTTGGTTGGGACGAAAATAGCATCAAAATCATTGAAGTAGCCAAGCGACTACAAGATGTGGGTATTCAAGCACTTACCATACACGGGCGTACCCGTAAGCAAATGTACAAAGGGGAAGCAGATTGGCGGCACATTGCGGAGGTCAAAAATCATCAAGACATTCATATCCCCATTTTTGGCAATGGTGATGTGGACTCACCCGAAAAAGCATGGGAATACCGCCATAAATTTGGTGTAGATGGCATTATGATTGGTCGCGCCTCCATTGGCTATCCTTGGATTTTTAGAGAAATAAAACATTATTTCAAGTACCAAACCCACTTGCCCCCTCCTACCCTAGAGGAGCGCGTGGAAGTGTGCAAAAAACATGTTCTGAAATCTATTGAATGGAAAGGAGAAAAACTGGGTATTTTTGAAATGCGCCGACACTACACCAATTATTTCAGAGGCTTCCACGGCTTTAAATCGTTTCGTATGCGTTTGGTAGAAGCCGAATCGCCCGAAGAGGTATTGGATATTCTTCAAGAAGTACAATTTCACTATGAGGCGCAAGCTATGGAAAGTTGCTAGACAATAGCAGACTTACCAAAAAAAGCAGCTCTTATACGCAACAAGTATTGGTTTTTGAAGTAAGCAAAAAAAGAATCTTGAAAGCTTATACACCTTATCAAAGTCATGAAAAATTACTTCACTTACTCTTTATGGTTTACTATTTTTTTTAGTACTTGGGGCTATGCACAAAAAGGTGCGCCCAGCAAGTCAAAGCCAAATAGTGATACTCAAACCTTCACAGGAACGCTACTTGCCAAACAATGGTCTAAAAGCATTCAGAGCTATTGCGCCCAAGGCAGCGACTACACAGTACTCAAACTTTCAGATGGTAGCGAAGTAGTACTTGAAAACATGACCCGAAAAAAACTAGCTGATTTCAACGCCAAAACAGTAGAGATTAGCGGCTATTACGAAATCAAAGTCATCAAAAAACCAATCTCTTCTCAACAGCCTTCATTAGAGCAACGCCCTGACATGGGTGGAGAAGATTTTAGATGTAAAGTACTGGTAGTGCAAAGCATTCGTGTTTTGTAATGCCCAATTTTTTGGCTACTTATCCTCCTAAAAACTCTTTGCAAAGTAGCTTTTTATAAAAGTTTTTTTTAATCACTAAACCACCAATCAGTCATATTCTCCCCTCATCAGCAAAACTATAATAGCCTTCATTGGTGATGATGAGATGGTCCAGCACCGCAATATCCAGTAACTTCCCCCCTGCTTTCATCTTGTCTGTAATTTGAATGTCAGCAGGGCTAGGGCTAAGATTTCCCGAAGGGTGATTGTGTGCTATGATAATGCCTGTAGCAACTAATTCCAAGGCTCTTTTAAAAATGAGCTTAGGGTCGGCTACGGTGCCCGTTACCCCACCAATGCTGATTTGGTCTTTTTTGATAACGACATTTGCTTTGTTCAAGAAAAGTACCCAAAACTCTTCGTGCTTCAAGTCTAGCAAGTCGCCCACAAGTTGCTGATAGGCATCTCTTGAGCAGGTAATTTGTTCACGCTTGAGAGGATTAGCCTCTTTGCGTCTTCTTCCTAGCTCTAAGGCACTCATGATGGTGATTGCCTTTGCTTCGCCAATGCCTTTGATAGATTTTAACTCATTGAGCGAAAGTTGGGCAAGTTTATGCAGGTTGTTATCTGCCAATTTAAGAATTTGCTTGGCAAGTTCTACGGCACTGAGCGATACAGTGCCCGAACCTATCAAAATGGCAAGTAGCTCGGCATCTGAGAGGGCAAGTTTACCCTTATCGCGCATTTTTTCTCTTGGTCGGTCGCTCTCAGCCCAATGATTGATGGGTAGATAAGTAGGAGCATCATTGAGTTTATTCATAACTTATTATAAATAAAAAGATAGTTGATAAGGAAAATATAAATTGTGAGTTGGGTAGTCCAACAGTTAAGTGTGTACGCTAAAATTGTTAATTTTTTTAGAAACGG
>CAYZQI010000190.1:0-8280 GCA_964480455.1 uncultured Cytophagaceae bacterium
ACAAATACATCATAGAACTCAAACTTTGGCGAGGCGAAAAAGCCCATCAAAAAGGCTTGAGCCAACTAGTGGGCTACTTAGAAAAACACAGCGTAAACCAAGGCTATCTCCTCATTTTTGATGACCGAAAAAAGCCCTCTTGGAAAGAGGAAATCATCACTCACGAAGGCAAAGAGATTTTTGCGGTTTGGGTGTAAATGAAACTAGGCTTGCGGGTTCATTTTTTTAAGAAATTAATCTATGAAGATTGTTATTTTCTAAGTAAATCTATCAAAGTACATTATTATTTCCTTCTAATTTTATGGGGTAACAAAAAACCACTCCATAAAATACAGAGTGGTTTTTAATAAACAATAAAAACACATAATTGACCACAGACTACGCTAGATTAAAATTGTGCTTCCTCGGTTGAGCCTTTTAGTGCGACGGTAGAGGCTTGACCTGCCATTACAATATTCTGAACAGCATCAAAATAGCCTGTGCCTACAAAAGTCTGGTGCTTCACTGCTTTAAAGCCATCAGCTTGTAGGGCAAACTCTTTGTCTTGTAGTTGGGCATAGCCTGCCATACCACGCTCACGGTACATCTTGGCTAGCTCGAACATACTTGTGTTCAATGCATGGAAACCTGCCAAAGTAATAAATTGGAATTTATAGCCCATAGCGGCAAGTTCCTCACGGAAAGTTTCCATTTCACTTTCGCCAAGATTGGCTCTCCAATTGAAAGAAGGTGAGCAGTTGTAAGCCAACATTTTGTCAGGGAATTGTGCGTGAATGGCTTGTGCAAACTCGCGTGCTTGCCCTAGGTCAGGCTTAGAAGTTTCCATCCATATAAGGTCAGCAAAAGGTGCATAAGAAAGTCCTCTGTCTATGCCTTGCTCAAGCCCTGCTTTTACTCTGAAAAAGCCTTCGCTCGTGCGTTCGCCCGTTGTAAATTTCTGGTCGCGTGGGTCTATATCGCTTGTGAGCAAGTCGGCAGCGTCTGCATCTGTACGCGCTATCAATAGTGTAGGAACGTTCATTACGTCAGCAGCGAGGCGTGCTGCGATGAGCTTATTAATTGCCTCAGCAGTAGGTACAAGTACTTTACCGCCTAAGTGTCCACATTTTTTAGCAGAAGAAAGTTGGTCTTCAAAGTGAACCCCTGCAGCTCCTGCTTTAATCATCATTTTCATCAATTCATAAGCATTAAGATTTCCTCCAAAACCTGCTTCGGCATCGGCCACAATAGGCACGAGCCAATGCGTGTCTCCTCCGCTTACGCTCTGAATCTCATCAGCACGAAGCAAGGCATTATTGATGCGCTCAACTACCTTAGGTACTGAGTCGGCAGGATACAAACTTTGGTCGGGATACATCTGCCCTGCAAGGTTGGCATCGGCAGCTACTTGCCAGCCGCTCAGATAGATAGCCTCAAGCCCAGCTTGTACTTCTTGAATGGCTTGATTGCCTGTCAAAGCACCTAAGCCCGCTACCCAGTCTTGGCTATTGAGTTTATGCCAAAGACGCTCTGCACCCATGCGTGCAATGCTATATTCTATGTCATAAGAGCCACGTAATTTGAGCACTTCTTCGGCAGTGTAAGGGCGTTCTACCCCTTTCCAGCGAGGATTTGTGTTCCAATCATTGATTAATTGCGAAATTTTTTGTTCTTTTGTCATGATTTTAAAATTTAAGGTTTAAATGATTTGAGAAAGCAGGTTGGCAGACCTGCTTTTTCTGTAAGCCCCCTAGCCCCCAAAGGAGGGATTTTAAAGTTCCCCCTTCGGAGGTTAGGGGGCTTTTGTGAGTTTAATTAAATATATTGATAAGCACCTATGGTGAGGAAATCTTCAAATTGGTCTTGCTTTACGAGTGTATCAAAAAGCGATACAGCCAGTTCAAACTTTCCTTGATTATATCTTTCTTGTCCTACATATTCTTTGATTTTTTCTAATTCTTCGGGAAGCAATCCTTCATAGAGTTGTAAATCTACCTTGCGTCCATCTTCGAGCGTTACACCTTCATTATGAATCCATTGCCAAAGTTGGGCGCGAGAGATTTCAGCGGTAGCTGCATCTTCCATCAGGTTGTAGAGTGCGGCTGCTCCCACGCCATTGAGCCAAGATTCTATGTAGAGTATGCCTACATGGATGTTCATGCGTACTCCGTCTTCGGTAATCTTACCCCCTTCTACTGAGAAATTGAGCAAGTCATCGGCAGTGATGTCATAACTTTGGCTTTTGGTTTCGTTTTTTTGGTTGGGTTTGTCGCCCAATACTTTATTAAAAGATTCCATAGCTACGGCTACCAAGTCGGGGTGTGCTACCCAGGTGCCATCAAAACCTGTTTGTGCTTCTAGGTCTTTGTCTTCTTTTACTTTCGAGAAGGCACGTTGATTAACTTCTTCATCTTTGCGGCTAGGAATGAAAGCAGACATACCTCCCATAGCGTGTACGTTGCGTTTGTGGCAAGTTTTTACCAAAAGTTTGGCGTAAGAGCGCATAAAATGCACCGTCATACCTACTTGCACACGGTCAGGGAAAATTTTGTCAGGATAATTGATGAATTTTTTGATGGCACTGAAGATGTAGTCCCAACGGCCAGCGTTTAGACCGCACATGTGTTGTCGGAGTTCATAGATAATTTCGTCCATTTCAAAGGCTGCTAAGATGGTTTCAATCAAAACAGTGGCTTTGATAGTGCCTTGTGGAATACCTAGTTCATTTTGTGCAAAAACAAACACATCATTCCAGAGGCGTGCTTCCAGGTGGCTTTCTAATTTGGGAAGATAAAAATAAGGTGCAGTGCCTTTTTCTAACAAGGTTTTGGCATTATGAAAGAAGTACAAACCAAAGTCCACCAATCCACCCGATATAGGTTCACCATCAACAACAATGTTCTTTTCTTCTAAATGCCAACCACGTGGGCGAACAAAGAGTACAGCGTGTTGTTCATTGAGTTGGTACTTTTTACCATTTTCAGCAGTAAAATCGATTTTTCTATTGATGGCATCACGCAGGTTGATTTGTCCTTCTATGTTGTTTGAAAAACTAGGTGAGTTAGAGTCCTCAAAATCAGCCATAAATACCTTTGCTCCAGAATTGAGAGCATTGATAATCATTTTTCTATCTACTGGCCCTGTGATTTCAGTGCGGCGGTCTTGAATGTCATCAAGGTAAGAAGCCGCTTGCCAGTCGCCATTTCTGATGGCTTGGGTTTCAGCCAAGAAGTTAGGTAAATTTCCTTCATTAATGCTTTTGAGACGCACTTTGCGCTTATGAAGTAACTCGAGGCGGCGAGCATTGAAGTTTGTATGTAATTTAGTAATAAACTCGAGGGCTTCTTGGGTGAGTATGCTTTGATAAGCTTCATTGACTTCTGCCAATACTTCAATTCTGTTTTCTAGGGTACTATTCATGACCATAATTTTCAGTATTTTTATTGGTTTTTGATACTTTTCTCTGTACGTATCATTTTATTTTTTGTTAGCGAAATTTCGCTGTTAGTGAATTTCTCTTGCAATAATACAGCTTGGTTTTTATACCTCCAAATAATTTTAGCGAAATTTCGCTAATTTTTTATTATTTCTTTAAAATTCCTTTCAAAGTTTAATCAGTTCTTTGTTTTTTTATAAAAAGTGATTTGATATATCTTTTCGAGCGATTACACTCTTGCTCATTAGACATAGATTGAGTGCAGAAAATCGATGAGGGTATTTAGGACAGTGCTTGATGTATGATGCTACTCATTATGACCTAGAATCAGAGATTGGCAGCTAGGTGAGGTGGTGAGTAGCCATATGTGTAACAAAAGCCGGAGCAAAGTTTAGCAGATTTTGTTCATTTGGCGATTGCTTTCTTGGGATTGTTGGGCTAAAGCATACTTTTATATTATGTAAGATATTCGTAGATTTTTTCCAAAAATGAAACAGTATTTCCAAATTTAATCCAAAAAATAGGCTTTTGGACTTTTGTGCCAAAGCTTACACTTTAATTACATGAATTAAAAAACTGCTTTTAAACAATCTGAGAGGGTTTTTTAAGCCTTTTTGGAGGCTGTCAGTTGATTGGCATAAGCTACTTGGCAAGTGCTTTGTCAATATAGTACCAAAATGTTACTTAGTGATTACACACAAATTATTAACAAAATCATCACAAAAGTAAAAGTCTCTTACAAGTTAGACTTTTGAGAGATAAAAAACGAAACCAAAAAAAAGACACCAAAGCCACCTTATCTTAATTTTGAAAATTAATTATTAACCCGAAAATACACAAACAAATGAAAACATCTGCTTTTACAACATTACTTCTTATATGGGTGTCTTTTGGCTTTGGCACATTAAAGGCACAAAATTTTGACAACGCACAAGCTTATCAAGATTATATCTTGGCTGCCCAAGCTGAAATCGTAGATAGAAATATTGCCTATCTCTCTCAATCATTGCACGACCATAAAGCCCGTCAGAATGAAGAAGAAAGACAGGAAATCGTGAAGCAACTTGATGAGGCCATTGCCAAGGTAGAAATTATGCCCTCTTTCAAAAATGATAACACGTTGAAAAATGCTGCTCTATCAGTCTTTAATACTTACAAAGAAACTTATCAGATTGAATTAAAAAAGGCAGAAGCACAAACCGTAGGAAAGCAAACTCCCTACGAAGAGATGAAGGCGCATTTTGACCTGCAAGAGAAAGCAGAAGAGAAGTTGCTGGCTGTAGGTAAAGAATTTATTAAAATACAGAAAAAATTTGCACGCGACCACAAATTGACTCGCCAAGAAGACCAGATAGAATGCTTGTTTACCAAAGTGGTAGAAGTAAACCACTATTGCCGCAAAGTATATCTAACTTTTATGCAGGTCAATGAGCATAACTCAGCTTTTTTTGAAGCAATGAAAAATAAGCAGATAGAATCAATGGAGAAGTCAAGAGCAGCATTGATTGAAGTAGCCGAGAAGGCATTGGTAGAAATGGAAAAATTACATGCCTTTGATGGACACACTGCATACATTGAGCAAGCAATGGCATTGACCAACTTTTTACAAGAGAAAGCAAAAAACGAATTTGTAGAAATCATCAAAATCAATCAAAATAAGAAAGCTACTTTTGAGGACTCTAATCGCTTCAATAAAATGGTGATTGGTTTTTACAAAGATTCTAAAAAAATGACCAATAAGTTTCATGATGCAAGTGGCGATTTGCTAGAAAACTACGTTTCTACGGAGGCTTACCGCACCGAGGTGGTAAGCGGAGAAACTGTTGAAACAGAAATAACAGAGGCAAAAAATACAATCACTACTGCTGAGAAAAAAGAAATCGTATCCAAAGAGGTGAAAAATGCAGGAGAATAAATAAGTATTTTATAGATTTAAGTACAGACAAAAAAGGAAAGACTCAACAGTCTTTCCTTTTTTTATGATGAGTAAATCTCAACAAAACTACCTATCAAGTCAATGATTTGATAGGTTTTGCGTTAAAAGTATAGTAATTTTTCGGCTTCAAAAACCTAAATCCAACATAAGAGTTTTGCAATAGCATACGAAAAATGATTAAAAATCACTAAAATTGCAAAAAATAATTATTTGTGAACCATTTTTTATGAATACATACTTAAACTACTGGATAGTTGTTAGCCTGTTAATTTGTCTGGGTGTTGTTTCAACTACTGTTACTTTTGCCCAAAAAAATAAAAAGAAAGACCCTGTGCTTCTAAAAGTAGGCAATGAAGAAGTGCTTTTGTCAGAGTTTCAATATGCTTATGAAAAAAACACCCGCAACAAAGATAGTCTTTACATTGAGAGTAACCTTAAAAGCTACCTGAACCTTTACATAGATTTTAAACTCAAAATCCAAGAGGCAAAAGACAAACGTATCTCAGAGGCAGGGGAGTTTCAGCAAGAATTTGAAAGCTATCAGAAAATATTGGCGCGCCCTTACCTGACTGATAGCCAATGTCTTGATGCACTGATTGAAGAAGCCTACAACCGACAAAAAGACATTGTAGAAGTATCACATATCTTGCTCACCATGGCAGAAGAAGAAGACCCTAGTGATACACTTACACTCTACCAAAAAATGGAAGAAATAAGGGCAAAGGCACTTGCTGGAGAAGATTTTGAAAAACTTGCCATGCAATACTCGCAAGACCCCAAAGCAAGCACTAATAAGGGAAACCTAGGCTACCTCACGGCTCTACAAACTGTTTACCCTTTTGAAAATGCTGTTTATACAACCAATGAAAACAGTATTTCGCCCATCTTTAAAACTAAATACGGCTACCATATCTTGAAAGTACATCAACGCAAACCCAACCCTGGCACAGTACAAATAGCACACATCATGATACAGCTTCCCAAAGGAAGTAACCAAAGTGAGGAGCAGAAAGCAAAAAATAAAATAGATGAAATCTACCAAAAACTCAAAAACGGAGAAAACTGGACTATCCTTTGCGCTCAATACTCACAAGATGCCGCTTCCAAAAACAAAGAAGGTAAACTACCCGAATTTGGCATAGGCAAGGCATTGCCAGCATTTGAGCAAACAGCTTTCGCACTGAGCAAGCCAGGCGAATATGCTGCCCCTATCCGAACGGAATATGGCTGGCACATCATCAAACTTATCCAAAAAAAATCTGTTCCTGCATTGGCTACTGTTAAAGACGCACTTCGCCAAGAGATATTAAAAGATGCAAGACAAAAAACCTGCGAAGACCAACTCATCAATGGACTTCAAAAGGCATATAATCTGAAAGAGTATCCCGATATGCTCGACAAAGCACTTGCACAAGCCGACAAAAGACTGCCACTTGCCTCTTGGAGCTATAATAG
The DNA here is from genome assembly GCA_964480455.1 of uncultured Cytophagaceae bacterium. Classification (GTDB taxonomy): domain Bacteria; phylum Bacteroidota; class Bacteroidia; order Cytophagales; family Microscillaceae; genus JAABSX01. The sequence goes on from CAYZQI010000190.1 coordinate 6,807, forward strand.
CACCGACCCACTAATGAGTGAAACGCTGTTCTCGCTGAAAATACGCAATCAAGAAGCAAAAAATTACACAGTCAAAGATTTTTTTGGCTATGTCTATACCACTCAAGTAGCAAAACCCGCCCTTGATAGTGTGCGCTATGCTATGTATCTCTACTACCAAAATTACCTACACCAAAGTACCCTAGAGTTTGAGCGTTCGCAATTGGTCAATAAATACAACGACTATGCCTTGCTGATGCGTGAATATGAAGAGGGTATGATGATTTATGAACTAATGCAAAACAATGTATGGGACAAAGCACTGCAAGACACCGCAGGCTTGCGCAACTATTATCAAGAACACAAAGAGGCTTACCAATGGACAGACCGTGCCACTTCGGCTATCTTTGAACTAGCCAATGAGTCTTTTTTGCCTGAACTAAAAGCCTATTTGCTCAAAAACTATTATCCTATCAATTCTATTCAATTTGACAAACTTTATTTTGATAAAGATGATAGCACCCTAAGCGAAGAAAACGTGAAAATTATCAAACAAGTAGCTGCACTGCTTCGCCAAAATCCCGACCTGAGGGTAGAGGTAGCAGGACACGCAGACCCAAGCGAGCAGGAGGGTATCTCTAATGCACGCATAGAACCCACCGTAAAATACCTTGCCTTCGAGAAGGTAGAATCGCAGCGCATTATCACTAAGGATTTTAGCTTCACTGACCCAATCTCAAAAACAGAAAGAAACAAAAATAGGCGTGTCGAACTCAAAATATACACCACCGACAAAAAAGAACTTGAGAAGATTTTTAATAACTATGCCGAGGGTGCACTTAAAGTTACCGAAGGGGTATTCGAAAAAGGAAAAAATCCCTTCCTTAATAAGGTAGCTTGGAAACCAGGCAGCTACACCATCACGCACAATGGAAAACCTGCATACATAGAAATCTACGACCTCAAAGAACCTCGCCCCAAAACCTATAAAGAGGCACGAGGATTTGTCATCAGCGACTACCACATTTATTTAGAGAAAGAATGGCTCAAGACACTGCGCCAACGCTATACCGTAGAAATTAATGAAAAAGCACTTCAAAAAATTATTAAATAGGGCTGCCTAAGTAAGAGATTGATGGTTTTATATGATTTTACTTGGCATCAAGGAATTTTAGTAAGAGAGGGGTTATTAATTATTGAATTATTATTTGTAATTCATTGATAATGTACATCTTACAAGATATAATTGTCCATTTTATTTAGTTCTCTTTACTTAGCAAATAGAATCTGTGCTAAATCTGTTTAATCAGTAAAATCTGTGTTCCAAAATTTGTATGCCAAGTAAAATCACTTAGAACCCTATTTATTTTACAGTATTTCTCTACAAAAATTGCCAGACAATCAAAATTTTTGTGGCAGATACAAAACAAAAGATTCATTTCAATAAAATGGAAAATAACCTACACCCCCAAGCCGAGTATTGGATAGCTCGATT
>CAYZQI010000191.1:0-8162 GCA_964480455.1 uncultured Cytophagaceae bacterium
CAGAGCACCTGCCTTACAAGCAGGGGGTCACTGGTTCGAATCCAGTAGGTCCCACCTACATAACACAATACAAGAAGCAACTCATTGAGTTGCTTTTTTACTTTAGAGCCCCTCTTACACAAGCAGGATAATCCTCTTGGCTTCTTTGAGCAGCACTTAACAAATCTGAGTTAATCTGTACGCATTTTCCATATTTCTTGGCTAACTTCGCATAATAAGTAAAAAAATAAATGATGCTAGACAGAAAAACGCCCCCAACCTTCAAGACGCTACAACATTTAGAAATTCCACAACTCCACAGTACAGAGCTTTCTAATAAGGTGCGCTGTCATTTTTTGAATGCAGGTGTGCAAGAGGTTTTTAAGCTAGAGGCAATCTTTCCGGCAGGAAGTTATTATGAAAAAAAAGCAGGTGTTGCCTATTTTACTGTAAAAATGCTTGGAGAAGGTACTCAGCACAAAAACTCTGCACAAATCAGTGAAGCCATAGACCAGCTAGGTGGTTTCATTGAGTTTAACCACGGACTTGAGCGGCTCAGCATTACAGTCATGGGTATTTCTAGGTATTTAGAGGATTTTTTTCTCATTTTAGAAGAATTACTGTTGTTGCCTAGCTTTCCTGCCCAAGAGCTGCCCCAGCTTCAAAGCATTACGGCACAAAACCTTCAGGTCAATCTTGAAAAAAATGCTTACCTTGCCTCCGTCAAATTTAGGGAATTGCTCTTTGGCAAAACCCACCCCTACGGCAAAAGTTTAAACACTGCACAAATCTATGAGGTGAATACCGAAGATTTACAGAGCCACTATCAGACCTACCTATACCAAAAGCCTTTTGATTTGATACTGGTAGGAAACTACCAAGAAAAGCAATTTGAACGTATCTTGGAAAGGCTTGCTACTTGGAAAATACTACCTGCCCCACAAGATAAACCCCTTGCACAAGCACAAGAAGTACCCCCCTCAGTGAAGCATTATTTGTTGAGCCGCCCTGATAAGCTGCAGTCTTCTATTCGCACGGGCAGGCATTTGTTTACTAAGGCACACCCCGACTATTTTAAAGTGGCTTTGCTCAATGAAATACTTGGAGGCTATTATGGCTCACGCCTGATGAAAAATATCAGAGAAGACAAAGGCTATACTTATGGTATTTATTCGCAGTTGGCCATGTTTAAGCGTGGAGGCTACTGGATAATTGGCACAGATGTCAAGAAAGAACTTACCCAAAAAACCCTTGATGAGATTGCTTTTGAAATTCAACGCCTTCAAAATGACTTAGTGAGCGAAGAAGAACTACAGACCGTTCGCAATTATATGTCGGGGGCATTTGCAGGCACACTCAACACTGCTTTTGAGCTAGCAGAGCTTTTCAAAACTATTTACTTCAATCAGCTAAGTTATGATTTTTATAGCCAATATCTTGAGCAAATTCATCGCCTCAGTGCAGAAGAAATCCGCTTAACAGCTCAAAAATACCTTAATTTAGAAGATTTCATAGAGGTAGTAGTAGGCGATAAATAACCACTGGTTTGGGCAGATTTATACCCATATTTTGATTGATAAATTCATAGCTCGTCCACATCCTCATCTGTACTGATGCTCAGACCAAGTTTATTGATAAGAAATTCAATCATCTGGTTTTCTGCTTCACTGTCAATATTAATATCTTTTGAGGTAGCTGCAAAAAGGTGCAGAGTATCCAAGATAATATCTTTGGTTTCGGGGCTTCGGTTGAGATGATCTTGCAGGGCATTAAGGTAAAGGTCTTTCCACTCTTCTAGGTGAGAGATAAGGTAGTCGAACTCTTTTGCAAAAGTTTCTTTTAGCTTGAGAAGCTGGGTTTTGGTGAGTCCATCTTCTTCAAAAATGTTTGCTAAATTAGTGTTGAGCTTGTCAAGGTATAGGCGTTCTTGCGTATCTATCTCACCATCACTCATAATTACCAATACTGCGGGGAAGAGTTCGGCAAAGAGTAAAAATTGGTCAAAACTGATGGTAAGCTCTCTTTTTTGACTATATACCTCAAACAAATTTTCTATTTTCGACATACTTGCAAGCCTCTTTCAAAAAGTAGTAACTTTCTGAAAGAGGTATTTTGGGCATAATTTTAATCAAATAACCACGAAAAAAATGACAAGCCAACTATTTGCATTACTGGCATACTAGGCTACCTACAAGCATCTACACTTCTTGCTCTTGATAAGGATTTTTTAAATGCACAGGCTTTTCATTTTTTCTCATTCTGAGGTTGAGTATTTCTACTATCAATGCAAAAGCCATTGCAAAATAAATATAACCCTTGGGAACATGCACAGGCTCGCGGTTGATGATAAAAGACTCTGTTACGAGTAGAAATCCAATCAAGAGCAAAAAAGAAAGTGCCAGCATTTTAATAGTAGGGTGTTTCTCTACAAAATCGCTAATAGCTCCTGCAAATGCCAAGGTTACTATGAGCGCGAAAATTACTGCAATAATCATAATACTTACTTGCTTGGCAAGCCCTACTGCGGTAAGAATTGAATCAAAAGAAAATACAATGTTTAGCAGCACAATCTGTACAATGGCTGAGGAAAAGGAGACTTGTTTTGCTTTGAGTTTATGCCCCTCAGCACCTTCAAGTTTTTCGTGAATTTCGGTAGTGGCTTTGTAAAGCAAGAATAGCCCTCCAATTAGCAGCACTAGGCCTTTTTCTGTCATCGTGATTACATTACCAAATAGCTCTAAGTGTATAAGTTCATCTTTTAGCCCTACCAGCCAAGAGATAAAAAGCAGCAGAATCACTCGCGGAATCAGTGCAAGAATAAGCCCCATATTGCGTGCTTTTTTTTGCTGTTCTTTGGGCAGTTTGCCTGCAATGATAGCTATAAAAATCACATTATCAATGCCCAATACAATCTCCATAAAAGTCAGAGAAACCAGACTTACAATGGCATCTGTGGTTAGAAGTTCTTCCATGTTTTTAGAGTAGTTTTAGATAAATCAAGCACAAAGATAGCTTTTTTCTTGAATTAAAAAATAACCCTTCCCTACTGTTTATTCATTTGATGACTTGCTCAAGGAAATTCTCTGGTCATTCGGAGCTGCTCTAGGTCTATACGGTAGAGGTCTTGTGCCGAAAGCCAAGCCTCGCTGCTTTCCCAAGTGATGCCTTCCCATTGGGTTGGTTTGAATTGGAAGCTGTTTTTTTTGAGCAATGCACCATTATTCAACCCAAATACAAGCGCATCAAGACGAGTGTGGTCGTTCCATTCTAGCAAAATCAGAGATTGCCCTACTATGCGTGCTGCCCAAGAGAGATTTTGAGAAGACAACTGAAAAACCTGTGGATTTTTGAGGGCTTGTCGCCAAAGCAACTGTCCACTGGTTTTTGAAAGAAGCCACAGTTCATTTTTTGTACTTCCTGCTGTGCCAATGGCATTGAGCAAGAGATAATCCGAATTTTCATCTACCATAACCCACTCATAGCCCTTATTTAGATTGAAAAACGCTGTTTTGGCTTTGAGTTTGTCTATCCTAAGCAGTTGAGTAGTGCGCTTGTTCATAACTAATTTTAAAAAAATATATTTGTTGTCTTCGCGCCACCACTCAGGCATCTGCTGGTAGCTTTCGCTACTACCCGATAAAACACGGCTTTGCGCAGGAAGCTCTATTTTCTTGGTAAGTTTTTTTTCTTCTATGTCTTTGATAATGAGCTGAGTGCTGGCGGTCTGTTCATCTTCTACAAAATAAAATAATTGATTGCGTACTTGCTTCATGGCTTTGTCGAGGCGAGGCGTATTGAGGTCTATTTCATTTTGTATTTTTCCGTTATTGATATTGATGAGCAAATAGGTAGGGTTTTCTTGGGGTGATTGGAGCAGCCCTACATAGTTTTTATAGACATAAAATCCTGCTTCCATTGCAACCTTACGAGGTAGTTTGAGCTGCCAAAATATGTTGCCATTTTTAAGATTGATACTGTAAAGCACTTGGTTTTGAGTAAGCACGAGGAGCATTCCAAAATCAAGAGAAAGCTCAAAGCAATTTGTACAGCCCCTGTCCGTGGGACTGTCTAGGGTGATTTGCCATTTTTCATTGCCATTCGTTAAGTACCAAGCCATCAGTTTTTTTTCATTGAGGAGGTACATCATCATAAAATCATACTGTGCTAGTATGTTTTTGTGTTGTGTGGCATCAGATTCAGGCAGTGCTTTGTCCCAGATGCGCTGATAAGTATTTGCCTTTTGGCTAGTGAGTAATAAAGGTGGGTAAGAAGGGGTTTCCTCTTTGTTGAGTATTTTATTGATAGGAATTCCTCCTGAAAGCATATTGAAGATAATCACTTGATTTTCAGCAGGATTTTGAGGATTAGGTACAAGTTTTACGCTTCCCTTTACCTTTCTCTTCTCTATGAGTTTATTTTTTCTGAGTTGCACAGTCCATTCAGGTAGGTTCACAAAATCAGGCAAGAGAAGTACTACAAGCACACATAAGATAATGCTGGAAATCACTAAATTAAGCACACCAACACAACCTTTGCTTAATTGTTCTGCGGAGTTATCCATGTTGGATTTTAAATATATGAATATGCAATTTATGCTTTTTCTTGAAGGAAATAAAAAAGAAGAATTCGCTTTGTACGAATTCTTCCTTGTAGGTCATTGATGAATCATCAGGCTCCACCACTTTTATATTTACAGACTAAAGGCTTGCTTTACTTTATCAACATAATCTAGCTTTTCCCAAGTAAAAAACTCCATAGGAACACGTGTTTTCTTACGAATTTCTCTACGCTCACTGTCGTCTTCTACAATTTCAACAGTGAAGAGTTCCACTTCTTCAGTATAGCTCTCACGCCCCATGTGTCCATAAGCAGCCGTGGGCAAGAAGATAGGATTTTTCAATCCAAAACGCTCTACAATGGCTTTGGGGCGCATGTCAAAGATTTCACCTAGTTTGTCTGCTATCTCTTGGTCGCTTAGATTTACTTTGGCAGTACCATAAGTATTTACATTCAACGAAACAGGGCGAGATACGCCAATAGCATAGGCTACTTGAACCAAAATTTCATCGGCAAGCCCTGCGGCTACGGCATTTTTGGCAAGGTGTCGGGTGGCATAAGCAGCACTTCTATCTACTTTTGAAGAATCTTTGCCCGAGAAAGCACCGCCTCCGTGTGCGCCCTTGCCGCCATAAGTATCTACAATGATTTTGCGTCCTGTCAGTCCTGCATCACCGTGCGGCCCGCCGATTACAAATTTTCCTGTGGGGTTGATATGATAGATGGTTTTTTCATCTAGCAATTCGGCAGGGATTACTCTTGGAATCACAATCTTGCGCATATCTTCACTGATTTTGGCAAGCATGGCTTGTTCAGTGTCAAAATCATCATGCTGTGTGGAGATAACAATGGTATGTACACGCTTGGGCTGGTTGTTGTCATCATACTCTATGGTTACTTGTGCCTTGGCATCGGGGCGGAGATAAGGGATAAGGTTGGTCTCATTTCTTCTAATTTGTGCAAGTTCTTGTAGCAATCTATGAGAAAAAGCCAATGCCATGGGCATATATTCAGGAGTTTCTTTGGTAGCATAGCCAAACATCATGCCTTGGTCGCCAGCACCTTGTTCTTTGTCCACACCTTCGCCTTCATTCACGCCTTGGGCTATGTCAGGCGATTGGCTGTGCAAGCTCACCATTACACCACAAGACTCTGCATCAAAGCGGTAGTCGGCGTGGTTGTAGCCAATTTTACGGATAGTTTCACGTACTACATCTGGAATCTCGATGTAGGCTTTGGTAGTGATTTCGCCTGCTACTACTACTTGTCCTGTGGTAACAAGGGTTTCGCAAGCAACTCTTGAGTTGGGGTCTTGTGCCAACATAGCATCTAAAATTGCGTCAGAGATTTGGTCAGAGACCTTATCGGGGTGTCCTTCAGAAACGGACTCGGAGGTAAATAAATAAGCCATTTTTTAATTTTACGCTTTCAGTTAAAAATCAATCAAAAGATTTTCCTTCTATTACAAAATTTTATTTTCTATTAAAGGCAAAAGATAAGATAAAATCACAAAAAATACTATTTAATCTTTTGTTCTTACTAATTTGCATTTTTTTATTTTGCACAATAGGAACGCAAAAATAAGTGAAATATCGAGAAAAACGAAAACGCACTCAAAATACCCATATTTTTTGGTAAATAATCTACTACAGCCCTGAATCTGAGGAAGCAAGATGATTTGCAAGATAATAAAATACTGCTTGGCGGGCTTCTTGCCAGTGCTGCAAGTCTTTGCCGTGCTGCTCTCCTGCTTGTTGCCATAACTGATAGGCTTTTTCTCTTTGCAAGGAACGAAAAGTTTCATTCTCATAAAAAAAGCGGCAGTCTCTAGTTACTGTATCGAAAGGCACAGTCCCAAAAAAATCTTGGCGTCCTAGTACTTCAAGGGTGCTTCTCTCGCAATATTTCTTAACAGGGCAGCCTTCTCCTGAGCAGAGCGTGATGTCATAGGGCATAAGTATAAGTTTTTGACAATGATAAGTTATTTTAATGGCAATATAGCCCAATTAGCTATCCAAAAAAATAATCAAAATGTAAGTTAATCCCTTATTTTGCATAAAACAGGAAATCAACTTCAGCGTTTGAAAAGTGGTAAAATATCTAATAAAACAATCATTCATCTTGACTACTTAATACGCAATGAAACAACTACTCAACATTCTGACCCTGTGCCTTCTCCTTGCCTTGTCTGTAGCCTGCGATTTGAAAGACAACCAAGTAGAAGTACCAGACCAATATCTCCGTATTTATGACAATTCTTCTTTTAGCAAAACCTACATACCTCTAGATATTAAGCAACTACCTGATGGAAGTTTCCTTATTTTAGGAGAAACAAACTTGCCAGATGCCAGCTTTCCAGGGGTTTATCTGCTGCGTGTAGATAGCGAAGGTAATTTTATTAGCGACCAAACACTGCCAAACGAATATGGACATCCAGTCTATAATCTTATGCAAGCAGGAGATAATCTCTACTTTTTTTGTATGCACAATATCAACCTGATTGCTCACTTGGTGAGTATCAATGCCGATGGAGAGGTTTCAACACCACAGCCTATTGCTGATAATGATGGCAACCCTGCCTTCTACCCTATGCACGCTTCGCTACTGTCTAGCAATGCCATATTATTACAAAGTTTTGACAAAGATGCCAATGAAACCGTACTCACTCAACTTACCCTCAATGGAAATATCACCAAGAGAAGAAGTTTTAGTATTGGCGTAGGTCAGGGCGTAGAAGCACCTATAATCAACCATTTTACACGCACGGGTAAGGTATTTCCTTTTCTAACAGGAAAAGCCAATGGCAATCAAGTATTCTTCAATGGTTTTTTTAACTATACTTTTTCAATGGTAATGACAGACCTAGATGCCGACCCTGAGCAAGCACCTAGTGTGCTACAAGGAGTCAATCAAGGGGCAGGCATTAGTGCCGCTTTGCACCTCTCTGGCAATCGTTTTGCCCTTTCGCGCTTCAGCTTTGGACGAAATTATATCTTGCCCCAAGCTGAAATTACTGCTACGGCTGAGTCGCCACGCTCAAGTGAAGATTTAATTGGCAACCCCTTTCCTGAACTCAACCCTGATGCCCACGTCATTTTGAAGAAAATCAATATTGGCGGGCAAGAAGTACTGCTCTATGCCAGCGATACCCAAAGCCGACAAATCGTCTTGCTTGCATACAATGCCCAGACAGGTGAATTGTTGGGCAATCGCTACTTGGGTTTCTCCAATCCTTTTGACTTGGCAGGTTTTACCACCACTACTGATGAAGGACTTGCCGTAGTAGGTACTACTTATGTGGCAGGGCGTTTTCCGAGAGTTTGTTTGTTTAAACTCAATTTAGAAGACCTGACTGCGCTCATTCAATAAAACTAAGCTCTTAAGAAAGCCCTATTAGCTCAAGAATAGCAATAGCGTCCTTGGGCTAGTACTTCTTAGAAACATTTGCTTCTCAGCGAAGCTGTGGGGAAGTGTGGGTTAAGGTTTTTGGAGGAGATGTGAATTGACTTATAAAACATAACCCATAGATTTAGCCAATATTACCTCAAAATTAAATCTACCAAAAACCACCGAAAAAACTTGCAATTTTAAATTGTAAAACTTTCTTTTGTAGATGTATAGTAAAA
>CAYZQI010000192.1:0-8084 GCA_964480455.1 uncultured Cytophagaceae bacterium
GTTTTTTCTTCGAATCATCAATTTACAAAATACTACCGCTAAAATCAAAAAATCTTAGCAATTAGTTTTTTTAAGCTAGCATTTCATTTTAAAATGGAATAATTTACCGTTTTTTTATGTATTAATTTTTTATTTCAGAATAAAATTTTATTTGTTAATGGAATAGTATTTACATTTGTTTTATATTTTCAGTACTTTTTGAGTCAAGAATTGGCGTGTAATTGTTTTTAATGTAGCATTCGTTTATTGGCTTTGCTATAAGTTCATTAGGGATACTGACCTGTGGAACTTCTACTTCTTATGACGAAGTTTGGATTTATAGGATATAAAGCGTAATTTTATTGCCTCACAGAGAATTACAAAAATGAGAATGTAGTTCGACGTTTACTTTTGTTTATTGCTCATTACAGAAAGAAAGGGGCAAAGTAAATGGATACTACATCTCCTAACCTAATGTTTGCATGCAAATAACCATCTACTTAGATAAAAATATGAATCGTTTAATTTTTACCATCTTACTGATTTTTGGGCTATTTGGTCAGTTATTAGCACAAATGTATCAAGAAGGGTTTGAGACAAGCAGCACGTTTAGTTTGAGTGGCTTTCTCTCACCCGAAGAGAGCCCTTTCCCTCAATTTACTACACTCAATTACCTGGGCTATGGTTGTTGGTGCTCTAGCACAGGGGGCGTAGGGGTGAGTTCGGGAGCAGGGGTTGATGGCTCTCAGGGTGTTCAGACCTCCCCCAACACCGCTGGAAATGACTTAATTAGCCCAAGATTTGAGATGATAGCAGACGAAGAATATACTGTCAGTTTTCAATATAATAAGCAAAATGTTCAAGCAGCAACAATAGACATAGAAATTGACGCCCCCGATGGGATAGAAGGTAACTTTGAACTTTTGGAAAGTATCACCATTGCGGGTAGTTCTGACAACTGGCGCACTTTTGAGCTAGAGTATGAGGCCGAAGAGAGTGGCACAGCACGTTTCCGCTTTGTATTCAGTAACTCAGCAGAAGGGCAAAGAATCTTTTTCGATAACTTGAAAATAGACCCCGTTGCTTTTAGTGATAGTCCCTGCAACCCAACGCTCCCGCCCGAGATGCGATTTGTGATACCTGAGAATACCCAAATCCCCGAAGATACCCCCTCGTCTGTTGAGTTATCTGTTTATAGACTAGGGTTTATCAATCAAAATAGTACTATAAACCTTGCTTATAGTGGCGGTTCGGCGAACCCCACAGTAGATTTTGAATGGTTGCAAGTACTGCCTTACAGCCTTACATTTACGCCCAACCTCAACGAACAGCGTGTAGAGATTTTAAGAACTATAGCCGATGGCCTTGATGAAATGCCCGAAACAGTCATTTTGCAATTAGAAACTGTAAATAATGCACTCACTCAGACTGATAATGTGCTTACACTCTCTATTGTAGATGAAGGAGTAATCATTGCGCCCGTCGCAATTCCTGATGTATATGTTGCCTTTGAAGATAACTTACTTTCCGTGATTGCGCCTGGCGTGCTTGGCAATGACCAAGGACAAAACCTAAGCGCGACACTAGCACAGAGCCCCCTACAAGGTAATCTAACACTAGCCAATGACGGAAGTTTTGAGTACCAGCCCTCAGCAGATTTTTTTGGCGTTGATGTCTTTGAGTACACACTAGGCAGCGAAGTACCGCCTGCTAGGGTTCAAATTAATGTGTTAGAGGTCAATGATGCACCCGTATTTCTGAATTTTACTGAAAGCCTTGTGCTACTACAAACCGACCCTACACGCACGCTTACCTTTCAAATAGGTACAGGTGCCAGCAACGAGGCTTCGCAGGTGCTTAGCCTCGAGATTGAGGCAGAAAACGAAGAAATACTCAATGACTGGAATTGGAACCTTGAAAATGACCAAGAAGTAACACTCACCATCACCCCAGACCCCGAGAAAAGTGGTGAGGTGCAGTTCATCTGCTCGCTCAGAGATAGTGGAGGTACTCAAAATGGGGGCATCAACCAAAGTACAGCAATACTCACACTAAACATTGAGGAGTTCGTTCCCCCTTTACCCAACCAAATTTTATTACCCAATACTTTTACGCCCAACAATGATAACCAAAATGACCGCTTTATCTTGCGCTCAAACAATGTCGCTACCGTAGATTTTACTATCTTTGACAAATGGGGCAAAAGAGTTTTTCAGACAAATAGCGTAGAAGAAGCCACACAAATTGGCTGGACGGGAGAGAATCAACCAAATGGTATGTATGCCTGGACAGTCAGGGTACAATTCTTGAACGGCGAAATACAGCAAGCCCAAGGCAAAGTATATCTTGTAAAGTAAACTTAGGCTTGCAAAACAAGTTGCTGTAAATTATTGTTTTTCAGAGCATTATGGTTGTGAAAACCACTCTTTTTTTGAAAAGCATACAGAGCAGCTTAAACGATAAAAACAGAAATAGGTCAAAACCACACGTATTTTAACTGACCCACACAAAAATTTATGAAAAACATTTGGAATAGGATAGCTATTTATGGAATCAGTTTTCTTTATGGAAGCCTATCCATTGGCTATGCTCAGGACCTTATGTTTTCTCAATACCTTCATAACGCTTTTCTCACCAATGCTAGTTTGGCAGCCACTCAGCAAAAAGGGCAGATTTTTTTGCAATACCGCAACCAACCACTTGCCTCAGGAGACCAATGGCAGAGTACAATGCTATGCAGTGATATTGGTTTTACACGCCGCAAAGCAGCAAACCCTTTCATGGGGCTTGGGCTAATGTTTTTGAGAGAAGATGTAGGTAGTTTTCTGACCACGCAAGGGCTAGGCATTGCCCATAATTATCAATTAGCTATCAAAAATAAGCACAGAATAGGGCTAGGTGGTCAGTTAGGCTGGTTTCAGCAACGCTTTAATACAGAGGAGGTGAGCACTGATAATCAGTTTTTAGGAGGCTTTTTTGACCCTGAGGCGAGCCTCAATGAAAATTTTGAAAATACACAGACAAGCTATTTGACGGCGCGCCTAGCGGCACATTGGGCATATTTTGATGCACATGGCATTCAACGCCTCAATGTAGGGGTTGCCTGGAACAACCTCAATAGGCCTAACCTTGACCTGCTTGCTACCGAAGATGCCCGCTTGCCCGCTCACTTGGCTTTGTATGCCCATAGCACCCTGCTCGACCCTATGAAGTTAGTCATTGAACCAAATTTGCTCTGGATACGCCGTCTGAATCAAAATTTTGTGCAGTTGGGTACGTGGCTGAGGTATCCTCTCCGCAAAATGACACAAACTCAAGAATCTGTTGCGTTTGGGCTTTGGTATCACAGCAACGGAGCCTCAGTGATGGCAGTAGAATGGCAACACAGCAAATACATGTTGGGGTTAAGTTACGACTTACCCATCAATGATGCAGCCAACAACTGGCTAGGCAATGGTGCCCTCGAACTAAGGCTTGGAATCAAGTTTGCACCGCATTACTCACCCCGAAAACGCTTAGAAATTCAAGAACCTATCAAAGATGTACTTACATTACTTGAGCGCAAGCCCGTCATCTCTGAACCTTTCCAAGGGCTTAGTCTGCCTACACTTCATCTAAGCGAACTTCGCCAACGCTATGAGCAGTCTTTTTCACAAAACAATCTTTCGCCTAATATAAATAAGCAAAACGAAGAAGCACTCCGTATCCGAACCCTACCCGATGATGTAAAGCTGCTCAATGCACAGCACGTAAGGTTTGGACTTAGCCAAGATACTCTCAGCCAAAATTACCTCAGCTATCTCGAGCGTGTAATTGAAGCTTTGCTACGCTACCCCCAGCTTGACCTTATCATCACGGGACATACCTGCAACATAGGCAACCCTGAAAAAAACCTGCTACTTTCAGAAGAAAGAGCCAATTATGTAAAGGCTAGTATCCTCAATAGAGGCATTGAAGAAAACAGAATCCTCACAATGGGGCTGGGTGATGCCCTGCCACTTGTACCAAACACCTATGAAGCAAATCGACAGAAAAATCGGCGGGTAGAGTTTGAGTTTATTCTGACAGATTAGCTGATTGAGAGGAAAATCTGCTGATTCTCAAAGAGAATACAAAAAAATGATAGTTTTTTTGAGTTTATGATAATTTTTAGATGATTTTTAATAATTTTAAAGTCAATAGACTTTTTTCTTTAAATCATTCAACAAATAAACTCAATACGAATATGTCAAATCAAGTTGCAGAAGCAAAAAGCCCTCAAAGTGCTGTCTCTCAGAAAGAAGCCGTCAAGCCCTTAGTCAGTTATTTTTATCATTGGGAGCAGCATACGCCCAATCAGGTGTATCTTCGCCAGCCAAAAAATGGACAATACATAGAATATACTTGGCGTGAAGTGGGCAACCAAGCCAGAAGAATGGCGGCAGCACTCCAAGCCATGAATTTACCTGCCAAATGTAATGTGGGTATCTTGGGCAAAAACACTGCCCACTGGGTGATAAGTGATGTTGCCATTATGATAGGAGGTTATGTATCTGTGCCTTTTTATGCAACACTTACTGCCGAAAAACTCAACGAGGTGCTGGTACATAGCGAGTGTAAAGTGCTTTTTGTGGGTAACCTTGATGATTGGCAAGGTATGAAAGCAGGTATCCCTGAGGAGGTACAAGTCATCACACTGCCTGATAGCCCTGCTGAAAATGACAAAGGCAGCTACCTCACTTGGGACGCACTCACCACAAAACACGAACCCATCAAAGGTAATCCTGAACCTGACCTCGACGACTTACATACCATCATTTACACCTCGGGTACTACGGGTATGCCCAAAGGAGTAATGCATCACAACTATAACTTCTCGTGTGTGCTCGGTGTCACCAAAGATTTCAGTAAGTTAGAAAAGGGTAACAACCGCTTCTTATCTTTTTTGCCGCTTTGCCACGTAGCAGAGCGTATTGCCATTGAATCTACATCTTTTTATGCAGGAGGTACGATTTCTTTTGTAGAATCTTTGGACACCTTTGCACAAAACCTAGCCGACACACAACCCACTCATTTTTTTGCAGTGCCACGCCTTTGGACAAAGTTCAAAATGGGTGTACTAGAAAAAATGCCCGAGTCAAGGCTAAATTTATTGCTGAAAATACCCATTCTTTCTACCCTAGTCAAAAATAAAATCAAAAAATCACTTGGGCTTTCAAAGGCACGTATCATCTTGACTGGTGCTGCACCGATGCCTTCTAGCTTGCTAGATTGGTATAAAAATCTGGGTATTGTCATTCAGGAAGTCTATGGAATGACTGAAAATGTAGGTGTATGTACTGCAATGCGTACTAATAATATCAAAAAAGGTACAGTAGGAAAAACTCACCCCAATTGCCAAATCAAAATAGACCCCAGCACCAAAGAAGTACTCATGAAGGCAGATTGGGTGATGAATGGCTACTACAAAGAACCTGAAAAAACTGTCGAAACTGTGCGCGAGGGTTGGCTACATACAGGCGACATGGGAGAGATAGATGCCGAAGATTTTTTAAAGATTACGGGCAGAGTAAAAGACCAATTTAAAGGTGCAAAAGGAGAATTTATTGTGCCAGCACCTATTGAAAACGGCTTTGCTGCCAATAACTATGTAGAGCAAGTCTGTTTGGTAGGGCGCGGCTTGGCACAACCCATTGCGCTAGTAGTACTCTCTGAGATAGGGCAGAAGGAGGGTAAAAACACCCTCAAAGAAAGCCTTGATGCTACACGCAAAGAAATCAATGCGAGTCCCAAGATTCTCTCACATGAGAAAGTACAAAAAATTGTGCTTGTAAAGCAACCCTGGCTAGTAGAAAACAATATGCTTACCCCTACTTTGAAAATAAAACGCAACGTACTAGAAGATGTCTATGGGGCAAAACTCGAGACTTGGTACGAAACGCCCGATACAATCATTTGGGAATAGTACTATCTGAGTGTTATTTGAGAAATAGAGTGGCATCTTGTAGCTCTATTTCTCTCTCAAAAGGTAGAAAGTACAATTGATTGAAAGAGATTGCATTGCAAGGCTGACCAATTTTTTGCAAAACCTTCTAATAAATGTTTTTTTAAAGCAAATTTGTGCATATATTTGGCAAAATTATGCAAATGTATGCAATTATAGATATAGAAACCACTGGACTCCGAGTGAATGAAGACAAAATCACAGAAATTGCCATTTATATCTACGATGGCAGCACTGTCCTAGATACTTTTCACTCATTGATAAATCCCGAACGCTACTTGCCTGAGTTCATCACCCAGCTCACTGGCATCACCAACGAAATGCTTGAACAAGCACCTAAATTCTATGAAATAGCACGAAAAATAGTAGAAATCACCGAGGGTAAAGTCTTTGTGGCACACAACGCACATTTTGATTATACTTTTGTGAAAAATGAATTTAAAAACTTAGGCTTTAATTATCAGCGAAAAACACTCTGCACGGTACGCCTGAGTCGTAAAATATATCCACACTTGCCTTCTTACTCACTAGGCAATCTTTGTAAGCATTTTAAAATTCCTCACGAAACACAACACCGCGCCAGCAGCGATGCCCACGCAACCGTAAAGCTATTAGAACTGCTACTCACAAAGAATGAAGAGAAAGCACAAAAGCATATTATTGATGATGAAATCAAGGTCAGGACTTTGCCTCCAAAGATAAGCTATGAAACTTTTGAAAAACTGCCTGAGGCAACAGGAGTCTATTATTTTTATGATGAAGCAGGAAGTATTATTTATATAGGTAAAAGTAAAAACATCAAAAAACGCATAGCTAGCCATTTTTCTACCAATCTCAACAACCGAAAAACCATAGAAGTCAAAAATAGAGTGGCAGACATAGGCCATGAAATTACGGGTAGCGAACTCATTGCACTTCTGCTAGAGTCTGATGAAATAAAGGTGCATAAACCTCTTTTCAACCGTGCCCAACGCCGAAGCCACTTTCAGTATGGAGTTTTTATGAAAAAAAATAGAAGTGGTTACTATGAATTTTTTGTAGAGCGCACCAAAACACAAACCAAGCCCGCACTCTACCTTGCCACCAATGCCCAAACAGCACGCGAAATACTGCGAAGAAAAGTAGAGCAATACACACTTTGTATGAAACTGTGTAACCTCTATGAAAGCAAAGCTGCTTGTTTTGGCTATCAAATCAAGCAGTGCCTTGGGGCTTGTATCCAAGAAGAAGCTCCCGAAACCTATAACCAACGCTTTATGGAAGCATTAGATAGTTTTAACCGATTTGTACGCAAAAGCTTTATGATTATTACCCAAGGACGCGAAGCCAACGAAAACGCCTTGGTTTGTATAGAAAATGGACGCTACTTAGGCTGGGGATACATAGATAATGAGGCAGTAATTCAAAGCATAGAAGATGCCAAGCAATTCATCAAACGCTACAAAGACAACAAAGATGTGCAGAAAATCATCTGGGCTTGG
Organism: uncultured Cytophagaceae bacterium; assembly: GCA_964480455.1. Lineage (GTDB taxonomy): Bacteria > Bacteroidota > Bacteroidia > Cytophagales > Microscillaceae > JAABSX01. The sequence goes on from CAYZQI010000192.1 coordinate 7,444, forward strand.
GTCAAAAAATATCCGCAAGATGTGCACATATTTCAAACAAAAAATACAGATTGAAGATAAAACAAGAGCTTCTCCCTTGATGGGTTTAGTAGGTAGAAGTATCTTGAGTTTCTATGGTCTGCAACTGCTGTTTCTAATGCCTGACAAGAGTTATGCTGAAAGCTACGTAGTACAGCAGCTACCTACGGCATGACAATAAAAAATGCTGAGTTTATACCAAATTCGCTGCGGTGGGCTACGCAGTACAGCAGATGCCTACGGCATGACAGCGTATATTGCCCCTATTGTCATGCCATAGGCATCTGAAGGTATATCAGCCACCAAGTCCAAGCATGAGCGAAGCGGTGCTTGGACTTGGTTTTTCAAGAAACATTCGCTTCCCACCTCAGGTGTGGGATTTTGTGTGTTGGTGCGTTTGGCTAAGATGTGAATGGAGGGAGGTTTTGTTTTTTCGGTATTTTAGTAATTCAAAGTCCTTCGCCTTTGGCGGAAAACGGACACTTTTGGAAATTAGCGGTACGAGCATCTCTTCGCTAAACTTGCGCCAAGCGAGTACTGAGTATGCATTTTGTGGAAAGCCTCTTGTAAATTTCCCTCAAAAAATGTATCTTTGTGTTATGCAAAGATATTCATTAGGTATT
>CAYZQI010000193.1:0-7925 GCA_964480455.1 uncultured Cytophagaceae bacterium
TCTACATTGATTCAACTAATCAAGCCACTTTTGAGGATATTCAGCAGACAGATATTCAAAATAAATTTTATCACAATAAGACTGAAAATCCCGTATTTGGATATTTTCCTTATCATATCTGGGTAAAGTTTTCAGTTAAAAATGATTCTCCTACAAGCCAAGATTGGATACTAAGGTACAACTGGATATTGCTAGATACCATTCAAATATATCAAAAAATAAATAATGAATGGCAAGTACAGACCATGGGGCAAGGGCTTCCTTTTGATAATAGGGCAATGCCTTACATTACTTTTGGTATCCCTTTAGAGCTAGAAAAACAAAACACTACCACTTTTTACGTCAAAATCAATAGTAGAAAACCCACTGCCATAGACTTGGCAGTGCTACAAAAAGACCTTTTTGTCAATGAGCAATACCACCGCAACCTGATGTATGGGCTATATTTTGGCAGTCTGCTCGTAATGATGCTTTACAATTTCTTTGTTTGGATTTTTCTAAAAGACAAAAGCTATCTTTATTATATCCTGACTATTTTCTGCACATTGAGCATATTTTCTACTGTGAGTGGCTACACTTCTCAGTACATCTGGCCCAATATCCCAGAGATGAATATTTACTATGGAAAAATAATGATGTGTGGCATTGTCATTAGCACCGCTTTGTTTACCAATTCTTTTTTAGAAACTCGCAAATACGCGCCTATTTTTATTCATATTTTTAGAATTATGATGGGGTTGGCAGTTTTGGGCATGGTGATGATTCTTGCCTATAAGTCGGCTACTAAGTTTGAAAATGACTTACTCAAGATTCACACCCTCCTACTGCTTACAGTAGGTATTATTTTATGGAGCAAAAAGCGTAAAGTGGCTAGGTTTTATGTGTTGGCTTGGGTAAGTTATATGGTAGGAGGAATAGGAATTACTTACTCTAATACAGGAGAGTTGCCTATTAATTTTTTTACAAGGCACGGCGTGGAGATTGGCTCAGTGTTAGAAGTAGTGCTGCTCTCTTTGGCACTGAGCGATAAATACCGAATTTTTAGAAAGGAAAAAGAACAAGCTACTGAAGAACTCCTCCGTATAGAAAAACAAACCAACGAAGAGCTAGAAGAAAAAGTAAGACTCCGCACACGCCAACAAGCCGAAACCAACGAAGAACTCAGACAAACCAACGAAGAACTTAACATAACCATAGAAACCGTCAATAGGCAAAAAATAGCCATAGAAAAACAACAAGAGCAAATTATCTCAAGCATCAACTATGCTCAAAATATACAGCAGGCCATCTTACCAAGAAAAGATGACCTAGACAGGCTGCTCCAAGACTACTTCGTGCTTTTCAAGCCCAAAGATGTGGTAAGTGGCGATGCTTACTACTGTGTGGAAAAAGACAATAAAACAATTCTTGCTGCCATAGATTGTACGGGGCATGGCGTACCTGGTGCATTTATGACGTTGATAGCCAATGACTTGCTTACCGAGATTATCATTAACCGCAATATCATAGAAGTAGATATCATTCTCAATAAAATGCACAAAGGCATTCGTAGAATATTAAGGCAAAAGGAAAATAACAACAAAGATGGCATGGATTTGTCCATTGTTGTCATAGATAAAGCACAGCAAACACTTGAATTTGCGGGCGCACATCATCACTTGATTTACGTTCAAGACCATCAGCTTTACCAAATCAAAGGCGATAAAAAATCAATTGGTGGCGAGCAGCGAGAGCAAGAACGTATTTTTACGAAACATACCCTCCCACTAGACGCTATCAGCCATTTTTACCTGTTCTCAGACGGCTACCAAGACCAATTTGGTGGGCCTCAGAGGAAAAAATTTATGATAAGGCAACTCAAAACGCTTCTGCTAGAAATACATTCAAAGGAGATGGCACAGCAGAAAGAAATCATGGACAATACCCTTGAAGACTGGAAAAATACTAGCCACGAAAATCAAATAGATGATGTACTGGTAATTGGAGTCAGTATAGCTTCTCCAAATACCCTTTAGGGCATAGTGCTTAACATGGTGGTATAATAGTGGGTTTTTAACATAAAATCTACTCTTTTTGAAAGAAAAAAAACGTAGATGCGTTTCAAATGAATATGTATTGGGTTTCAAAAAAGAAATTACTTTGAAATATCATTCTTTTTGCTTAAATTGTTTCTGAAAAAAATAACCACTCGTTGTATGATGCTGAAAAATTTTACTATTGCTGTTTTGAGCCTTGCCTTAGCTTGCTTACAAGCTTGTAGCTCTTATGATGAAATCCCTTTCATTGAGTTTGATGCAGATTTTGAAGCCCCCCTGGTAGTGCGTGTAGGTGAGTCGGTTACTTTCCGACCAAAGACATCTACCTCAGGCGCAAGCAGCTTTTTGTGGGAATTTGGAGATGCACTTCAGCAAACTTCTAATCTTGCAAGCCCTACTTTCAGTTATGACTCTATAGGAAATTATACTGTAAAACTGCACGTAAGTATCAACAAAACCACAGGGCTGGAAGATGATTCAATCCAGAAGACCATCATTGTATTGCCAGAAACACAAACCCCTGATGAGAACCAAGCTTTCATCTTTGGGCAAGAAAGTAATGATGAGCGAGGCTATGCTATTTATCCGCTTGCCTCAGGCGGACTCATTGTGGCAGGGCAAAAAGATATCAACACACTGTTTGTGGCCAAAATTGGTGCAAATCAGCAAATACTCTCAGGTTGGCCCAGAGAATTCAATAATTTTGGTACGGGGCAGATAATTGTACGCTCAGTAAGAGAAACCATTGGTGGTGGAGTACTTATGCTAGGCTATTTCCAATATCAAAGCAATGACAATGATGCTTTTTTGCTTAAAACTAATCCTTTTGGCAATGAAGTTTGGCGTACTTTGGTGCGCTCTGATAAAGATGAAAAGTTTGTAGATGCCCTAGAAGATGAAACAGGAGCATTGTTAGTAGTGGGTACTTTTGCTACGGCAGGTCGCCCTTCTATAATCATCAACCGCTATTCAGAGCAAGGAAAGTTAGCTGCCCCCTTCATAGTACCACGTGAGCTATGCAATAGCTGCTCGGCAGAATCTGTCATTGAAACCCAAGATGGAGGCTTTGTGATAGCAGGTAGGCAAATAGACCAGCCACTACTCATTAAATTTGATGCCCAGGGCAACTACCAAGGCAAAAGTACACTCAATATTTTAGGGCTTGCTCATTCAGTTACACAGCTTCCCAATGGAAAGTATGTTACCGTAGGCGAAATCAATACGCTTCGCTCTGATAGTAGCAATGCTTTTATAGCACAATTTGACATTATAGGCAACGCCGAAGAATGGCGACAAAATATGGTGCTATACAAAGAAGTATTTGTAGATGTGTGGTCAGCCCAGAATGGTGACCTGATTGCAGTAGGCAGGCATCAAAACCCACTCTCAGGACAAGACGTGATGCTAGGACGCTTCGACCGAAACGGTGGACAGCTTAAGCAATTGCGCCTATTGAGCAGTTCAGGAAATAATTTTGCTGCCGAATCTACTCTTGATAGACAAGAAGACCGCCTCAATATCATAGGAAGTGAAAGCAGCAATACTACCTTCTCTGAAAGACGAAACCTACTTCTCATAAGATTAGAGGCAAATTTCTGGGAGGAGTAGTGCTTACTACCCAAAAACTCAAAATATTTATTGCGGTGGCCCACCTCTCAAGTGTGTATGGCTTTTTTGGTCGTCTTAAGGACTTGCTTCACGTACCGTTGGTATCAAACAATACAAGTTAAAAGATGCCAATGCTTTGCTGCTGTTTAGAGCTAAATTACTATAAAGCTACAAATTTTTGGACAAAAGATAATATCTTTTATCTGCTGGTGAGTACCCAATCGCCAACTGATACCTTAGAATATATTCTCGATTTGCAGGTTCAGCCAGCAACAACTTTATGTTCTATGCCTACTATAAAGACATACGACATCAATTAATTTATCAAGCACGGGATAAAAACAAACGCGCATAGAACATATCATTGGGAAAGAAGAAGCCTAAAAGACCTTTTTGTTTAGGAGGAGCAGAAAACGCTTTTGAGTAAACACAACAGCGATTGATGACAAACATCTGCCAAATTAAATTTGCTTAATACCTCTGTAATTTGGTGTTTAGCTCTTACTTTTGTGCCTGCGAAGGCAATAAAGGTCAGTTCTCAAACTCATAAAAAACAAAAATTTACAAAGTTTATCATCAAACTGAACTCAAAAAACATGAAAAAAGTATTTTCTTTGGCTATATTGATATTTACTTATCAATTTGGCACAGCACAAAAGCATTATGGAGCAGCACTTCCTAGCGACTATCAGCCAAGTTCTAGAGATACACTTACCTTGGTAACTTGGAATGTAGAGCATTTTATAGACCAATTCGATAATCCATATATTAGAAATCAACGTGAAGATAAAGCAGATTCAGCCAAAGTATGGCAGCGTGCAGAAAAATTTGCTACTGTTCTGCGTGCGCTCAATGCTGATGTAGTTGTCCTGCAAGAATTTGAATCGCAGCCATTGATAGAAAGCATAGCCAAAAGATATTTAGAAGATATGGGATATGTATTTTTTGCTGCTGTTCCCTCGCCCGATTGGTACATGAATGTAGTGTTTATGAGTAAAGTGCCGCTGGGTACCGTGCATGGCTATGGGGCTGTTTACACACCCGTAGAAGGTAGCCTAGATAGAGAAGGTCGCCCAGAAACACAAAAAAACATCAATACGAGAATGGTGTCTGTAGAAGTGTTGCCACGTCCAGATTATTCGTTGATTATACATGGGCTGCATCTTAAAGCAGGCAGAAATGAGCGTGATGAAGCTATGAGAAAAGGACAAATCAATTTTTTGCTGGGGCAGTGTGTACGTTTTCAGAGGGAAGACAGGCGTGTAAGGCAAGCTGTGATGGGAGATTTGAACTGTATCCAAGGTAGCAAAGAATTTGAGTCTTTACTAGCAGGCAAAAAAAAGGTAAAATTTATAGATCCTTTTGAAGGCAAATCCGTCTTTTCGCACCCTTCTGAGAACCCACAACGACAGCTTGACCACATTTTACCTAACAAGCAGCTTCACAAAGCGTTGATTAAAACAGAGGTATTTCAGCATCCACTTTGTACCGACATCAGTGACCACTTGCCTGTGAGGGCGTTTTTTTTAATCAAAAAATAGAATATATGAACATATTAGAAACCATAGTACAGTATAAAAAAGAAGAAGTAGCAGCTCAAAAGCAAGCAAAGCCAATTCAGCAGCTTGAGCAATCTAATTACTTTGAAAAGCCAGTGATTTCGCTCAAGGCACGCCTTCAGAAAGAAGGTAGTAGTGGTATTATTGCAGAATTTAAGCGAAAATCTCCCTCCAAAGGTTGGATAAACCAGCACGCCGATGCCAGTAAAATCACGCAAGGCTATCAGGAAGCAGGTGCAGCAGGGCTTTCAGTGCTTACAGACCAGCATTTTTTTGGAGGAAGTGAGCAAGATTTTACCTCAGCACGTCAGCACATGAATATTCCTATGCTTCGTAAAGATTTTATGATAGACGAATACCAAATCATAGCTGCCAAAGCCATGGGTGCTGATGTAATTTTACTGATTGCAGCTTGTTTAGCACCCATACAGCTACAGCAACTGGCTATTTTTGCCAAGGGTCTTGGCTTAGAGGTACTTTTAGAAGTTCACAACCTTGAGGAACTTGTGCAAAGCCTTTGTGAGCAAATAGACATAGTAGGGGTGAACAATCGTAATCTAAAAACCTTTGAAGTAAGCATTGATACCTCACGCACCCTAGCCGAAAAAATACCCGGCGAATTTGTGAAAATATCAGAAAGTGGATTGAGCCAATTTACTACAATTCAAGAGTTAAGGGCAATTGGCTATCAAGGCTTTTTGATGGGCGAGAATTTTATGAAGACAGAAGACCCAGCCCTTGCTTGCCAAGAGTTTATAGCAGGTAAATAAGCATTATAAATAACAGAGGTTTGTAAAAGTACAAGCCTCTTTTGATAATTAATACAGGACTTTCCTATGTGGTTACAGTAAAAAAGTTAAATCAATGCACCAAATTTGGAAAATCAATCATTCCCCCCCTTCTTTTGAAGCGTTTGCGTTCAGCAAATCCTCCTAGGTCTAGTCCCATTGAGATTTCGTGTGCGCCACCTGCGGCGGCATTGAACCTACCCATAGGTGTATCAAAGCTATACAAAAACTGTAAGCCTTTGTAGCGAAAGCCTGCCATCGCTACCAAAGCTCCATTGTAAGCATTGGAAATAGGGATACCTCTGTACCATAGCCCTACAATGAGTGGGTCTATAAATCCGTTTGCACCAAGGTCAAGTTGTTTTACATTACCTTGCTGACTGTAGTAAAAAGCAGGACTAAAAGACATATTGTAGCCATCACGTCTGCTGCGGCTATGCCCATAAAACATAAATTTATAACCCCCATGTACTGAGATACGCCTTGGCAGGCGGTCATCATTGCCTACCAAAGATTGGTTGGGGCGGTTAAGATGATGCCCTGACACGCCAAGCCACAGATTTTCTGTATAAAACAAAAATCCTGTACCTACTTCCCAATAATTGATATTGATATTCTCGAGGTCGGTTTCCTGAGTACCTGCACCTGTACTACCTATCTCGCTCAATTGGTCGCCAAAAAGTAGCAAATAATGATTAAGACTTCGGTTGCCATAGCCCAAGTTTAGACCTGCCCTCAGTACTGCATCACCAAAGGACACGCTGTAAGCATACAATGCTTGGGCTTGTAGTGAGCGTACCCCTGCCGAACCTGCTTGGTCAAGTGAAAATAGCAAACCCAAACCATTTTGATTTTCCTCAAAGCCTTGGTCGTAGCCTACTTGATAGCTAAGAAACTCCCCTGGCAACTGAGGCCATTGCGAGCGAAAATTAAAATTGAATCGACTTTGCTGTGTAATGCCCGTAAATGCTGGGTTAAAAGCTGTAGGGCTAGCATAAAACTGCGAAAAGTGGGCATCTTGAGCCTGACAAACACTTGGTAAGCATAGCAAAATGAAAACAAAAATCCTAAGATTGATAGAATACATATATATATGAGTGAGTAATTGTCAATGATTAATGGTTTTTTTATCCTGAAATGGCTTACCAATAATTTAAACTAACTATGTGCAGACATTTTGGCGCACCAAGCTTGATGTAATAAAAAGATTCAATTGTCATCACAAAAATACTCAAGTATCCAATACCAGAGAATGTTTTGATTAGAAAATCTATTTCTGCATTTAAGAACGAAAAATCAAAAAGATTATTAGGCGATTGTTGATATGAAAAATGTTTGTTTAAAAAGTATTTTAATAATAACAAAAAGTGATTTACTTTCCCAATCCTTACAATGTAAAAAATTAAATTTTTTTTCACTTTTTTTTACAAAAATCTTTTTTGTTACATCTTATTTATATAGTTTTGTAACAATAATCAAAAGGGATAACCTTTTGTCTTCAATCATAGCATCGCAAATAGTCTTCAATTCCTTTTACATCAAATAAGGTGTAAGTTCAATTAAATTTTATTAACTGAATAGTTATAGCATATTAGTATGTTTTAATTAGCATTTGATAAAAATATCTTTTTGTGCTGCCAATGTTGCAGCCATACAGAAAAGATATTTTTACAAAAAAAGTAATGTTACACACAAACTATTTTAATTTTTAATGACACCAAATTAGTTTAAACAGCAATGTCATGGAAACACACAAACTAAATTTTTGCTTGGGGAAAATTGGACAACTGAACTATTGGATTTTTTTATTGCTTTTCATTAATACAATTTACGCACAAGCTCAAGATTGTAGTCCTTTCAGTTTATTACCTTGTAACAAGCTAGAAAAAACACTCCCTTATCAACTTGATTTTTTGGGTGAGGAAGGGGAACTA
>CAYZQI010000194.1:0-7917 GCA_964480455.1 uncultured Cytophagaceae bacterium
AGTCTTGAATGCGTAGCCTTTCAAATTTTTTCTCTATAATATTACCTAACGGTCTCGTGTATGAGCAGTAGCGGATTTGATGCACTTACTGTTCGGTTAAACACTTACCTATATTAATATTCATTTCCTTTCAATTTCGCACTTTCCCCGCTATTGCTTATACACAATGTTCTCTGCTGGCTTTCTTTCCGTTCCGCTTGTCCGTCAGCGTTGGGGAAACCATACTCTTTGCCAAGTTTTGGCTTGCGTGTGGGCTGGTGCGACTTGGCAATGTGTATGGTTTTAGCGTTGGCATTATTTCCGTTTCTTGTTTTCTATCTTTTTAATCGCTTCTTCAAAGTCGCCTTCACCGATTGTTCTTTGTCGATTCTCCTTAAATTTCTCGTATTCCCGTTCCGCATTTGCTTTTCCCAATTCGTGGGAGATGCTTCCCGCATTGTTCAGTATTTCCCTGTCATTGAGTGTCAAGAAACCATTTAATTTTTCAATCCAATCTTTCATATACATTGGCACTCTTCGTTGGGCTTGTCCTTGTGCAAAAATCAGGTATTGTTCCACCAAATTGTTCAAGGCCGATAGTTCTTTTTCTTTCAAGTAATTTTTTGCAATGGAAACATCTGTTTTTCTGATTTGAGCACCTCTCCAAGTGGTCAAGCCCATATTCTCTTTTGAACTGTCGGCTCGTTCCGTGATTATTTCGGCTGCCGTCTGCCCTGTAATTGCCCAATGCAGTTTATTCTGAACTGTTTTAAAAAACTCAATGCTAATGTCCAAAGTAGGGTCGTAATCCACACTTGTGGCGTAAATGTCCGTGATTTTTCGGTAAAACCGTTTTTCGGAAGTACGAATATCTTGTATCCGTCTTTCCAATTCTTCAAAATAGTCGAACGGCAAATCAGGGTTTTTCAAACGTTCATCATCTAAAACAAACCCTTTTACAATGTATTCTCTCAAATGCTTGGTTGCCCATTGCCTGAATTTGGTCGCAATGTGTGATTTTATACGGTATCCAACCGAAATGATAGCATCAAGATTATAAAAAACCTGTTTCCGTTTTACCTCTCGGCTTCCCTCTTGTTGAACTATTAAGAATTCCTTAATAGTTCGATTTTCTTCCAATTCGCCCTCTTCAAAAATGTTTTTAAGGTGCATATTGATATTGGGAACGGAAGTCTGAAACAACTCCGCCATCAATTTTTGGGTAAGCCAAACGGTTTCGTCCTGAAAACGAACGTCTAACTTTGTTTCTCCGTTTTCTGTCTGATAAATGACTATTTGGGATTTGTTATCTTCCATTTTATTCGCTGTTAATTGTCTTTTAAATAAGGTCGTAAGAGTTCGTCAAAACCCGAATCAATAGGTTTAGAATTTATCAAATTACTTGTAAATCTAACGTTGGAAACTTCTTTTGGAATGTTGGTGCTTTCAATCTTGGGAATATCCTCTGACTTATAAAGCCGTAAAGATTCTTTTGCTAATTCGTAATTGAATTTGATTTCATTGACTTTTTCAACATCAATTCCTAATGTTGAATAGACCAAAAGGTGTAACTTCTCTTTTTGTTTTGGAAAATCATCCAATTTGCTGTTGATTTTCTTCATTAAATCAATAACGCTTAATCCTGCAACGCTCGTGTTTACAAGAATTGAAGCAATGATAATTTCCAAATTGTTGATTGGATTTAATTGAGCCGAACTAAAATGATGTATTCTTGATTCTGTGGCAGAACTTTTTACTTCTATTCGTAATTTATCAAAACTGAAATCAAATTTTTCTTCGGGAATGCTGTGCCAACCCAAAATGACTTTTTCAGGAAAATCGGACTGTTCTATTAAAAATAGTTCACTCCAAAGTCCTTGTATGGATTTTCTTGGCGGTTCTTTTATTGCTTTGAATAACTCAATAAATTTATCTACAGTCTGCTTTATTCTCTTATTTGATGGGTTTTGACCAAGTGATTTTATCAATACTTGACAAGTTTTCAAAAAAACGTCTTTGACGTCCTCATTTTGACCGATATAAGAAACGACAGAAAAGTTATTATGACTTACTTTCTTATCTGTCTCAATTTCGCATTTTACATTGTGCGTTACTTTGATATTAAACAGGTTTTGATTTGCAACAAAAAAATCTTGGTTGCTTTCTGAAATAAAAATTAGTAGGCTTGGGTTATCATTGGAGTTTTTGGCAATTCTATGATTCTCAAATCCCTTAATGGCTTTTGCTGAAAAGCTGTTGGAACTTGGCTTTTGTGGCAAAGGAAGTTTGTCATATATCTTCTTTAAATCAATCATTCTCTTTAGAAATTAATGATTGTGAAAGACGAGCGGGAATCCAAACTGCAATTGAGATTATGTTTTTATATTCGGTATCACGGAAGTCAAGGTTATGAATTTGAACTGTTACAAAATCATCAGACTTTATCTTTTCGTCTCCTGGATAAATAACTTCTCCTGTTCTTGGGTTTTTACCTTGAAATAACTGTTGAATTTCATCCTTTTTTAATCTTCTTGTTCTTGCATCCCCTTTGGCTATTAGATAAACAAAACTATCTTCAGGAGGAAATTCATCTGTATATAAATCAATTACAGATTTTAGATTTGTAAAGGTGGTAGAATCTGTTTGTCTTGTAAATTTTAGTTCATTCAATAAATCTGTAAACAAGTCTTTTAATGGCAGGCTTGCTACAAGATGTTTTTGCTCTTCTGTTCTGTCCTTATGCCCTTCGTCTTCTGAAAATAACTCCTTGTATTTTTCAGTAAATGAATCAACTGCTGCTCTATTACTTTCGATGATTATTTCGCTGTCGTGTGGAGCTCTTATTCTAACCCATTTGTTGCCAAAAGTGGTTCTTGTCAAATCTTCGGACAGTACATTTTTCCTTGTTAGCTTAAACATTTCATCAAGGACAAATCTTCTTTCCAATTCGTTTAGATGTTGCCCCGAAAGTTTATGTTCTAATAGTTTTTTTCGTATATCTTCTTCGTGATTGACATACTCACTAAACAAGTGGACGTTTTCTGCATCAAGATAAACTCGACAATGACCTAAATAATCTTTTTTGTAGCCAAAAAAACGAGCTCTTTGCTGTAAGGTGTCTGCATTCCCAACGCCTTTATTTCTTGGCATATAGGTAATGGTCAAGCCCTCAACTGTAAACCCTCTGTCCATAGCCTGACCACCAACAAGAATGAAAGAATAATTGCTACTCCAATCAACCAAACTTCCTGCCTTTGAGTTGAGTTGTTCGACTGCTGTACTACTGATATTATGCCCCAATGTTTCCAAAAGCTCTTCAAAAGGTTGAACTTCTGGAGCATTTGCTTTCAAATCTTTATAAGCGTCTCTGAACTCTGAAATTATTTGCTGTTTGGTTTCGTCATTATCGGGTCTTTCCAATAAAACTTTTTCCCAAAGGTTTTTTATATGAGTAACCCATTCATAATAAATACCGTGGTCATCTACTAAACGAGATGGGTGTACCATCATTGAGCGGTTTTTCGGATTTCCCTTTTTTGCACCAAATAATCGTCCCGATGTAACACTTAAAAAGAAAGTTCGCATAGCTTCTTTTAAAGTTTCAGGTGCTTCATCAAATATATTTTCGTCACTGTAAATTTCGGAATAGGGGATTTGCCTTATTATAAAATGGTTTTCCAAACAAAATGCTCTACCTCCTGTGTATTTATCTCCGGGAGTCAATAATTGAATAAAATTGGGCGATAGATTATCAAAAATATTTATAAATAAAGGAGCTTGCGGAGTAGCGGTATATTGAATAAATGTATGATGTGGCAATATGTTTTTTAAATCTCTGATTCTGCCATAAATTGTACTCATTTCTTGCTCGGTATGGATGCCTGTTTCTTTTGCCCTTTTAGCATTGGAACTTGCTTTAGTGTTCATACTTGCTTGGTCTCCTTCGTCATCAATTATCAAAGTAGGAACGTTTGATAAATCAAGTTTTTTTAGTACCGCAAACAAATTTTTCAAATGACTTGTGTTTTTCATTACTGTAATCAGTAATGTTTTTTTGAAGTCATCAGGAGTGTTGGGCTTTTTCCAATTTTGAAGTTCTCTCTGAATGGTGTTTTTATCTTGCGGATTTCGGCTTGGGTCTTTGGGATTGTTAAGCATTACCCATTTTCTATGAAACCCTTGGTTTACGCCTAAATCATTTTGTAGTCTGTTGAATGATTGGTTGACCAAATTTGTTGAAATGCCTGCAAGCACAATTACAATTTGATAATCGTTGTCTCTTGCCAAAGCGGTTAGCGTAGTAAAAGACAATGTTTTTCCACTTTGAACGTAGCCAAAAACCAATCCTGTATCGTTATTAGTCGCTTCATTTGGATTGCCACACAATTTCATAATGTGGTAAGTTTCTTCTTTAACCTTTTCTTTGGCATCTGTGTCATCACCAAAAACTTTGTCTAAAAGTTTTTCTGTTTCTTCGCCATATTGAGGTGTCCAATTGTTACTATTTGGTGTAGCGTCAGACATTATATTTATGTTTTCAGTTTCGGACATACGTTATAATTTTGATAATGAACCAAGTAAAAGTTCGTTCATATTATTTCTTAACTCCGTTATCGGAGCACCTGATTTTTTCACGATAATTTCAGACAAACCTAATGCGACAACAATTCGTAATAATGGTTCAATTACTTTGTGGTCATCCCCTGCAAACTCAATCATAAAAGGGTGAATCAAGGATAATCTAACTCCAATATTTTTAAAGTTTGGAGTTTTTTCAGGAATTAAATGGTCTCCAACTTGAATTAATTCATCAATGGTTTCGTCATACGATAATTCTATATGAACCATATAATCAATGTTGGAAATACTTAATGGGAATTTTTTATGATACGATTTAGAAACTTCTTTTAGTGAGGGTTCTTCAACTTTATCAGGAATTGGTTTTGCAACAACATTTTGTACATCTTGAGAAATGTTGTTTTGGATTTTTTCTGTAGTGTTATCAACTACTTTTTTTGAGACTTTTTGATAATTCTTAGCACTTTCACGAACTCTGTATTTATCAGCCTGTTTTAAAATTGGAATGGAGTTTTCGCTTTCCAATTCTTCCTTCAAAATTTCCAAAAAGGCTTCCATATTGTCATCCCATTGAAAACCATCTTTTGTGTGGCTTACTTTAAAACCTTCAAGATGTAATTCCCCAAAAAGCCTTTTATATCTATGACTACCCAAAGAACCTGATAAAGCAGGAGGTCTAAATCCTTCGTCATTGTCCGCACTCCCCTCTATTACTCTTCCTCGTCTAAATAAGGCAAATCCGCTATCGCTTACAGACATAGTTTCCATAATGGCAACAAATCCTTTGGCTCTTAATTTTCCTCCTTTATGGTCATCACCAAAGTCAAAATCAACTTCTTGTTTCCACTTTATGTTTTTACCATCAGGCGTTTCATAATAAGCAGTGTTTAAAATTTTCGGAGTTTTGTAAGTTAGTTTTTCTCCATTAATGTATAGGTCTAAAATATCCTTTCTGAAAAAATCTCTGTAAATACTTGCTAAATGTCTTTTTACCTTTCCAAGTCCTCTTCTTACGGGCATTTTTTCCTCAACTCCGTATAGCGTAATTAGAGTGTAATGTGAATCAGAGTTGGCAGTTTTAGTGTCAATTTGCAATTCTTGGATTTTATCTTCTACAATTTTTGAAATATCAAAAACTACTGTACGTTCAACATTTTCATTAATTGCTTTTGTCTTAACCTGCCATTTGTTGGAAAACCAACAAGCGGCAGATTTCATTCCCATACCAAATTCTGATAGTCGGGTATTATCAGGAGGTAATTCGGCAGTTCTAAAAGCTCTTTGGTAATCACTTGAATGAATCCCAGCGGCATTATCTTTAATGTTGATTCTATTGTTATTGGTGTCAAACTCAATATCTACTCTTAATTTAAAGTCTGCACCTTCAATCTTTTTTAATTCTTCTTCATTTTTTAGATAACTGTCGATAGCATTGTCAACAAATTCGGCTAATGCATAATATGATTTGTAATTAAGGTGCTTTAAAACAGAAAGAATCGTTACACCTGGTCGGATGTTTACATTATTCAATTCTTTCATAGCTTAATTCATTTGTTTTATCAGAATTTATGTGAGTTCCATTGATGACATTTTGAGAGCCATTTACTTTAGGCTTGTCAGGTTGTACTTCTATAAGTTTTTCTGCGATTAATTTGACAATTTTAGAGTTTACTGCATTTCCTAAAGCCCTGAAAGCTGCATTGTCATTTTGTGGCAATGTAATTCCCTCCAAAGATTGCAATTTCAAACCTTCTTCTTTTGTGATGTAGCGTTTTTGCCAACCTATGATTGGAATTTGGGTGTTTGTACAAACAAGCGATGGAAAAAAATCGACCTTTTTTACCCTAATTCCCGAAGCTCTGAATTGCAGAATGTAGTTTTCTAATTTTCTTTCTCCATCACCAACATTCCATTCTAACTTTTGCCAACTTTGTGAAGGGTATTCGGCAATTTTTGCCACAACACCGTTTATGTGCTTTTTGTTGTCGTTGTAAAAATCTCTGCTTTGTCGTATGTAGTTTCGCTTCCAACTTGGAAAAGCCTTTTCTACTCTTGCATAACTCGGTAAATTGGCTCGTTGGTCTTTTTTACTCATCCCTTTTAAGACTTTTCCAAAATTCCCTTTGTATTCGCCCAAGTTTTTTGCGGATAACTTTAATGGATATGATTTTTCATAAGGGTAGGTGGCTCCAAATTCCATTCCCCAAATTGGAAATCCAGGTAGTTTGGTTTCTTTTGGAATTTGGTCAATGAATGTTTGCCAAAGTTTCAAGCATTCTTGATTTGCCTTTGGCAGTTCTTTGAATAATTTTGGTTTTTCTTCAATGAATTGGTGTATGTCAATTAGAGGTGTTTTTTGTTCGTCAATTTCATCAAATGAGAAATGGTCAAGCCCAATTAATGAGCCTACAATAAAAATTCTTTTTCTGTGTTGGGGCACTCCAAAATCTTGGGGAGAATATACTTGGTGGTCAACCGTATAACCCAAATTTGAAAGTTCATTGTGCATATAATTCCAAGTTTCTTCGTTGTCGTGTTGCTTGATAAATGGCACATTTTCAAGAATGAAGAATTTTGGTTTTCTAAATGCAAGAATTTTGGCAATTTCGTCAAATAAAGTTCCTCTGTCATCATCTCTTCCTAATTGCTTTCCTGCTTTTGAGAATGGTTGGCACGGAAATCCTGCACATAAAATGTCGTGTTCGGGAATTGAGTCTATATTATCATTGTCAACTATTTTTTTTATGTCTCCTTGGGCTTCAATTCCCCAATTTTCCTGATAAACTTGTCGTAAGGTAGGGTCAAGTTCACTTACAAACACACATTCGTGTCCAAGTTCGTGCAATGCCTTATGAAAGCCACCGAGCCCCGCAAACAGGTCTATAAATTTTAATTTCGTTTTAATCATTCTTATTTGGGCTCTCCGTTAATAAATCTCTCGCATCTATTTTCAGTAGTTCAGCTATTTTGTATAAGTCTTCTATGCTCGGTTGTCTTCTGTTTTGGGCATAAGAATTTACCATATTATAGCTCTTACCCAATTGCTCAGCGAGCCAAACCTGTTTTATTCCTTTTTCTTCTAAAACCTGTTTTATTCGGTTCATTTTTGAGTTGTTTTAAGTTGCAATTTCAATTCACAAAAATAACCAACATTTTATTTTATCTCACTAAATGAGGTTAAAAAATATCACTTCATTTGTTAGCGGTGGCAAAGGGCAAGCTCTTTTGTTTTTTCAGCGGTTGGCTTGTGTGTCGGGGAAAAACAAATGTGCTTGACCGTGCGGTTGGGTTTTCAGCTTGCAGAGAACGCCTAAGCTATATGGAGGTGGGATTTTGCAGCACTTTCCTTGTCAAAAGTAC
>CAYZQI010000195.1:0-7889 GCA_964480455.1 uncultured Cytophagaceae bacterium
ACTTGAACTATACTATTTTGCCCTAATTGTACAAATTATTTATTATTCATTCCTATTTGAGGCATTTGCTTATGAAAAGCCTCTACACGGCTTTTGGTAATGATTTGATTGGCTGATTCTACTAGTTCCACCCAAGTTTCATTGAGTTTTACTAAAAAATCTTGCCCCTTTTCGGTCAGTTGGAAATGCTTCTGCGGAGGACCTGAGCTAGATTCTTTCCAGCTATAATCTACCAGTTCTGCTTTGCGAAGCCTATTGAGCAAAGGGTACAATGTGCCTTCTACTACAATAATCCGAGCATCTTTTAACTCTCGCAAAATATCTGATGAATACACCTCGCCCCGCGAAATGATATGCAAAATACAGAACTCAAGAATGCCCTTGCGCATCTGTATTTGAGTGTTTTCTAAATTCATATTAGCCGTTTTAATGGTTTTTTACTATTCACTGCACAAAGATAATAAAAGGTAGTATGTAATGCAAGGTATTAGGTAAAATTTTTTCATCTTTTATTAGCAAGGCTTATTTTCAGCAATTCTGCCAACATTTCCCTAACTTTTTACCCATTTTAGAGTTTGCTTTGTAGTTTTGAATCATCAAAAATTTTTAACATTTTATGGAATCTACCACACTTGCCCAGAAAATTCGCGACTTTAAATATGCTACCTCACTCATTGAGTACCAACGCCGCAAAAGTATTGAGGTAAACATTGGCGATGTGCCACTAGGAGGGAGCAACCCCATCAGAGTGCAATCTATGACCACCATAGACACCATGGACACACTCGGAAGCGTAGAGCAATCCATCAGAATGATAGAAGCTGGCTGCGAGTACGTCCGCATCACTGCACCCAGCCTCAAAGAAGCTCAAAACCTAGAAAATATAAAAAAAGAACTTCGCAAGCGTGGCTACAATACACCCATTGTGGCTGACATTCACTTCACGCCCAATGCTGCCGAGCTTGCCGCCCGCATTGTAGAAAAGGTACGCGTCAATCCGGGCAATTATGCCGATAAAAAACGCTTCGAAATCATAGAATATACTAATGCCCAATACCAAGAAGAACTAGACCGCATCAGAGAAAAATTTGTGCCGCTGGTCAAAATCTGTAAAGAATATGGCACAGCCATGCGCATTGGCACAAATCACGGCTCGCTCTCAGACCGTATCATGAACCGCTTTGGCGACAACCCCATGGGAATGGTAGAATCTGCCCTTGAGTTTTTGAGAATTTGCGAAGACGAGAATTTTCACAATATCGTGATTTCTATGAAATCTTCTAATACTCAAGTAATGGTGCAGGCATACCGCCTTTTAGTCAATCAATTAGAGGCACAGGGCATGCGCCCCTATCCGCTGCACTTGGGCGTGACCGAAGCAGGCGAAGCCGAAGATGGCAGAATAAAATCAGCAGTAGGCATAGGTACGCTACTTGCTGACGGCTTGGGAGATACAGTCAGGGTTTCGCTTACCGAAGAGCCTGAGTTTGAGATGCCCGTAGGCAGGAAATTAGTAAGCAGATATGATTCAGAGCCTAGCTATCAAAACCCTGTTCAGTCATCTCTCGAGGCAGCCACTGCACCGCTCAAAAATCCATTTGAATACGAAAGACGCAAAACCGCTGAGGTTTTTAACTTTGGCAAAGACAATGTGCCACGAGTGATTGCTGATTTTTCGGCCATCCAAGAAATTGCTGTAGAAGACTTCAAATCTTTTGGCTATAGTTATTTGCCTGCCCTTGATAAATGGGGGAGCAATGATACTGCCGCTGATTTTGTCTATCTGAGTGATACTGAAGTGCCTTTTATGATGCCCAATGGCTTAAAAGCAATTTGCAGACACGAAACGGCTTGGATGGCAAAAGATGACAGTCATTGGAGCTATCCGCTCTTTGAGCAAAGTGATATTTTCTATCCTTACCCAAAATCTTTTGCAGGAGGAGATGAAGGACTTAATTTTGTGCGCTTAGATACCAAAGATGTCTATAAAGAAGAAGTCTTGGAAGCACTCCGTAAAAAAGGCTATATCAAAACAAGCGATGCTGATTTAGATGCTAAAGACTTTGCGATTTTGCTTTCTACCAATCAGCCCAATGCTTTACAGACCTTGCGCAATGCGATAGAACACCTGACAAGCAAGAATATTCAGACACCTGT
The DNA here is from genome assembly GCA_964480455.1 of uncultured Cytophagaceae bacterium. Classification (GTDB taxonomy): domain Bacteria; phylum Bacteroidota; class Bacteroidia; order Cytophagales; family Microscillaceae; genus JAABSX01. The sequence goes on from CAYZQI010000195.1 coordinate 2,158, forward strand.
AGTCATTCACCGCACTTATTCACATACTCTAGATGCAGAAAGCCTTCAATTACATGCCTCTACTGATGTAGGTGGCTTGCTGATAGATGGCTTGGGCGATGGCGTAATGCTGAGTTTGGATAGATATGCTGAGGATAAAAAAGAAGCCCTCGAGCAAGTAAAAATGCTTAATGCCCTTTCTTTCGGAATTTTGCAAGCCGCCCGTACACGCATGACTAAGACCGAGTACATCTCTTGCCCGAGCTGCGGACGTACTTTGTTTGATTTGCAAGAAACTACCGCCATGATTCGCAAACGTACTGACCACCTCAAAGGGGTGAAAATTGGCATTATGGGCTGTATCGTAAATGGCCCAGGCGAAATGGCTGATGCCGATTATGGCTATGTAGGCTCAGGAAAAGGCAAAATTACACTCTACAAAGGACAAGAAGTCATGAAAAAGAGCGTCCCGAGCGAGAAAGCCGTAGATGAACTCATCAACCTCATCAAAGAAGATGGTAATTGGATTGAGAGGGTTTAATTATTATCACTTTAAACTTGTATTTTAACCCATGCTTAGTACTAGAAATTGGCTACTTGTACTGCTGCTGTGCCTTGGCAACAGTATGGTAGCAAGTGCCCAAAAAAATAAGAAATTTCCCTTAGAAGATTTTACACTGTTTCCGCCTGTGGCTTTTTTGTATGGTTATGAAGTAAAGATTATCAATTATCTTATCTTAGAAGATGTAATGATTACCAATCCTAAGACTCATTACCTGAAAGAGAAATCAAGGGAAGCCAAACACATGATAGAAGCAGCTTTTCAAACACTCATTGGCAATGCAACGGACTACCAAGAGATGCAATTTGACAGTCTTACTAGAACACTCTACGAAGATGAAGCTAGATTCTTGTTTGCTCGTTTGACTAAAAACAGGGGTTTGCTTACTTCGGTAGAGTCTCTTACTATGAATGCTTATCTCAACCGAAGTCAAAAGAAATACAGTATAATCCCTTACTATGCCTCGCTAGGGGTTTACAATAAAAAGGGGATTTATAGCCACGAACTAGACTATCCTTATCTTTTGATTGTAGAAAATGAAACCAAAGCCATTCATTATTTCAAACGCTTGGAGTTTTCAAAACAAAGAAACAACGACATGGAGCATTATAAAAAACAATATGCCTTGCTGCTAGAATACTACAAGCGAAGTATAAAAGAATGAGGGATTGGTTTTTGACCAACTCGCCTGCTGTGTGAAGTCTTCTAAAAAATAACTTTATGCGACCCCGCTTTTTGAAAGGTTATGTGGTAATCCTTAATTAAAGTGTGTATGCTTTGAAAATTCTTTTACTCCATAGCCCCTAGGTTGCAACTTAGGGTATATGGAGTAAAAGAGAACTGTTTTTTTAAAAATAATCTTGAAGAATAATAAAAATAAGCCTCAAATCAAGTAAAAATAGCATATACACTTAATTGTTAGACTACTTGTTGTGTAGGGACATCTGAAAGGAATAGTGAACTATTAATTGTTGATGTAAGTAAGCATCTGACTATCAATAATTTACAAGTATAAAAAGGTCGATTTACTTAATCATCTTTCCAAAAAGTTGAGGGGAGGAGAGAAAAAGCGAAAAACAAACTTAAATTACTTGCATCAATCAACAATATCTCTTAGATTAAGTGCAAGTCAAATTGACTTCCTTCTACCCTCTCTTGAGGAGAAGGAAAAGGTGGGGTGGCTAAAAAGGGAAATTTGACTTGCACCCCTTAAATTGAATTTGAAATCCAAATCTATTTGCTAAACATTCTGTCATCAGGAAAATAGATGTTAGACTTTGAGAAAATAAAGCAGACTTACCAACTAGACATTGAAATCAGCTTCAATGATGTCCTCCCTTTGGTGCAAACAGCCGAGCTAAGAGTTTTTAAACCTTACCAATATCTCATCAAGGCAGGAGAGGAAAAGAAAGATATTTTTTTTGTTTTGAGTGGGATAGTACGAGAGTTTAAGGTCAAAGAAAACAAGGAAGAAGTTACTAATTTTTTACACTGGGAAAACCACGTCTTTGCAAGCTACGATACATTTTTTTTCCAACAGCCTGCTCAATATTTTTGCCAAGCCTTAGAGCCTACTACTGTACTTACGCTCTCACAAGATGTTCTTGAAACTTTGGTGTTGCAAAATCCAAAACTAGAAAAAAGTAGAAAAGATGTTTTTCAGGTATTATTACAAAGGCTTATCAAGCGCGTCTATTCTTTTACATTATATTCTCCTGAGGAGCGTTACCTTGAGTTTATTGCTGCCAATCCTAATATTGCCCAACGCGTACCTGATAAATACATTGCCAGTATGCTAGGCATCACACCTGTTTCTTTGAGCCGAATCAGAAAGCGGCTTTCCAACAAAGGAAAATTAGGTCCATAGCCTTATATTTATTATCTTTTGTTAATTTATTTTTTGATGATTTTGCCAACTTGCCAAACATCTCATCCGTTAGGGCAAGATGTAGATTCATTATCAGTGCCCAAAATAAAATTAAAAAAGACGATTTCTTAAAATATTAGAGAATCTTATGAAAAGCCACCTCATTGCCTGTTTATTGCTCATAATTTCTTTCCAACTTTATGCACAAAATACCATCAATATTCCTAGCTTCGGAACACTCTCCTATACCAAGACTGCAAGTGGATACAATATCAATATTGAGGAGCTTGGCACTTTTGATTTTGTGGGGACACTCAAACCTCTTAACCTTGAAACAGAAATTACTCCCGAACAGCTCAAAAATTTTCCAAATTATGAGATAGTTGAAGCACTTGAATTAGAAGACCTACATCTTAAAATCAAGAAAGATAGTCTCTTGCTTGAAGGAAAGGCGGATACCCAAAAAAAATTAAAAACACTCTGTCAAGCATTGAAAATTGAAGCTCCTTTTATTGATTTTACGGCATTGGTTAGCCCCTCACAAATGCAACTACAAGCAGGCTTAGATTTTTCTGATGCACCCATCACAGTAAATGTTTCTGAGGAGATAGGCACACAATTTACCATAAAACAAATTAGCATTTTGAGTACAATGGGCGGCATCAAAAATAATTTGCTTACTGTGCTTGCCAACATGAAAATAAAACCTACGCAACATGACCCCAATCTGAACAGTAAAATGGTACTTTCTTATAATTTGCTTACAACCGAACTTACAGGCGCTGGTGCTATAAATGATAGCTGGACAGACCCCTTGGGTATGTCAAAATTTGTAAACATAGAAAAAGATGCTGTTTCTTTAGATAGCACTACCGTTACGTTAGGTTGGGTGCCTAGCTCACCTGTGCCTACTACTATGGGTTTTGCAGTCGGAAAAGCTAGGCTTTTTAGTTTAGAGGCCAAAGCATTGGTAGGAATTGCCCCTTTGAAAAAGGAAATAGCACTAGAAGCACATCAAAAAGAAATGACTACCCAAGACTTTTTAGTAATGCTAGAAAAAGGCTTCAAACTAAAAGTACCCAGCAATACTTTCCCTAGCGATATGAAAATTTATGATATTGACATGCTCTTCTCTCCGAGTGGGGCAAAAATAGGCGACCAGACAATCCCTAAAGGTTTTCTTTACAAGGCAGGCATAACATTATCAGATGTACTTTCGGGAAGTATGAATTTCTATGCCCTCAAAGATAGTCTTGCACTAGGAATAGATATGGATACTCAAAGATTTTCAAGTTATTTGGAAGACAAAATTAACCAAGGCAAAGAAACCGAACTTGACAAAGCACTCAAACAAACCTTGTCTTCATTAGCAATCAAAAAAATACAAGTCCGTCTGGAAGCAAATAAGAAATTAGAACTAACAGGAGCTACCTTCTGTGAGTTAGTAATCTTTGGCAAGGAAATGACTTTTAGTTTTGACCAGACACTTGAGCCTGATAAAATGGTCAATAACATTATCAAAAACATTGCAAAAACAGCTCTCGAGAACTTCAGTAAATCTAAGAAAAAATAAGGTTGAGTCATATTTCTAACTCTCTTTTAAACTATCAAAGCAATGCGCTACCTACTCTTACTATTTATTTTACTATTCCCATTTGCACTTACTGCACAAGAAAACTACACAGAAACTTTTGAAGATTGTTTTCTGGTAAAAGTAGGTATGACCAATCGCTCTCTGAACTTCACAATTAATCCACGCAGCAATGGCATTACACAATTTTTGAAACCCATTGTGTATCGCCCTAGCGTGCGCGGTAGTCTTGGGCTGGGGGTACAATTCAAAGATTTGGCCATTGGTCTGAGTTTTAAATTAACTCAGCGTCCAGTTATCAGAAACAGTCAAAGCGAAAGCAAATATTTTGATTTGACTGTTCATTCCTACGGAAAAAAGCTAGGTTATGATATTTACTACCAAGACTATGAAGGCTATTTTATTGAAAACCTTGATAATTTACTCAATAACTTTTTTGGTGGGGATAATCTTCAGAGAAGGGACGACATCAGATTACGAAATGTATCTGCTAATGTATTTTATGTATTTAACCCTGAGAAATTTTCTTATCGTGCAGCGTTCACCCATGATGAAAGACAAATAAAAAGTGCAGGTTCTTTTATTTTGACAGGCTCATTGGGATATTTTGCAGCAAGAGGTGATTCTAGTTTTATCCCGCCTGATACCGACATTGCATTTGACAGTCGTGCATACTTCCGCAGCAACGATTTTTATACACTATCTGTAACGCCTGGCTACGCCTACACGCTTTTATTAGGAAAAAAGGGACTTTACCTTAGTGCTGGTGTATCAGGCTTGATAGGTTTACAATACCACGAAGGCAGGACAGAACAATTTTCTAGCTCGGGATTTAATTATTTTCTGAAGGGACTAGCGAAGGCCTCGGGAGGCTACAATGGCAAAAAATGGATTGTGGCCTTATCACTTCTCACCGATATTCAAGGTATGAATACAGAGTTCGTACAGTACAGAACCAATAATTTAGAGGCCTCTCTTTTTGTAGGCTACAGAATCCAAACTAAGTGGATGCAAGGTAGAAAATCATTCTTTGAGAAAAAAAAGAAGGAATAGATTTGAATTATTAATTATCTTTTGTTATTTTTTCTATTTACATAATTTTATTTTTATTAACTTAAAAAAAGCAGAATCATCATGAAAAAAGTATTTCTAATGCTTATCTTAGTTGGGTCTTTATCAATGACGACCAAAATTTACTCACAAGACCTACAAATAGGTGCTTCGGGAGGCTTAGTTGTTCCCTTTATAGATTTTGGGGATGTTGTGCAAGCTGGCCTAGGTGGTAGTCTAATGTTCAAGTATTTTGCCACAGATCATCTAGCACTGGGAATGAATGTAGGGTATTATTCTTTTCCTGGGCGTGAACTCGATTTCGGCTTGGGCTTTGGTGGTATTCAAGTAGCACCTACTGTCAATATTATTCCTATCAATGCCACAGCCGAGCTATACATTGGAAGGTCGGAAGAACTTCGCCCCCGTATAGGTCTAGATTTTGGAGGATACATAATTTCTTCACAAGGAGTTGAAGACAGCAGTGAATTGTATTTTGGCTTTGCTCCATTAATAGGTAGTGGATATCGGATTAGTAAAAATCTGGAAATATTTGCAGACACAAAGTTCCACGTAATACTAACTAGCAACAGCACTGATGATATTCCAACAACCTCCTATTTGAGTGTTAAGGAATGAATAATAAATAATTTGTACAATTAGGGCAAAATAGTATAGTTCAA
>CAYZQI010000196.1:0-7766 GCA_964480455.1 uncultured Cytophagaceae bacterium
CCGCTAACTTTTTAAACAGTTTGAAACCATACACACTTTAATCAGGGACTACCAAACCCTTATTTTAATTAAACTATTGGTTATCAACTGATTAAATGCTAGTAGCTAAATTATTAATGAGCAATTTTTTACTAAGTTCCATCTGCTGAAAGCACTCTTGATTTCGCAACTAACTAGCAAATATTTATCAAACCAATCAATAAAAAATGTTACTTATCCTTTTCAACAAAACTAATCTGTACTACTTTATTCTATTGTGTCTATTCTCTGGTATGCTAGTCGCTTGTAATGACAACAGCACAGGAGAAGGAGAAAATACCCTTACCGCTGTGGTAAACGACCCCACAGGCTTATCTGTTTTTGATGAAACAAGCTACAATAGTCGAAAAATCATCAAAATAGCTTACCAAGAGCAGATTATACTACTAGAAGATACCAAAAAGTCTGATGAAGTGGTAGGCGTAAAAGGTACTTGGTTTAAAATCAGGTATAAAAACATAGAAGGCTTCGCTTTTAGTGGCTTTTTTGAAGTAAAGGAGGGAGAAAGCAATGTCAATTCAGCCTCAAAAGATATTTTTAGAGGAACTATGTATAGTGGGGGAACAAGTTGCAATGGATTGACTTATTCAGAGTATGGGAGTTTAATTGTATTCAAAGACAATAACCAAGTACAATATTTTCAGTTTGATATGGGCTATGGTAAACTGAGTAAGGGGGTTTATGAATTGAAAGAAGATAAAATTATTTTGAAGCTCAGGCATCAATCTGTATTAACAGAAAGCTATGATCCCGATGTTACTCAAAAACCTTCTCCTCCACAAATTTCTCAAAAAGTGATAGATGAAATTCAAATCTATAATAAAAGCAATTGTGAAAGTAAGTTTGCACTCAGACGAGAAGGTGATGAATTGACTTATATTGATTTTAGTGGTGATGCTGAAACTCGGTCTTATCTTCTAAATAGTTATGAAATGATAGAAAGACACATCAATATTGTAAGCACTGCCTCCTCCAATTCATCAAAAAGAATTAGCCCTCCACCAAAAGAAAACTCATCGAGTTATCAACCTGAATACAGTAATCTCTCTGGGGTATATGTATCTTATGAAGAAGGCATAGAGGAACGCATCTACTTAGAGGTGGATTCAAGGCAGCATTTTAATATATTTTACAAATCGCCTAAGTACCAAAATAAGATAAGGCTCAATGTCAGAAATGTAAATCTACAAACTCAGTCGTGTGAGGTGTCTTTTCCGAATGAGCCAAAAACCTATTACAAGATGCATTTTGATATTAATAGTGCTACTTGTACTTACCCTAGTGGCTACGTGCAGCAATTCGAAATGCAATAAGACGAACTACAAAAATTCACTTTCCACGGCTAATAATGCAACATCTTTGCAATATTTTTTTGTGTGTTATACCAACTTGCTTTAATTTAGGATTTTAAAATGTATAAATAATCCATTTGATCCTAAACAAGGTAAGAAAATGAAGACACTACACTACTTATTATTAGTGAGTTTTGCTTGGCTACTGCTCGCCAATAGCACACTCACAGCTCAAGAAAATCCCCTCTGGATGCGCTATCCAAGCATCTCACCCGATGGGCAGACCATTGTGTTTAGCTACAAAGGCGACCTTTACAGAGTGTCAGCCACAGGTGGGGCGGCCATACCACTCACCCTGCACGAAGCCCATGACCACATGCCCGTTTGGTCGCCCGATGGCAAGCAAATCGCTTTTGCCTCCGACCGCTACGGCAATTTTGATGTATTTGTGATGCCTGCTACAGGAGGCGAGGCCAAAAGGCTTACTTTCCACTCAGGCAATGACCTCCCAAGTGATTTTACACCCGATGGGAAAAATATCATCTTCACTGCCAACCGCCGCTACCAAGCCGAAAATGCACAATTTCCAAGGCTTGCACAGCTTTACCAAGTGCCTACCCAAGGTGGACATGCCAAAATGCTGCTTGACAATCAGGCAGAATATGCTCGATTCAATGCTGATGGCTCAAAAATACTCTATCACGACTGGAAGGGCTACGAAGATAACTGGCGCAAGCACCATACCTCTTCAGTTACCAGAGATGTGTGGCTTTATGACATGAAAACCGAAAAATATACCCAACTTTCTAGCTTCAATGGCGAAGACCGCAACCCTGTCTTCGGAGCAAATGACCAAGAAGTGTTTTTCTTGAGTGAAAAGTCAGGCACTTTCAATGTCTGGAAAATGAGTGTAAGCAATCCTAGTGCTGCTACACAAGTTACTAATTTTGAAAAACACCCTGTGCGCTTTCTTAGCCGTGCCAGCAATGGTGTGATGTGCTTTGGCTGGAATGGTGAAATTTATACCCTTAGAGAAGGCGGTCAGCCACAAAAACTCAATGTGCAGATTTTTATGGATAGCCGCCTGAATGACGAAAAAATAGTATCTGTAAACAGCGGTGCTACAGAGTTTTCGCTTTCGCCCAATGGCAAAGAAATCGCTTTTGTATTCAGAGGAGAGGTATTTGTAACTGCCGTAGATGGCAGCATGACCAAGCGCATCACCAACACACCCGAGCAAGAGCGCACAGTAAGTTTTAGCCCTGATGGGCGAAGTGTCATCTATGCAGGTGAACGCAACAACAATTGGAATATCTATCAGACCAGCCTAGTCCGCAAAGAAGAACCTTATTTTTATGCGGCTACTTTGCTCAAAGAAGAAGCCCTAGTAGCCACTGACAAGGAAGAATTTCAACCTGCCTACGCCCCCGATGGCAAAGAAATAGCCTACCTAGAGGAGCGTACCACACTCAAAGTCTATAACCTTGCCAGCAAAGCAAGCCGCACAGTACTGCCTGGTACATTTAATTATTCTTATTCTGATGGAGACCAATACTTCACTTGGTCGCCTGATAGCAAGTATATTTTAGCGCAGTACATTCCTAGTGGTGGGCAGATATTTGTACCCGAAGTAGGGCTTATCAATGCAGACGGCAAAAGCAATCCTGTCAATCTTACCCAAAGCGGCTACTCCGATGGTGCCCCCAAATGGGTAATGGACGGCAAAGTAATGCTTTGGTTTTCTGACCGTGATGGTATGAAAAACCACGCTTCGTGGGGTGGTGAGTCTGATGTCTATGCAATGTTTTTCACCCAAGAGGCTTTTGACCGCTTCAAACTGAGCAAAGACGAACTAGCATTGCTCAAAGAGCAAGAGGAAAAAGATAAGAAAGATGCTGATAAATCCAAAGATGCCGACAAAGACAAAAAAGACACAGATAAAAAAGATGAGGTAAAAGCCCTCACACTAGAATTAGAAGACATTGACAAGCGCAAAGCCCGTCTTACGATTCACTCTTCACGCCTTTCTGATGCAGTGCTTTCAAAAGATGGTGAGAAACTCTATTACTTGGCAAGATTTGAAGGTGGAAGCGACCTTTGGGTAACTACCCTCCGTACCAAAGAAACCAAGCTGCTCCTCAAAAATGCAGGTGCAGGTATGGAACTCAGTAAAGACGGTAAGTCAATTTTTGTCATATCAGATGGAAGCATTGCCAAAATAGATGCTGAAAGTGGAAAGCGTGAAAGTGTAAGTATCTCTGGAGAAATGAACTACAATTACTTGGCAGAGAAATCTTATATTTTTGAGCACGCTTGGCGACAAGTGGTTAAGAAGTTTTATGTAACCGACCTGCACGGCGTAGATTGGGATTTTTATTACAAAGAATACAAACGCTTTTTGCCACATATCAACAATAACCACGATTTTGCCGAAATGCTCTCTGAAATGCTAGGCGAACTCAATGCCTCTCACACGGGCTGCCGCTACTCCCCGCAGCAAAGCAATACTGACAATACTGCTTCTTTGGGTATCTTTATAGATGAAAGCTATACAGGCAAAGGGCTGAAAATCAAAGAAATCATGAAAAACAGCCCTCTAGATAATGCTAAGTCAAAAGTAAAAGCAGGCATGGTAATAGAAAAAATAGATGGGCAAGAGATTTCCTCAGAAGAAGATTTTTACCAACTCCTCAACCGCAAGGCAGGGCAAATGACCTTACTCTCTTTTGCTGACGGAAATAACCGTTTTGAAGAAACCATCAAACCCATCAGTAGAGGTTATGAAAATGAGCTACTCTACCAACGCTGGGTAGAAAACCGAAGAAAAGAAACTGAAAAAGTATCGGGAGGAAAAGTGGGCTACGTACACGTGCGCGGTATGAATGACGGTAGCTACCGCACCGTAGTAGAAGAAGTGATGGGCAAACATTATGACAAAGAAGCCCTCATTGTGGATACTCGCTTCAATGGCGGCGGCTGGCTACATGATGATTTGGCTACCTTCCTCAGTGGCAGGGAATACATGAACATGGTGCCTCGTGAGCAAAAAATGGGCAGAGAGCCTATGCGCAAATGGATAAAGCCCGTAAGTGTACTCATTGGTGAAAGTAATTACTCTGATGCACACCTCTTTCCTGTTGCTTTCAAGGCGTATGGGCTAGGCAAAACCGTAGGAATGCCCGTTCCTGGCACTGGCACCGCAGTCTGGTGGGAACGACAAATAGACCCTACCCTCGTATTTGGTATTCCGCAAGTAGGTATGGTGGACATGCAGGGCAATTACATGGAAAACACCCAGCTTGAGCCTGATTTGAAAGTAAAAAATCAGCCTGAGCAAGTTACCAAAGGCAAAGACCAACAAATAGAAAAGGCTGTTGAAGATTTGCTCAAAACGGTGGGCAAGTCTGAGGTAGGTATGAAATAAACTTTATTATTCTCCGAGTAACAATACATTGAGTAAAAACAATTACCTTCGGTAATTTTTTTACTCAATAACTTAATAACTCAATGCTAGAATGGAAATCCTCATATACAATGAATTAGATTATTCTAAGGCGAAAAAGCAATTTCAGAAAGTATTGAGCTTTTTGAAAGAAGGTGATTTTAAATCGGCAGATGTAAAGAAAATGGTCAATACTGGCTTTTATCGTGCCAAATTAGATGACACCAACCGTCTTTTGTTTAAATATGCACGCATAGCCGACCGGAAATACCTGCTTTTGCTAGAAGTAATTTATAACCACGATTACGAAAAATCACGTTTTTTGAACGGTGCAGAAGTAGATGAAAAGAAACTTATTACAATAGATAAGCCCGAAGCCCTAGACAAAGACGAACCCGAAAAAATCACCTACATCAACACCAAAAGTAAGACTTTTAATATCTTAGATAAAATTCTTTCTTTTGATGAAATTCAAGATGAGATTTTTCACCTACCTAGTCCTCTTATCATTATAGGCTCGGCAGGAAGTGGCAAAACTGCACTTACTCTTGAGAAAATAAAAGTCTTGCACGGCAGGGTTCTCTACACTACGCTTTCTAGCTACTTAGTAGAAAATTCTCAAAATCTTTACTACTCTTTTGAGTACGATAATCAAAACCAGGAAGTGGATTTTCTTTCTTTCTCTGATTATATGAGTAGCATAGAAATTCCTAAAGGCAAGGAAATAGATTTTAGGGCTTTTGAGCAATGGATTTGGCGATTCAAACAAAGCCATAAAATCAAAGATGCCTATAAAGTTTATGAAGAGTTTAAAGGCGTAATGACAGGCTCGATGGTAGATAAGCCTTGCCTCAGCGAAGAAGAATACATCAACCTGGGCGTGAAGCAGTCTATTTTTCTTGATTCAGAGCGACCCGTAATTTATGATTTGTTCAAACGCTATTTGGAGTTTTTGGAAGAAGGACAGTATTTTGATAGCAATCTATTTGCCTATCAATGTCTTGAAAAAGTTAAAAAACAGTATGATTTTGTGGTCATTGATGAGGTACAAGACATTACCAATGTACAGTTGTATTTGATTATTAAATCGCTCAATAACCCTTTGCAGTTTATACTTTGTGGCGACTCCAACCAGATTGTTCACCCCAATTTCTTCTCTTGGACCAATATCAAATCACTTTTTTATAAGCAAGAACTTAAGGGCAATATCATCAGGATATTGGCTACTAACTACCGCAACACGCCCGAAGTAACCAAGATAGCCAATCAACTTTTATTGATTAAAAATGCCCGATTTGGCTCAATAGACAAAGAAAGTACTTACCTTGTAAAGCCCAACTCACAGCACAAAGGAGAGGTACAGTTTTATGAGAATACACCCAAAATCAAACAAGACTTTAACCAACGCACCCAAAAATCGGCAAAATTTGCCGTAATTGTGATGCGTAATGAAGACAAAGAAGAAGCGCGTAAATTTTTCAAAACACCGCTCTTATTTTCTATCCACGAAGTAAAAGGACTGGAATATGAAAACATCATCTTGTTTAATATCATCTCGGGCTATGACAAAGAGTTTAGAGAATTGACCGTAGGGGTAAGCAAGGCTGATGTTGCCTCAGAAGAAATCAACTTTGGCAGGGCAAAAGACAAGACCGATAAGTCGCTTGATGAGTACAAGTTCTATGTCAATTCGCTTTATGTAGCAATGACACGTGCCATCAAAAACCTCTACGTCATAGAAAACAATAAAAAACACGCTCTACTCGAACTCCTTGACCTTACCAACTTTCAAAGCAATGTAGGGCTGAAAGAGCAAAAATCAAGTGATGATGAATGGCAGAAGGAAGCCCAAAAACTTGAGAAGCAGGGTAAAACGGAGCAGGCTGAAGCAATCAAAAAACAAATCTTAAAGATAGAACCCGTACCCTGGGAGGTCATCACACACGAAAATCTACCTGAGCTTGAGAAACAAGCCCTCAATCCTGAGCATTTTAACAAGAAAGCTAAAGACCGATTGTTTGATTATGCACTTTTCTATGAAGAAAATCATTACTATCATAAATTATACGCCCTCAACTACAAAAATGCTGATGCTAACAAAATAACGCAAGGCAAAGGCAGTTTGGTCAGAAAGCATTTTACGGCTTATGCACAAGATAACCTAAAGCCGATAGAACAACAAATAAAAAGGTATGGCTTAGATTTCAAAAATGAGTTTAATCTTACGCCACTTATGCTGGCAATCATCTATGATGCAGAGAAAATCACGAAATTCTTAATAGAAAATGGTGCAAAAGCAAATACTACAGATAACTACGGTAGAAATATTATGCAGCTGCTGATGCTTAAGGCATACAACGAACCCAAGCTCAAACGCAACCTTAATATACACTACAACAAACTAAAAAAAGATAGCCTCAAAGTGAGGGTGGGCAATCAATTGGTAAAAATAGACAATCACCAAGCAGAATACATCATGCTTAATTTTATGCTGGCAACTTACCGAAGCCTCATCTCCAAAGGTAGTAGCGAACGGGACAAGGTATATATTTCTTACTTTGAGTCAGCTACATTCTTAAAGTTTTATGAAGGACTAGGGCGTAAAGTCATTCCTGAATACCGCACTCAACGCTCCTACATTAGTAGTATTCTTTCTAAAAATGAAGTTCACTCTGACAACCCCTACAACAAAAAACTCTTTTTTAGAATCAAACGTGGAGGGTATTTTATCAATCCACTCTTAGAAATTCAAATTGAAGAAAACTGGGTAAATGTCTATGAGCTACTTTCAAAAGATTGGCTCGCAGGAATCTTCGGTGAAAAAGGTGCTACTACATTTGAAAGCGTCTTAAGTACTTGGAAAAAAGAAGCTCAAGAAGCAAATGAGAGAATGAGAGAAAAAGCCCCCTAACCCCCGAAGGGAAAGCCCCCTAGCCCCGAAGGGAAACCCCCCCAACCCCCGAAGGGAAAGCCCCCCAACCCCCGAAGGGGGA
>CAYZQI010000197.1:0-7723 GCA_964480455.1 uncultured Cytophagaceae bacterium
TGCCATAGTAATGCTCCAAAATAGACACAAACAAACTTTTGCCTATTTTGCGAGGGCGTAGGTAGGCAATGAATTTACTTTCCCAATGTTCTAACTTTTCAACAAAAGGAGTTTTATCTACAAAAAAGTAGTTCTGCTCAGGAATCGTAGCAAAATGACTTACCCCATAGGGAAATTTGATTGTTGGCTTTTGCATAGTACGTTATATCTTTTTGAATAAAACAAAGATATGAAATTTTGTGGAAAAAACTAAGCAAATGAGCATCATCATAGAGATCTGGTAGCGGCACGAAGATACATTGATGCTTTCTGTAGCAAGGATAGGGTTTTTAGTATTTGATGGCGTTTAGCTGTATGTGTAAGGATACAAAAAACAACACTTTTCGTTGTCTGCAAGGGCATAAGTAATGGCTCGGAAATCCTCTTAGGAATAAGATGGGCTTTTTTTGAATTAAATAATTGATTTATAAAATACTAGCAGGGGTGCAGTGCTGTTATTACCTGATGTAACTATAAACTCAAGCGGCTTTTATTCTATCATTCTTTACACCCGCAGTATTTTTAAAAATGCCTAGGATGTAAAAAATGGAGGTAAATGTTTACTCACAGCCCAAGTCCATTTTGCTGTAAGGGTCGTTGTTAGGGAAGCAATTCCCTGAGGGAAGGCTAGTAGGTACATACCTTTGCAGGTTAGGGTCGTACAATGATTTTTCTATAAACTCCCTCAAATCATCTAGCTCGGTAGCAGTCAAATAGAGTGGTCTGAAATCCACTGCCAGTTGCGAGGGCGATACATTTTGATTTTGGGCTATGGCTTCGTTTTTATAAATGAGTACATCAAGAACAGAGGTGAAAGAGGCACCGTGTCCATAAAAGGGAGAATCTTTGAGGTTGTAAAGCTGTGGTACCTTAAATTTGAACATATCTTCGGGGCGTTGAGTAAAACCTCCTCTACCCTTGTTGCCTCCCGAGTTGGCATGTGCATTGAAAATTCCTTCTCTTTGGTAAAGGTCGTTCATGCCCAAGGCATAAAAGTTCATAGAGTTGAGTGCTGGTCCGCTGTGGCATTGGTAGCACTGTGCTTTACCAAAAAATAATACTGCACCTCTTTTTTCTTTCTCGCTCATGGCTTGGGTTTCGCCTTTGAGCCAACGCTGAAAAGGGGCTTGGTTAGCAAGCAGGGTACGCTCGTAAGCAGCAATGGCAAGGGCTGCATTTTGCTTTGTAATACGCTCAGAAGCCTCTACACTAGGAAAAGCCTGTGTAAAAAGTTGGATATAGTCTTGGTTTGTTAAGATGGAAGAGCCTTCTACCTCTTGGCGGTGTACACCCATGCCTGCGATTGCCTGTGTTTCAACTCCTTCAAAGCCTAGGTGGTTGTGGGCTATGGGTGTACCCGCAGTCCAAAAACTTTCTGTACCTACATTCACACCTGTAGCTCCAAACTGACCATTCCAAAGCATATTTTTCTGATAAGCTACATTGAGCGCAGTCGGGGAGCGTACATCTTGCACGTCCATATCTACTACATTGGTGTAGTATTCGTCTCTAAACCTGCCTTGACCATTGGTGCCAAATCCCGAACCGCCCTCACCAATGCCTTGGGCAACACCCGCTTGAAAACCTGCCTGTACATGGTGGCAAGAAGCACAAGAATAAAACTCTGTACTGATACCCTTACGAGGTACTACTCCTAAGGCCGTTTCGTGAAAAAGCAATTTACCAAGGGCTACTTTGGCTGGGCTAAGCGGGTTGAGGGGGTCTTGAGGAATGAGCGAGAGCTGGTCGGATTCAGGAAATTGAAAATGGCTTTTGCCCACATTGTTAGAGGCTTGCAAAAGCAAAGCCTCTAGCTCTGCATCAATAGTTTGTGTAACTTCATCTGCATTTTGGCGACGCTCGCAAGCAAACAAAAAAATTATGCTCAAAAGCCAAAGGTAAGGTTTCAAAAATTTATGATTCATCTTGTAGCAGTATTTGATAACGAATAGTTCAGGTTATTAAAATTTGAGTATTTTAGGTACTCTTTTTAAATATGACAAACTAAAAATCAATCCAAAAAAATAAACCTTGTGCACAAGGCAGTTCAAAACATTTATCATCTCATAACTCAGGGCAATCAGCAGGGTATCACCTTGGCCTGTCAGTTGCTTGCAGGGCAGGGCTATCCATTACCTATTCTGACGAAAGTAATAGAAAAAATTACATTGCAATATTTACAAGAATATATGCCTAATATGGATTATCACCGCTTTGGCTGCTCCATTATTGACCGTATGACCTTTGAGCTGATACATAAACGGCTCAATGAATTTCTAGAAGTAACCGCCATAGAAGTAGAGGTTTGTGCTGATTTTGTTTATCTCAAAAGCTATGTAAAAGTAGCGGAAGGGAAGTATGAAGTTACAGAAAATTTTTTTGAAGATTTTACCAATACCTTGTTTTACTTCATTAAGGCTAGTTTCAAAATTGGAAACATTCCTAAAATTGATACTCTCTTTGAGGAGTAAGCTTTAAGAAAATATAGTTATGCCAGCGAACTGGAAGTTCGTACTACAGATTTTCAAAAAAACTGTCAGACAATCACTTCTTTGTAATGAGTACTTTAGCTTGGTTTTCTGCATCACGTATTCCCCATAGATGGTAGCTTCCTCCTGTGTTGAGTCCTAGTTTTTTATACATCTGCTCTGGTGAGTCTGGAAAGTTGCGTGTGGCAATATTGGCTTTGTGAACATCTAAAATTTTCAATACTTCTTTTTTTCGGTAATTGCACTGTGCTATGATTTCAAAAACACGCCCTGCTATTTGCTCACTTGGCAAGGGTAGCTTATCGGTCGTGTAAAGATGTGTATGAGGGTGTAGTTTGTTCAATTGATAATGATTGGCAAAAGAGAAAAAAGCACCTGCTTTTAAGATGGCCTTATTGGGTTCTATGAGGTATTTTTGTGGGAGTGAATAATTTACCTTTGCTTGGCTTTCCATCTCCAAATCAAACTCAAATACTTGATTAACAGCATTTTGTTGGATATTGATGGTAGAAATATTTTGTGTAGCAAGGGCATTTTTTTCTATTTTAAAGAGCAATTCTTTGACTTCATTTTCAAGGGCAAGCACCCAAGTATGCTGTACAAGCTCAAGCTGTTGAAAGGCGCGCTTAAGGTCTAGCATAGGGGCAGCTTTGAGCCATAAAGTAGGGGCATGCTCAAAAATCTGAGGCAATAACTCAATGACATTCGGCACACAATTTTCAAGAAAATAGACTTTTTTTTCGTGTTCGTCTCTTCTTGAAGGGTCTATAAAAACGGCATCAACCTGATAATCTTGCGACAAGAATTGCGCTGCGGTCTGATTGATAAATTGCATGTTTTGAATCCCCAAACGCTCAAAATTTTCTTTTACTAAAATGTGTAATTCTTCATTAGGCTCTACATAGATTACTTTCTCGAATTGCTGTGCGAAAAAATAGCTATCTATGCCTAGCCCCCCTGTAAGGTCTGCAAGTGTTTTGCCTTTGACGAGCGTACTTTTAAACTGCGCAGTAGGTGCAGAAGAACTCTGCTCTAACGAAATTTTAGGATAGATAAGCCCTTCATAATCAGCCCATTGGGGTATTTTCTGTAAAGCTTTTTTTTGGGTTTCTATTTGTGTGAGTAGCTCGGCAAGTGAAACTTCTCCCTCAAAAGGGTTTTTCTGAAAAGCCAAGTGCCGTGTGTCTGCTTTGAGATTTGCCTTGATAAATGCTTGTACTTCTGTCTTTCGTAGGTTCCGGTTCATTGTATAGTTTTAAGCCCCCACGGGTGTAATGGATTGATAAACTGTTTTGATAGAGTTTAAGATGTTCTCAATGTCAAGGGGTAGTTTATCAGTACTGAACATGAAATTGTCTTTGAGGGCTTTTGTAGTAGTAATTCTAAACGTGTAAGTCTGTTCGTTTTCTTCAAACTCATAAGGTAGTTTTTTGGCTTTATTGCTAGGGGCTTGGTAATGATATTTGCTTCTGGGCACTTCTAAGCGAATATCTTGCTTGAATTTAGTAGCAAACTTAGATTTGTACTTGTTCCTTTTTCTTTTGTATTTCACAAATTCTCTTTTTCTGGATTGGTGTCCAAAAGAGTATTTAATACTACTGCCCTCATGAAGTTTAGCTACAAAACTCCACCACTCGTGTCTTGAGAACTCAGTACTTGTAAGGCGGTAGCCAAAGCGTGTGCTGTGTCCTTTCTCAAGGGTGTCATTTCCTTCCTTAAAGGGTGTATTGTTAGGGTTGAGGGTAAGTTTGAGCTGTTGTGCTGCTTTCATTTCTTCTTTCAAGATGAGTAGCACAGGAATAACAGTGCTTGAGACAAAGCTAGGTAAAAATAAGCTCCTTTTTTTCTCGAATGGCTCAAAACGTTTGGCAAGGGATTTTTCTTTTTTTGTTAATGGGCTTTGTGGATACACCAGATAGATAAGCCCTGCAACTGCAAAAGTAATAACATAATAATACCAAGCGATTTTTACTTCAAACAGAAATATCATAGCTATTGATATTACACTCACAATACTCACTAGCCAACAACCTATATCGAATGCCCTACTTTTTGATACATTTCTTCTTACTTCTTGACTGACTTTTTTGTAAAGTTGTGCATATTCCAAAAGTTGAACTAGATTTTGATGCCATATCTGGGGAGTAAAAATACCCACAATTTTTTTTTGGCAAACCATTTCTTGCAATTCAGGGCCGAGGGTATTGTAACATAGCTCGAGGTTTGTGATACTTTCTTCAACTCCTAAAAGTGTTTTTTTAGTCATATTTCAGTGTAGTTTAAAGAATACTCTCTTTTAAATCACAATTTAGGGCTTTTTTCAAAACATCAAAAAAATCTAGGCAAAAAACTAAAAAATTATTCAACCAAGTGACTTTTCAATAAATGTAGTATCTTGTGATTGACATCTTAATTTAACACCAATTTTAATCTAAAACACTTTCTAAAATGAATGATTTTAACTATTTCTATCAAAAAATGATTGACTGGGTAATAACCCAAGGTCCTAATTTGATACTTGCTATCATCACCTATCTGATAGGTCGCTGGGTCATTGCCCGCTTGGTCTATGTGGTAGAGGCCTCTATGCAACGCACCAACCTAGATGTTTCGCTGCGTCCTTTTCTCAAAAATTTACTTTCGGTAGGGCTCAATATCTTGCTTATCATCAGTGTAGCCTCTATGCTGGGCATTGCTACTACTTCTTTTGTGGCTATCTTGGGTGCGGCAGGTTTAGCGGTTGGTTTGGCACTCCAGGGCAGCTTATCAAATTTTGCTGGGGGTGCATTGATTTTATTTTTTAAGCCTTTTAAAGTAGGAGATTTGGTAGATATTCAAGGACATTTGGGTCATGTAAAGCAAATCTTGATTTTTAATACTATGATTGTAACGCCCGACAACAAGACCGTCATCATTCCTAATGCTGCTATCAGCAATGGCAACATCACCAATATCTCACGCGAGGGCTTTCTGAGGGTAGATTTGGTAGTGGGCATTGCCTATAAAGAAAACATCCAAAAAGCAAGAGATGTGATTATGAGAGTAATGCAAGACCACCCCAAAGTAATGCAAGACCCTGCTCCAAGTGTAAATGTACTCACTTTGGCAGATAGTGCCATAGAGCTGGCAGTTCGCCCTTTTGCAAGAGTAGAAGATTATTGGACAGTGTATTTTGAAATCACAGAAGGTGTGAAAATAGCCTTAGATGCCAACAATATCTCTATCCCTTTCCCACAAAGAGATGTGCATTTGATTCAGACAAACGGCACTGTCTAATTGACCATCTCTTTTGACATTACCTGCTCGTGCTTGCATACCAAAGTACGGGCAGGATATTTTTCTAACAAATGTTTATCGTGAGTTGCCATTAGAATTGCAGTACCATAGCGATTGATTTTCAAGAAAAGTTCTAATATCTCCTCAGATACTTCGGGGTCAAGGTTGCCCGTGGGTTCATCAGCAAACAATATCATGGGTTCATTAATCAAAGCCCTTGCTATCACTACACGTTGCTGCTCTCCGCCCGAGAGTTGATGTGGCATTTTGAAACCTATTCGTGAAAGACCTACTTGGCTGAGTACCTCATCAAGGCGGTTTTTCATCTTTTGTCTGTCTGTCCAACCCGTAGCACGCATCACAAAAAACAGATTTTCAGCTATACTTCGGTCGTAGAAGAGCTGAAAATCTTGAAAGACAATACCTATTCTGCGGCGCAAGAAAGGGATTTCTTTACGTTTGATTTGCTGTAATGCAAAGCCTGCTACTTCGGCTTGTCCTTCTTTAAGGGGTAAATCTACATACAAGGTTTTGAGCAGAGAGGATTTCCCGCTTCCGGTTCGTCCAATGAGATAAGCAAACTCACCTTTTTTGATTTCAAAATTTACATTCTTCAATATTGGCTTTTGCTGTTGATAGATGTGTGCATTTTCTACACGCACTATGTATTCGGGATTTAGTAGCATGAGGGCATTCAGATTTCTAATTTTTGTAATTTTCCGAAGGGTAGGCTCTCTATCAATGCCCTTAGCTGTTCTTCTTTGCCAGCCAAGTCGTATTTTTCTAGCTTTTTCAGGGGGCGGTCGGCACGAAAATAAGCAATCAACACAAAATTATCATCACGTAGCTGTACGTAATCAGGTATTTTTGCCTTGCCTTTTACTTTAATGATGTACATATTCAATTATCAATGGTTAGTTGTAAAGGGTCAGTAATTTTTAAGCTGACCTTTTGCAATTATTGATTACTTTTTTTATGGTCGCTTAGAAACTTCTCTAAACCAATGTCTGTCAAGGGGTGATTGAGCAAGCCCGTAATTACATTGAGAGGGCAGGTAACTACATCAGCCCCCATCTCAGCACAATGAATCAGGTGCATAGTGTGGCGCACTGAAGCAGCCAAAACTTCGGTTGGGTAGCCATAGTTTCTATAAATCTGTACAATTTGCCCAATCAATTGCAAGCCGTCTGTGCCTACATCATCAAGCCTACCAATAAAAGGCGATACATAGGTAGCTCCTGCTTTGGCAGCCAAAAGTGCTTGCCCTGCTGAGAAAACCAGTGTACAATTGGTTTTGATACCCTGAGAGGAGAAGTATTTCAAGGCTTTTACACCCTCTTTTATCATAGGAATTTTTACCACAATATTAGGGTGAATCTCAGCAAGTTCTTCGCCTTCACGCACCATGCCCTCAAAATCTGTTGCAATTACCTCTGCACTTACATCTCCCTCTACCATCTGGCAAATAGTATGGTAGTGCTTTAAGATATTGTCTTTGCCACTAATGCCCGATTTTGCCATCAAAGAAGGGTTGGTGGTTACGCCGTCCAGCACTCCTAAGTCGTTGGCTTCACGGATTTCGTCTAAATTTGCAGTATCAATAAAAAATTTCATATTCAAAAATTGAGATGATTCTATAATAGGGGCAAAGATACAACAGTAGCTATACAAAATGAAAAATAATTTGACTAGACCAGAAGAAAGCAGTATTATAAAGTAAGGGACAGCATCGCATGATACGACTCTGTCCCCTAAATGCTAAAAGATATTCACTAAAACTTGGGCTTGTGTGCCTACTCCACCACAAAACGCTTGGTATGATAGCCTCGCTTGGTTTGGATATGGCAAATATAGACTCCCAATAAAAGATGTGCTACTTGTAGGGTATAAACCTGTGTAGGTTCTTTGAGTTGCCAAGA
>CAYZQI010000198.1:0-7555 GCA_964480455.1 uncultured Cytophagaceae bacterium
ATGAATGTATTAAAAGCTCAGATTTCACAACTTATAACTCACATCTTACTAAATGACCAAGCTTTGTTGCTCATATATCCTAGCCTCTTCCAAGGTGAATCCCTCCATCAAGGGGAATGACTGCTCCATTTACGTAAGCTCCAGCCGCAGAAGATAAGAAAAGAGCCATTCCTGCCATGTCGCTGGGTGCGCCAATGCGCCCAAGAGGACAGCTTGCTTCTACCTCTGCCTGCATAGTATTAAGCATCCATTCTGTCATTTTGCTTTCAAATGGACCTGGTGCAATGGCATTAAAAGTGATGCCTTTGTTTGCTAACTTGACTGCCAAGACTTTGGTGAGGTGATGTACGGCTGCCTTACTTGGGCCATAGGCATAGTTGTCAAGGTCAGATACACTTAGCCCATCAATAGAACCAATATTAATTACCCTTGCAGGGTTTTGTGTGCTTGCATCTTTTTCAAGCAAAGGAAGTAGCTGCTGAGTGAGCATAAAGATAGCCTTTACATTGATGTCCATTACTTTGTCGTAGCCTTCTTCGGGGTAGGTTTCAAAAGCTGCCCCCCAAGCTGCCCCTGCATTGTTAATAAGTATGTCGAGACTGCTTTCTTGTTCGCCAAGGTATGCCACAAGTGCTTCACGTCCTTCTTGTGTGGCGAGGTCGGCAGGTACAGCAATGCAAGTACCTAATTTTGAGAGTTGCTTTGCTACTTCTTCACAAACAGCCGCCTTGCGTGCGCTGATATATACCTTTGCCCCGTTTTCTACAAAAGCCTGTGCTATCATTAGCCCAATGCCGCGCGAACCACCTGTAACAAGTGCTGTTTTGCCCGCTACCGAGAATAAATCATTGATTTTTAATGTATTTGTATTCATAATTAAGAAAGTTTAAGAGAATAATTTTTAAAGATACTATTTTCGGCACAACTTGCAAAGCATTGTTTTAATTAGTTCCATCACGGCAGAACTCTTCCCAATACTTTTGGGCTTCGTCAAGCCCTGCCCGTTGTGCTTCTAGTATGTAGTTGCAGGCTTGAATATCATTGCCGAGTTGTCTTTCGGTAAGTCCTAACCCTAAGAGGGCTTCGGCATCACTGGGGCTAAGTTCTAATACTTTTTGAAAATCTAATTTTGCTGCTTCAAAATCTTTGAGGTTATAAGCGGCTATGCCACGGTTAAAGTATGCCTCTGTATAATCATTATTGAGTGAGATAGCTTGATTATAATCTTCAATGGCTTCGGCAGGGCGTAGGAGATTGTCTTTGAGATTGCCTCGGTTGTTGTATGCCTCTGCATTGTCAGGTTCAAAAGCTATCAAGTCATTATATACTTTGATAGCTCCTTCAAAATCTTCAATTTTTTGTTTGGAATAAGCCAAGTAAAGGTAGCCCTTTTTGCGTGGTTCTATCTCTACGGCTATGGTAAACTCTACCACGGCTCCAGCGTAGTCTTTTTTTTCTAATTTATCCAATCCTGTTTTGAAATAACTTTCAAAAGTTTGGGTCTGTGCTTTGACAGTGAGCGATAAGCATAAAAAAAATCCGTACAAAAATACAAATCTAAATGACATAAGCAATTGTTAATTGTTGGGTATTAATTATTGTAAGTGCTTGAATACCAGATTTCTATAATTTAATTATAATTCAGACTAAATCTGGAAAAGCATTTTCTCATTGACTTTTAATACAAATTTATATATTTTTGTAGGAATTATAAACCTCAAAAAATAAAATAGCAAATGAAAAACATAACAAGTCTAATTCTTACCTTTTTGCTTGTTACGAGCATTTCTTACCTTCAAGCACAAGAAGTGCAGCAATACGGTGCTGAGATTAGTACCAAAGGTGCCGTAGAAGCCTCAAAAATCACCAAAAAGCTAAAGAAAAAAGAAAATGCACCGCTCAAAGTACAAGGTAAAATCGTAAAAACCTGCCCTGTAAAAGGGTGCTGGATGACACTTGATATGGGCAACGGCGAAACCATGATGGTTCGCTTCAAAGATTATGCTTTTTTTGTACCCAAAGAAGGTCAACAAGGTAAAATCGCTTTTGTAGAAGGTACTGCCAAAAAAGAAGTAATAGATGTAGAAACACTGCGACACTATGCTGAAGATGCAGGCAAAAGCAAAGAAGAAATCGCTGCCATTACAGCTCCAGAAACCAAGTGGACTTTTGAGGCAAAAGGGGTAGTGATTAAATAAGCTAAACGCTTGCTCAAAAAAGGCTTTGTGTAGGTAGTTTTGCTAGATGCGCAAAGCCTTTCTTTTCGTTTTCAACTACAAAAAATTTTTTCAACTGTAATTCAACTTCGCTTTTTACTACTTATCTCCAAATCTATCATCATCATAATTTGGAAAAGCAATTTTTAGCAATCATTGAACAGCACCAAGGTATTGTCCATAAAGTTTGTGCTATGTATGTGGATAATTATGACGAACGCCAAGACCTATTTCAAGAAATCTTGATTCAACTCTGGAAAGCCTATCCACGTTTCAGGGGAGAGGCAAAGGTTAGTACTTGGATGTATAGGGTAGCATTGAATACAGCTATTTCGCATTTTAGAAAAGAAAAAAGAAAACCACCCAAATCAGACTTGGCTGATTCGCACTTTCAGTTGGCAGATAAGCCCTACGACTATGAGTATGAAGAAAAGCTAAAAGTGCTCAGAGAAGCGATTGGGCGGCTTACTAAGGTAGAGCGCGCCATTATGATGCTTTACTTAGAGGAAAAAGACTACGAAGAAATAGCCGAAACTATAGGCATTACGCAGAATTATGTGCGTGTGAAGATGAATAGAATTAGAAATAAACTCAAAAAAATATTAATAAAGCAATAGAATGGATTTAGAAAACCTAAAATCTATTTGGAAAGATGTTTCAGCACAAGAAACACAAACCTTACAAGTTTCATCTAGCCAAATTATTTCCTTACTCAAAGGAAAAACACAAAGCGTATTGAGCAAAATAAGACGCAATTTATTTTTTGAGGTAGGCAGTCTTTCAGTAGCTACGCTTGTATTTTTGATCTTGATTATTGAGCATCACCAACCTTCTCAAATGCCGCTTATTATAGGGCTATTTTTACTTGTGGCACTTTCGGGTATTTATCTCTACAAAAAATATTTTGACCTAAAAAAGATTGAAGAACAAGGGCTACCGCTGGTTGACTCTTTGAGATTGCTTACCGAAACACTCGAGAAATACCTTAGAATTTATTTTTTAGGCAATATGTGGATTACGCCTCTGAGTGCAGCAGTAGGTTTCTTTTATGGCTACAGCCTTCACGCTACCTCTGATGCTTGGCTGAGCGAAATCAATTGGCTTGTTTGGGTAGCAGCTTTGTTTACGGTTTGTTTGTTGAGTGCTTTGATGTATCCTTTTATGAAATGGTATATCCATAAACTTTATGGCAGCTACCTTCAGGAACTAAAGGCTTATTTGGCAGAATTAGAAGATGACACAGGAAATATCTAAAGTTCGGAAATACCTTCTAGTAAATCTCAAAAAAAATATGTAATTTATTTGCAAAGTTCAATTTAAGATTGCAATTTTGTAGTCCATAGCTGGTTGAAGGATATTGGAGGTTAATTTAGCATCCTCGCTAATACCTCCACTATCTTGTTTAAGCTTTACCTCAATAATAGATTGTATCACTCATAATTTATCTGCATTTTCTTTAAGGTATTTTGCTTTGGCAAGCAATGCCACTTTTTCTTGTTCGGGCATTCGGTCAAGGTTGCGATAAGCCATTCCGATACGGGCATTCTTACTGAGTTGTGCGCGATTTCGCTCATAAAAATCCCAATAGAGACTGTTAAAGGGGCAAGCGTTATCTTTGAGCCTTTCTTTATGATTATAATGACAGTTTTTGCAATAACTTCCCATTTTATTGATATAGTTAGCACTCGAGGTGTAGGGCTTCGTGCCAACTATGCCTCCATCTGCAAACTGACTCATGCCTCGTGTATTGGTGATTTCTACCCATTCAATAGCATCTATGTAAATTCCTAAATACCAAGTATCTACCTCGTCGGGGTGCACGCCCAGCAGTAGGGCAAAGTTGCCTGTAACCATTAGCCTCTGGATATGATGTGCATAAGCATTGTCAAGCGATTGATTAATGGCTTGGCTCAGGCAGTTCATTTTAGTTTTACCTGTCCAAAAAAAGTCAGGGAGTTTATTTTGATGTGCAAAGAAGTTTTTTTGGGCATATTCAGGCATTTTTGCCCAGTAAACACCTCTCATGTATTCTCTCCAGCCAATAATTTGGCGTACAAAACCTTCTACTTGTGCAATATCTATCATCTGAGGCTTTGCCTGCCAATGCGACACTACACGTTGGACAACTTCTAAGGGGTGTAAAATTTTAGCATTCATAGCAAAAGAAAGCCTCGAGTGAAACAAGAATGGCTCATCATCTTGCATAGCATCTTGAAAAGTGCCAAAGTTAGAGAGGCATTTTTCTACAAAAAAATCTAGTGTTTGGAGGGCCTCGGCACGTGTAACTGCCCACTCAAATTTATCAGGATTGATGCGCCCAATGGTTTCTACTTGGTATTTTTGAAGCATTGCCACTATTTCATTTACTTCTCTTGTAAAAAGGGGAGGAGCAGGGATTGGCACTTTGGGGTCATACTTTTTGCGGTTGTCTGCATCATAGTTCCATTTGCCAGTTATGGGTTCATCACCCTCCATCATAATATCATACTTTTTACGCATTTGCCTGTAAAAACTCTCCAATAAGTAAGTTTTCTTCCCTTTGAAAAATTCATCTAATTCGTGGCGTTGCGTCAAGAAGTGTTCTGTGTCGTGTGCTTCTGAGGTTATTTCAAGTTGCTTACAAAAGTCTTTCAACTGCACATCAAGGCGATATTCATCGGGCAGGAGGTATTCAAACTGTTGGATGTTGTGCTGTGCTATTAATTGCTTAATGTTTTGCTCAAAGCCTTGCAGATTGTCAGCAGCATCAAGCGAGTAATATTTGAAATGATGCCCCTCAGCAGTGCGTTCTGCTACAAAAGCACGCATTGCCAGAAAAAAAGCAATTATTTTTTGGATATGATGCCGCACATAATTTGCCTCGGGGAGTACTTCCATCATTACATAGAGTACTTCATCATCTTTTTGCGCAAACCATGAGTGCTGTGCATTAAGTTGGTCGCCTAAGATAAGTCTTAACTTTGTGAATGTCATAAAAGTAATAAATTGTCAAGTATTTTTTGTTGTAAACTGCTACATGTCGATGTGTTGTGCTTTCATCTAAGTTTTATTATTTGCCCAATCATTAATTTAAAGTCTTTTTGAAAGTAATTTGTTTTGAAGGGATTATTCGTTTTTTGAATACCACTTTCATAAATTTGGTAGTGTAGGAATCTTCGTGCTATTTGAGAAATTTGCTTAAAATTTAAAATTACTCTTTTTAATATTTTTTGGTTTTCTTTGATTTAACAGAATACAAATACAGTAATTCTGTATTAAAACTTGATTTTCAGAATAATATTTGGGTTAAATTTTTATCTTTTATCCAGCACGGAAATTTCTACACTAAGAATAAATTTAACCCTATTCTGACAGAAAAGGTAAGCTGCTCATAAAATTGCTCCTCAACAAGCTTAGCACAACAAAACATCAGAAGATTTGCATTATCCTAAAATTATGCCTTAATTGTGTGCAATTACTCATACATTTAAAACATCATTTGCTTATGCTCAATCGTAGAGATTTTATCAGACAGGCAGGCATACTCACTGCTGGAGGTGCAGTAGTACTTGGCGCGCCTTCTTTTACCTTCAAAGCCAAAAAGGTAATCGTACTTGGGGCAGGGCTCTCGGGGCTGATGGCCGCCTACCGACTCCAGAAAGACCACAATGTGCAAGTAGTAGTGCTAGAAGCACGCAAGCGCATAGGTGGGCGAATTTTTACGCATACCATTGATGAAGCCTCCAAATTGACCATAGAACTTGGGGCAGAGTGGGTGGGTGCTTCTCATCCCAAACTGATAGGCTACTGCAATGAATTTGGGTTAAAACTCAACAATCACCAATTCAACACCGCACTCATTCTCAACCAAAAGTACAGCCCCGTAAATACTTGGGAACACAACAAAGAATGGGAAGCAAAATACCAACAAATACTCAAAGATTTTCAAGCCTACAATAAAAAACAGCTCAAAGCCCTAGATAAACTCAACTGGTGGCAGTACCTAAGAAAGATGGGCGTAAGTGAAGAAGATTTGGAGATTTTAGAGCTTGCCCACAGCACCGATTATGGCGAAAGTATTCGCTTTGTATCTGCCTACAGTGCTTTAGCGGAGTATTCTTACTCTAGCCCCAAAAACGAAATGGATTTCAAAATAGAAGGAGGCAATAGCCGCATCATCAATACCCTTGCTGAGAAGATAGGCGGTGAAGCAAACATCAAAACAGACCACGTAGTAACCTCGATGGTGCAAGACGGGCGTGGCGTAACGGTTACTTGCGCCAATGGTACAAAATGGGAGGCAGACAAGGTAATATGTACTCTGCCCGTACAAGCATTGCACAAAGTAAACTTTCAGCCTGCGCTTCCAGCCAAAAAGGTAGAAGCACTTGATGCACTCATCTATGCCCGTATCATCAAAACTTCTATTCTCTTCAAAGAAAGATTCTGGAAGCAAGAAGACCTTGACATTCTCACTGATGGCGTGGGGCAGTATTATTTCCATACCACACAAAACCAACCTGGCACCAAAGGCTGCCTTACCTCTTATGCCATAGGCGACAAAGCATACACCATCTCAAAAATGACCGAGCAGCAAAAAATCAACACCCTTTGTGAGGTGCTAGAGCCTGCCTTCGGCAAAGTAGCCCCCCTTGCCGAAAAAGTGGTAAGCTATTATTGGGGAGCAGATACCTACACTCAAGGAGCTTATGCCATTTATACCCTCAATCAGTCTTTTGATACCAAAGAAATGATTGCCAAACCTTTTAAAAATGTATTTTTTGCAGGTGAACACATTGCCGACTGGCAGGGATTTATGGAAGGTGCTATAGAAACGGGAGAACTTGCTGCAAGCATGGTGGCGAAGTAGTAGCAAACTTCAATCTGCTACTTGTGTGTATTTTGCAAAACTTTATGTGTAATGTCTCTATTGCTAATCTAAGCAGGGGGTTTAGGTATGAAAACCTCAATAAACTATAAGGCAAGTATTTTTCCTACATTACTTGCCTTACGGCTTAGTTACATTTTTACCAACCAAATCGCTGTGTACGTTTAGGAAAATTTTTCGCCTCTTGAGGCTCTACAGCTTTGAGCATATCTACCATGAGTGGCTGCGGAACGATGTCTATTTTCCAAGAAATGTAGCTACAATGCGTAAACAAACCTGGATTGCCAGCAATTGCACTATTAGACACATTCCAGAGGTCTTGCTCGCGGTAATCAATAGGAATATCATAACGTAAGGCCATCAGCAAAATCCATTTGCGGAGTGTGTCTATCTCTGCGGGAGTATAGGCTTCAAAAAACGATAGTGTTAAATATTAGTTGATATTTATTATTTTTGAGAAAAAAATAAAACT
>CAYZQI010000199.1:0-7437 GCA_964480455.1 uncultured Cytophagaceae bacterium
TCCGCTCTAATGTAGAAAAGGCACTCAAATTTATTAGAACCTAACAACCCTGCTAGCCCCAAAGGGGGAATCAAATTCCTCCTTTGAAAGATTTAGAGGGCGTAAAAAAAAGAAACAATAACAAAAATACTATGATACAAAAGATAATGTACCCCCCCAAATCAGAATGGGCAGGGCTGTGTGAAAGAGCTGGCAAAAACTATGAGGAACTGCACCAAGTAGTGATGCCCATCATTCAAGATGTGAAAAAAAATGGAGATGCAGCATTACGCCGCTATGTTGAGAAGTTTGATAATGTTCGTATTGAGCAGTTCAAAGTAAGCGAACAAGAGTTTGAAGAAGCCGAAGCACAAGTAAGCGAAGAACTCAAAAAAGCCATTAAAGTTGCGAAATACAACATTGCCAAGTTCCATATTGCACAGCAAGAAACTGTCAAAAAGATAGAAACCATGGAAGGCGTTACGTGCTGGCGCAGAAGTACACCCATTGCCAAAGTGGGACTATACATTCCTAGCCAGAGTGCACCACTGTTTTCTACTATTTTGATGCTGGGGATACCCGCAAACATGGCCAACTGTGAGGAAATTGTACTTTGCTCTACCCCCAACCAAGATGGTACTATACACCCTGTTATCCTCTACACAGCCAATCTGCTCAACATCAAAAATGTATTTAAGTGCGGTGGGGCGCAAGCCATCGCAGCCATGGCGTATGGCACAGAGTCTGTACCCAAAGTATATAAAATCTTCGGCCCAAGCAATCAATACGTAACGGCTGCCAAGCAATTGGTTTCCGAAGACGGCATAGCTATAGACATGACTGCGGGTCCTTCTGAACTTCTTGTGATTGCTGATGATACCGCCAATCCTGTATTTGTAGCCGCCGATTTACTCTCACAAGCCGAGCATGGCGTAGATAGCCAGGTAGTGCTGGCCACTTCTTCTGAGAAGTTGGTGGAAGCTGTTATGCAAGAGTTGAGCAAGCAATTAGAGGCCTTGCCACGCCGCGACATAGCTAAGGCATCACTTTCAAAAAGCCGTGTCATTTTATTTAAAAATAACATGGAAGCCATGGAGTTCTCTAATGAGTACGCACCTGAGCATTTGATTATCTCTACTGCAAGCGATGAAATCGTGGCAGAGCGTGTTGTCAATGCAGGTTCAGTATTTTTGGGAAATTACTCTCCTGAAAGTGTGGGCGATTATGCCTCTGGCACAAACCATACACTGCCTACTGAGGGCTTTGCACGTGTATTCAGTGGCGTATCGTTAGATAGTTTTGTCAAGAAAATTACTTTCCAAAAACTTACTGCCAAAGGAATTCAAAACATAGGCAATACCGTAGAGATAATGGCAGAAGCCGAAGGTTTACACGCCCACAAAAACGCCGTAACGGTTCGCCTTAATGCACTCAAAAATGGAAATTAACCTGGAAAATCTGATGCGCCCCAATATTCGCAAACTCACTCCTTATGCTTCGGCAAGGAGTGAGTTTACTGGCAAAGCAGCTATTTTTTTAGATGCTAACGAAAATGCGTTTGCCTCTGTGGGTACATCAGAAAATTATACACGCTATCCTGACCCACTCCAAAAAGCCATCAAACAAAAATTAGCAAAGCTAGAAAATGTTAGCCCTGCGCAAATTTTTCTGGGCAATGGCAGTGATGAGGGTATAGATTTACTGATGCGTGTATTTTGTCAGCCAGCACAGGATAAGGTGCTAATAATGCCTCCTACTTACGGTATGTATCAAGTATGTGCAGACATCAACGAAGTAGAGGTTATCAAAATACCTCTTAAAGCTGATTTTCAGATAGATTTACCCAAGGCATTGGAAGCGATCAAAATTCATCAGCCCAAGGTAGTCTTTATTTGCTCACCCAACAATCCTACGGGCAATGTAATGAAACGTGAGGATATATTGGCATTGATACAAGCCACACAGGGCATTGTAGTAATTGACGAAGCATACATTGATTTTTGTCCTGAACATAGCTTTTTGAAAGAGATTAAGCAATACAATCACCTGATTATCTTCAGGACTTTCTCTAAAGCTTGGGGCTTGGCGGCTTTGAGGCTTGGCATTACTTATGCCAATGAGGCACTTATCAATGCACTCAATAAGGTAAAACCTCCTTACAACATCAATGCACACTCTCAAAAAATAGCATTAGAGGCACTTGAGCGTGTAGCAGAAAAAGATAAATTGGTGAAAGAGACGCTTGAAGCAAAAGCAAACTTACTAGCGGCTTTAAGAAAACTTCCTACCATTGAGCAAATCTTTCCATCAGATACTAATTTTATTTTTATCAAGATGCAAAACGCCATTGAAATCTATCAAAACCTGCTCAAAGAAGGTATTATCATTCGTAACCAAACCAAGGTATATCCTGACGGACTGCGCATCACGGTAGGTACACCCAGCGAAAATAAAGAGTTGATGGAGTGTTTGCTGAAATATGTGTAAATGTTTGTTTGTGTATTTTGTAGTGCGTCTATAGTACGTAATCTAACAATTAAGCATGGCAATATTGAGTAAATTGGTTGGACTTATTTTGAGAAAAATTTGCAAATCTTTCCGTAAGTGATGCAACCTTTGTAGAGTTTTTTCATCATTCAAAATAAAATACATCTATGAAAAACATTCTTACACTACTGTTAATCATGTGTTTGCTACCTCTTAGCTCCCTAATGGCACAAACAACTAAGAAAGACGGCAAAGTTTGCGTATCTTACGGTCCTCATACCATTTGGAGGATAGACGTAGGGTTCAATAATTTTTTAGAAGCAGGTAACTTCCCCCAGAACAGCAACTACAGCTTGAATAATTTTGGCTCACGCTATATCTCAGCCTTTGGGGGTTATTCATTTGGGCTGTATAAAAATGTAGTTCAACTCAATACAGGTTTGGCAATCAGCGCACACAACTTTATGTTTGAAAGAAACCAATACATTACACAAGACGAAACAAGTAATTTGGTTTCTTTTTCTGATTACTCAACTGATTTTCAGCAAGAACTTGACAAAAGCAAACTGGTAGTCTATTACTTAGAAGCACCCCTTAGCTTGCGCATCAATATCGGGAAAAAACGGCAATTCAATAAGATAGCTTTGGATTTGGGAGGCTACATAGGTTACCGTTTCTCGAGCTATGCAAGTCTTAAACCTCAAGGTGAAGACAGAAAGCAAAGAACCCACGGCAGCTATAACCTCAATAATTGGCGGTACGGTTTAGAGGCGGCTCTAGGAGTAGGCGAAGGGCAAATCTTTGTAAGGTATGACATGAATACGCTCTTTAACGAAGCACAGCTTCCCGAGCTGAATGTGCTGTACTTTGGGTTGAGAATATGGGGTTCGGATATTTTGTAATTTGAAGTGTAGTTTCTTTTGCCAACGCAGTGATAGCCAGTACCAGCAAGGTCATTGTAGATAGCAATTTGATAAACAAGGCTTATGAGGGAGCATGCGAGTTACCCTCCCTCGTATTTTAAAGGTAGTAATTCAATTTGAGCTTAATTGACTATTCCACCATATAAATCAAACTCAGTAGCATCAATAATTTTTACATTGGCAAAATCACCTGTTCTTAGGTATTGCTTATCAGCCGCTACCAATACTTCATTATCTACTTCGGGCGAGTCATGCTCAGTTCTTCCTACAAAATAGCCTCCTTCCTTGCGGTCAAAGAGTACTTTATAGGTATTGCCTATTTTCTTTTCGTTGAGTTCAGTAGAAATGATTTGCTGAAGTTCCATAATGGTATCTGCACGTTCTCTTTTGACCTCATCGGGTACATTATCGGGCATAGAAAAGGCGTGTGTGTCTTCTTCGTGCGAGTAGGTAAATATACCTAGCCTATCAAATCGCATTTTTTCTACAAACTGGTACATCTCTTCAAAATCAGCTTCGGTTTCGTGAGGGTGTCCTGCTATGAGGGTAGTTCTGATAGCAATTTCAGGTACTTTCTGGCGAATGTTGTCTATGAGGGCTTCGGTCTTTGCACGTGTGATGCCTCTGCGCATCAATTTGAGTTGATTATCTGCACCGTGCTGTAAGGGCATATCGAGATAATTACAAACATTGGGACGGTTTTTTATTACTTCTAAAATATCCATTGGAAACCCTGCGGGGTAAGCATATTGTAGCCTTATCCAATCAATGCCCTCTATATCAGCCAATTGGTCTAGGAGTTCAGCAAGATTTCTTTTTTTGTAGATGTCTAAGCCATAATAAGTTAGGTCTTGAGCTATCAAGATAAGTTCTTTTGTGCCTTGTTTGGCAAAATTGTGGGCTTGAGTGATGATCTGCTCGATGGGTTGCGAAACGTGTTTGCCACGCATGAGCGGAATGGCACAAAAAGAACAAGGGCGGTCGCAACCTTCGGCTATTTTGAGGTAGGCATAGTGCCTTGGTGTAGTAAGTAGCCTCTCTCCTACTAACTCATGTTTATAATCTACTTTAAATTTTTTGAGCAATATGGGTAAATCTCTTGTGCCAAAGAAAGCATCTACTTGTGGGATTTCTAAGGCGAGTTCATCTTTGTAGCGTTCTGATAGACAGCCAGTTACATATACTTTCTCTACCAGCCCCTCCTCCTTTGCTTGGGCATATTCTAAGATAGTATCAATAGATTCTTGTTTGGCATTGTCTATAAAGCCACAAGTATTGATGATGATAATATTGGCAGTATCATCTTCGGCTTCGTGGGTAGTACTGATGCCATTGCCTTTGAGTTGGGTAAGTATATTTTCAGAGTCCACAAGGTTTTTGGCACAACCTAGGGTGATGATATTTACTTTTTCTTTTCGGATTCCCTTTGTTTTCATGGAGATTTTTTTGTGCAAAATTAGCTTAAAAAAGCCTTAAAGCAAAAAAGCATTTGCACAAAGATTAATTTGTGCAAATGCCCATTGCTTAAATTCATTAGCTTGAATACTGTAATTGATTATCTTCTTCTTTTTTTCTTGAAAGCGTTTTTTGGTCGGTAGCCCCTGGTGCGGCGTTTGGTTTCGGTACAGATTACATCAGCATCTCTACCAAAAATATAGGTCAAGTGAAAACCTGTAAACATATATACGTCATTGTTGCCTGATTCACCGCGTTTGTCGCCATCACGACCATAGCCAGAAAGTGTTGGTCTGCCTGCATCATCAAGTACTACGGGATTGGGTACTGCTTCTAAGTTTCTTGCACCCCCGCCAAGTGCATCATTTACTTCTAGTGTACGGTTAGCCATTACGCGGGCTAGATTGCTTTCAAGATCAAGCGGATTGGCATAGTCGCCACCTACATCATCTATATAATCTGTAAAAGTATATCTGAATACAGTCTCAAAGGCCAAGTGAGTACGTGGTGTAACCCTAAACCTTACCCCTACCCCAAAAGGAATGGCGAATTGAAAATTAGAATATTGTTTTCCGTAAGAAGAACCTTGTTCGCCTGCTAGTACATAGTTGGTAGGGGCCTCACGTGTAAGCCCTTGCCCTTCGGTGCGTAGTGGGCGTAAGTTTACCCATTGTCCTGCGCCTTCGGGGCCTGCCCAATTGAGCGGAGTTTTGGCTTGTGGATTATGGTAGAATCCTAAAATCCCTACCAATAGATAAGGGGAGAAAGGAATGCGGTTTGCAGGGGCATAGTATTTATTGCGCCCTAGGCTTGGGATTAAATCGAGTTCTAGCACAGCTGAAACTTCTATGACATCATTGCGAAAATGTGCATTTCTACCATAGCGATAGCGGTGTCTTTCATCGGTTTCATCGGCAGCTTCAAAGTCGCTTCCTTTGAGTCTTCCCCACATTGCACCCAATCTGAGGGTGCCGCGTGAGCTAAACCTGCGATTGTAGGTAAGCCCTAAGCCAAAACGTGTGGCAGATATGTCAGTAGTAACATACTGCGCCAAGGGGTTTAAGTCGCCAAAGTAGTTCATAATACCCGCTTGAATGCCCACCGTCTGATAGACTACGGGTACTCCCCTACTTACTTGATACGCGGTTTGTGCTTTTAGTTGGCAGCAAGCCGCTAAAAGCATTAAGATTAGTAAACCTGTTTTTAAATTACTCATGAGTTAAATCAAAATTAAATAATTATCACACTTATTTTTATTTTAGCACTTTTTTGTAAGTCTCAGTTATGGCTAGCATCAAGCCTCAACTATTTTTATGCGGCAAAAACTTTACCTTTTTTTATCTAATAATTTCTTACATCTAAGCCCCAGCTAAGTTTAGCACGTAGTGTATTCAAAAAATTGTCTTCAGTAGCCTTTACCAGCCTCGCTTTGAATTTTTCTTTGCGTACTGCTATCTGTGCAGTTGCATCTATTACTCTTGAGCGAGAGTCTAGCGAAACCAGAAAATTTTTACTTCTTCCTTCTATCCCAAATGAAATCACGCTAGTATCTGACACAATCAAAGGGCGTACATTCAAGTTGTGTGGGCTTACGGGTGCAATGATAAAATTGCTAGACTGCGGCAACACCACTGGTCCGCCACAGCTTAACGAGTAGCCCGTAGAACCTGTGGGAGTAGAAACAATTAGTCCATCTGCCCAATAAGAATTGAGATATTCCCCATCAATATAAGTATGCACTACAATCATAGAAGAAGTGTCTCGTTTGGTGATAGTAAATTCATTTAGTCCAAAATTTATCCCATCAAATATGTCTTTATTTGCCTCTACATTGAGCAACATTCGCTCATCTATTTTATAATATCCTTTGAATAAATTATCAATCGTAACTTTCAGTTCTGAGGGAGAAATAGTTGCCAAAAATCCTAATCTGCCTGTATTTACTCCCAAAATAGGAATCTCCTTGTCGCCTACGTGTGTTACAGATTCTAATAGCGTGCCGTCTCCTCCTAAACTAAACAAGAAGTCTGCCTCAAATAGGTCTTCATTGTTTTTGTAGATATTGTTTATCTTTCTGTGTATGCCTACTTGCTCTATAAAAGTATAGAAATTTTCAGAAACTTGGATTTCAACTTCTCGCTTTTCAAGTTCATCAAACATTTCCTCAATCAAATGTTTGACATCATTACGAAAACTATGACCGTGTATGGCTAATTTCATATCTGATAACGTATTTTTTTTTGAGATTATTGGATTTTTATTCTAAATATGTGGCCCTAGCGACAAGTTTTAAGGTAAAATTACTGCAAAGATGGTAGTTTTTTATGTAAGATTGTGCTAATTACAGGAAAAAAAACCATTAATGTAAGTTTAAGAAGTATATATCTTTGTTGGTAAATGAAGTTTATTTGCCTCAATAAGTAACAAAACAGACTTATTTGTTACCTTATTTTAATTCTTTTTTTGCGCTTTATTGCGTTAATTAGGGGTTAAAAAAACTTTCAAACGTAACTAAATATTATTTTTCATCTTAAATACAACTTGTCTTTCGCTAGAAAAGAGAGTAGCAAACAAAAATAGCTACTTTGGATAA
>CAYZQI010000200.1:0-7404 GCA_964480455.1 uncultured Cytophagaceae bacterium
TTGTTTTAGGATTAAGCGAAAATAGTCCAACACCTCGTCCTCCTATCAGGTACTCGTCTTCATTTTCAAAATGAATACTTGAAATTAGTACTGTATCAAGTCCTACTTTCTCAAATTTAGCGTTTTTGTATTTGAACAATCCACTGCCCTGAGTGCCTATCCAAAGCGTGCCGTCGGGGGCTTCTTGGAGTACCTGTACGATATTGGTAGAAAAATCTTTTACATTGGATTTATTGTAGTTGGTAAAGCGTACACCATCAAAACTGGTCAGTCCGTCAAAGCCTGCAAGCCACAAGTAGCCATCTTGAGTTTGTATAATTCTTCTGACATTGGTGGAGGGAAGCCCCTCATCAGTGCCCCATTGGTTGAGTATGTATTGTGTCAGTTTTTTTTCGGGTGATAGTTTAAGGACATGATTTTGCCCATAGCCTTGGTTCGGGCAAGTAGTGAACAAGAAAAAGATGTAAAAAAAAGTTTTTTTCACTTGTAATCCTGTGCTGTGTGTTAATTATTCTGCTTTTATATATCACAAATCCTACGCAAAACTAACGGTACTCTGCCATTAGTGTATCTGTGTATGAGGCTCTTTTGTATAATATTTCTTTGCAAAAATAGTAATTATCAACTAATAAATGACTTAGCTGTATTAAGTTTTTGGAGAAAACACCTTAAACGACCTTTGGAGGCTAAGTTTGTGGCTTTACCTTTTTTTACAAAAAATAGTAGATGTTAGGTTGATGCAAAGTTGGTTTTAGTTGGTAGTTTTGGTAATTTGGTGTTTATGCTGCTTATACGGAAAAAGGATTGTCTGATAATTTCTGTGAAAATCTTTTGGGCGTTGTGTAAAAAGTATTTTAGAGGAAATTTTATTCGGTTGAAAAAAAATAAGTTTCTAGAGCCTTGCTTAATTCTCACTCCATAGCCCATAGGTTGCAGCCTATGGGCTATGGAGTGAGAAAGATACTTCTAAATCAAAGTAATAATTGGTACTGCTTGACTTTTCACACAACCCCGCATTGATGTTCTGAACAATAATCAGCCTATCTTATGCAACACCATCACAAAAATTGTCAAGGAACCGAAAAAACAGGTGCTTACAGCACAGCTTTTCAGCTCATTACTCGTGTGAATCCCTCCCTTTAGAATACTGTGCAAAGCGGAGTACGACTCGATTGCTTCCCAGATTTTATCACAATTAAAATCTAACAGATTTTAGACAAGTAATCAAGTAATACGGTTGTATGGCTCAATGCTAAAACCCAAACACCTGTACCCAATGGTTTTTATAATAACCTACGCCTAGTTTTTTGTATCTACCCATCATATTGCGGTAATGCCCAGGACTATTTACCCAAGCCCTGACAGTACCCTTTGGAGAATAATTGATGGCTATATTTTCTGCGCCTCCTCTGGCAAATTTACCAATTCGCTCAAAAGTGCGGCAGACCATTACCTCACGTCCATTGACTTTATCGTGGGTATTGTGGTCAAAGTAATCATCTGTAAACATATCGGCGGCGTGATAGCGCGCAGCACGGGCGAGGTCTTTGTCCCAAACCAAAGGGGCTAATCCTTTTTTGGCACGCTCTGCATTGGTAAGCCGAAGTACTTCTTGTTCGTAAGCGGCATTGTCGGCAGGTATATCTTCTTCCCCAGTGGGGCAACCCACGAAAATAGTGCTACTTGAAGTAGGTTTGGTAGTAGTAGTAGGCGGGTAAGAAGGACTTTGTGCTATTTTTTCTACTATGATGGAAGAGGTTAAATCATTAAATTCATCACCAACATACTTTTTGTTGGTAGTAAGTTCAAGTTTTCTGCCTGTGAAATTTTGATTTTCATACATAATCACCTTAAAACCCTCAGGAATACGCACAGAACTGAGGGCTTGACAGCCAAATACAAACTGGCTGGCGTTGTGTCTGCCTACGCCCAGTGTTTGGCTTCTGCCCATAAAGTTGATGTGTTCGTAAATGGTAATCCCTTGGTTATCAGATTTGTATTGTGCTTCAAGAGGGGCAATCCATAATAAACTCAAGCAGATAAATAAGCAGGAAATGGTATTTTTCATTGTAAGATTCTTTTAAAACTGAACAAATAGTCTATAAATTTATATTTTCCATTCATTCTTTACGAATCAGTCGCAATAGAGTTGATTAAAATTACCTTTCATAGATTTTCTGCTTTTACTCAGAATATTATTTCCTTATGCTAGACAAGGCACTTAGTCTTCTTCTACACCAGTTTTTTTGAAGCGAAAGAAATCTCTGGCAGCTTTCAGATTGGGTAGTGGAATGAGTGGTCTATCCTCTTCATTGAGCTTGCCTTTGGGGTCAAAGCGCAATCTAATCTTAAGTTTACTCTGCTTATCAAGGGCTATTTCTCTTACTTTTTCTTTGGGGGCGTGGGGAGTTTCGTTGTCGTCTGTGTCTATGTCAGTATCTTCTAGCCACTCTTTAGCTTCTATCACATTATCAAAAAAACGGACTTTGACAGAGATACCAAGCGTTTTGATGAGTGAGTAGAAAAGAGAAATACTGGTGCGTTCTATGGGGTTTTGAGGGCTGACCACAGCAAGTTGTATGCCTTGTGTGATTTTGTAAAACCTTCTCAGGAAGTAAGTTGTGAACCATCTGCGCCCAAAATCTGGGTTGTTTTCTAAATCACGGTAATTGAGTAAGATTTTTTGGTAAGGGTGCTTTCGGCTATGCTCTAGCACTTTCTGGAATACTTTGTGGTAAAAGGGGCGTTTTACTTGCCCTACGAGTTGAATGACGTAGATTTGTGCATCATCATCTGTCAAACCCAATACAGTTTGGGCTTGGTTAGTGTAGAAACTTTCCATGGTGTAATTTGGTGTTATTTTTGGAACTTCATTTAGGCTAAAATACTAGAAAAGTCATAAAAAGTTTGGTAAATGTACTAAAATACAAGTAATTCATTTTTTACTTTTCTAAAGTCTGCCCAGATATTAAAAAAACACCAAGCTACCAATGGCAGCCATTATCAAACCCAATGAAAGTATAATCGGATAAATCAGTCCAAACAAAAATAACTTCAGCAGTGTCTTGAATCTATTTTGTTGATAAACATTTCGGAACGATTTATAAGAATAAAGCAGCAGTACTAGAAAGCCCACAATGAAGAATGTTTCGTTTTCTGAAACTGAAAAATAAATGATGAAGGCAAAAATGCTAAAAATAAGAAAATAGAAAGCGTGAAAGTGCATCATAAAAATAAGATGTTCTATGAGTAGTTTTTTCCTTCTGATGTAGAGCAGCTTCAGCACAAAAGCAAACACAGGTAACAGAAAAAACATCATAAGAGGCAAGTTAGCCAATACAGCTTTGTTTACATCTTTGGGGCTTGCCCTGTTTACTCTAAGTGCTTGCCTTACAAATACACGTCTTGCAAAAGTTTTTTCTATCTTGAGTGAGTCAAGTACAGCATCTTCTTTGATGTCTTTTTGATTGCTCAGTTTGTACAGTTCATCTAGGTTTATACCCATTAAAAAAAATGCCTCACCTGTTGTCTTTAAGTTATCTCTTGTTTGATAATCTTCAGATGTGGTTGCTACCTCAGCGCTATCTTGAGCATTTTTACTGATGTTGCCACCGCTTGAAGACCAAGCACTGGGCTGCTGGGAGATGACCAATGAAGAAAAAATCAGAAAATATACAAAACTCAATACTAAGTAAAGCCTTACTGGGGCTACATAATGGTTGTATTTCCCTTGGACATAGTGAGTGGTAAGTTTGTCAGGTTTGAATAAAAATACAGGAATGGTTCTAAAAAACGGGTATCTAGAGAAGTAGTTTCTTCTAAAAAATTCTTGAAGAACAATCCCATAGATTTGATTTTCAGGTTGTTTTCTTGTCCACATTGTGGGCAGTAGTTTTCATCACTTCCAAATTCAAAGCCACAGTTCAAGCATTGTTTACTCTTGGTGCGTTGTTTCATACACTTTCGTTTTATCGGCAAAGTTATGAGAATTTTATTTTTTTCTGGTTGTGCCTATTTTAATGCTCTTACCCAACAGCCCCCTAACCCCCGAAGGGAAAGCCCCCTAACCCCCGAAGGGGGAATTTCTTTTGTCATGCCGTAGGCATCTGTTATACAGCGTAGCATCAAAGACTAATGCCCCAATGCCCTAATGACCCAATTCCCCAATGACTCAATGCCCCAATGACTCAATGACTCAATGACCCAATTCCCCAACGACCCAATAACTTAAGAAAATCTAAAAATGAATTTACACTCCCAATTTCTCTAACTAATTCACATACAGCACCAGTCCTTTGAGGTATTCGCCTTCGGGGTGATAAATATTGACAGGGTGGTCTAGCGGCTGTGTAAGTTGATGCAAAATACGCACTTCTCTCCCTACACCTGCACAAGCTGTAAAAATAATTTTTCTGAATGTATCTCTGTCTATGCTTCCAGAGCAGGAAAAAGTAAATAAAATACCTCCTTTGGCAAGTTTTTTCAAGCCCAATTCATTCAAACTGATATAGCCTCTGCTTGCATTGGCGATTGCCTTTTTATTTTTGGCGAAGGCAGGCGGGTCTAGTACCATCACCTCAAAAGTCTCATCAGTATTCTTGAGGTACTCGAAGCAATCAGCCGCGAGGGCTTGGTGTCTATGTTGATTTCCAAAATTGAGTTGAATATTCTCTTCGCATTGCGCAGTAGCTTCTTTAGAAATATCTACTGAGGTAACTTGTGCTGCCTCCCCTGCAAGTGAATAGACACTAAATCCGCCTGTGTAGCCAAAAGCATTGAGTACTTTTTTATTTTGTGCATATTGCCTCAGCAAAAGGCGATTTTCGCGCTGGTCTAAGAAAAAACCCGTTTTTTGTCCTTCTTCTACATTTACCTTGAATTGAAGCCCATTTTCTATGATGCCTACCTCAGGCGCGTGCGAAGCAGTAAGCCAGCCACTCGCAAGTTTTGTTTGCTCAAATCTTTGCGTATTTTCTTTGTTTTTGAGGTAAATATACTGAAAGCCCAACTTCTCTAAGCCTGCCACTATGTGTGGATAAATTTTTTCAGTACCTTTTATCAAGATTTGTAGCACTACTACCTCACCATAGACATCAGCAATTAGTCCGGGCAGAAAATCACCCTCAGCGTGTACTAATCTGTAGGCATTGGTTTGAGCATTTCTGACGTATTTCTGGCGTAGTGCATAGGCATTGGCAAGTTTCTCATACCAAAAATTAGCGTCTATGCTTGTAGGTTCTTTTCCAAAATGCACCAAACGGCAAGTAATCTGACTTTTGGCATCATAAAAACCCGCCCCCAAATATTTTCCATTATCTTGATAAACTGCCACCAAATCGCCACTTTCAGCTATGGGAAGGTTTTTGACAGCTCCCGAAAAAATCCAAGGGTGTTGCTGCAAAATAGATTTCTCACGCTTTGGGTTCAATGTGAGTGCTGGTAAGTGTGTGCTTTGTGCCATTTGCTATGTATATTTTTCTCTTTTAATCGTTAAACAATCAGTAAAATTAATAATTTTTGATAGATAAGCGTTTAAAACTTAATTTTGCTCAATGGCTTTTCTATACATTTATGGCTTTTCAGCAATTTAACTATGAAACTTGTGATACATCATCTCCGATATTTACTGGCTTTTTTCTTGATTTTTGCCTTTTTGAAAGTGCAGGCACAAAGACCCCGTAAGACACAGTCTATCCGCTCCACAGTAACAGAGGGCTTCGTAACGGCTGGGCTGCAACTCAATGCTATGAACTACACAGGCGATATACCTACTGATGTAATGCTGACAGGGCCTGGAGCAAGTGCTTTTATTGCACGCAAACTAGGCCCTAAAACGCACCTACAGCTCTCCCTTGCTTGGGGGCGCATACAAGGCAATGATGGCATTACCGACCCAAGCAGCGGAACGTATGCGCGTAATTTCCACTTTCGTAACGACATTAAAGAACTTGCCCTGACAGCGCAATGGGACTTGGCAAACAGCTATGGAAAATACTTTCGCAGAAAGGGTTTTACACCTTATTTATATGGAGGTATTGCCCTGATACACCATAACCCACAAACCAAAATACCCGAAAACTTGGGCGACTCTTGGGTAAGCCTGCAGCCGCTAGGCACCGAAGGGCAAGGCAGACCTGGCTACGAATCGCTTTACAGTAAAATCCAATTTGCCATTCCGGTAGGCATAGGTTTTAAATTTAAGCTAGACGAACGCTGGGACATGGGCATAGAAACGGGCATTCGCTTTACTTTTTTCGATTACCTTGATGATGTAAGCGGTCAATACCCCGATATGTCAGACCTTGGCAATCCGCTTGCCGTAGCACTTTCTAATCGTAGCCTCGAGCCAAGCAATGCACTCACTGGCGAATTAAGGGATTTTGAGGCAATTACAGCACGCTTTGGTGTACCTGAAAGTTACCTAGGTTTTGATGGGCAAGTCTATCGAAATGTGCCTAGCTTCAGGCGCGGAGGCAGCACAAGGGGCAACCCACGCAGCAGTGATATGTATTTTGTTACAGGTATTCGGCTCAGTTATATCATTAATGTAGGTCTTAAATGCCCTCAATTTAGGTGGTAATTCGTAAATATAACAACACCTGCCCCTTCTGGTCTAAGGTTGTGCGTAAAGCGTAACCCACAACAGCAAACTGGTCGGACGGGTCTCCCTCCGACCAAAGGTTTTTGCATCATAGAACCGTGGTTTGGGATATTGATTTGCGTTTATTTCAGAATTTTATTTTATATTTGAGTTTAAGTGATTCATAAAGTTTGCTCTGAGCGAGACGCTC
This sequence comes from uncultured Cytophagaceae bacterium, assembly GCA_964480455.1. Taxonomy (GTDB): domain Bacteria; phylum Bacteroidota; class Bacteroidia; order Cytophagales; family Microscillaceae; genus JAABSX01. The sequence goes on from CAYZQI010000200.1 coordinate 6,792, forward strand.
AAAGCAGTTGCGGTTGCGGGTCAAGACGCTGCGACCAGAGGGGGATTTATAATAAAAAAATATGCTAGATAATTATAAAAATTTGTTGCAGAAAGTTAAAAATCACACAAGAAAACATCAAAATAATAGTATTATCTTAACTTATGCTGACGATTTACCCGAATCAAAAATTAATAACCTGAATATAAATGAAAATGAATCTCTTATTTGCACTTTAGAATTGTCTGCATTAAATAAAATTTTAATAACTACTGAAAGTTTTATTTTCCAGTTCCATGACAAATCAGAAGTTATGAAAATTATCGACATCAATAGTTTTGATTACGACAGTGATTTTAAACTTGATTTGGAGACACCAAAAAAAATTAGCATAAAATATAGAAACTCTCTAGATTATCAATTGCTTGTAGATAATGCTTTTGAATTGATACCTATAATAAATCTGCTAGTAAAAATAAAAAAAGTAATTTTAAATCATACTTTCAACAATAACGAAGGTTAAACAGAACACATAGCTCCCCTTCTGGTCTAAGGTTGTGTGTCAAGCGTAACCCACAACAGCAAACTGGTCGGACGGGTCTCCCTCCGACCAAAGGTTTTTGCATCATAGAAC
>CAYZQI010000201.1:0-7381 GCA_964480455.1 uncultured Cytophagaceae bacterium
AACTACAAAATTCAGCCTTTTTAGTTTCTTCTCAAAAAATCATCGGGTAGAGTAGATAATAACTTGTTTTATAATTACTTTCATTTTAACTTGGCATAAGATTTTGTAAATGCTACCAAGGCAATGCCAAATAATGTAAATACAAACCTTTAAAATCATTAAAATGATGAAATTAGCCCTAGTAGGTGCCACGGGTCTAGTAGGTCAAGAAATGCTCAAAGTACTGACCGAACGTAATTTTCCTATCACTGAGTTACTGCCAGTAGCTTCTGAAAAATCTATCGGCAAGAGCATTTCTTTCAAAGGTAAAGCCTACCCCATTGTATCTATGCAAGATGCCATAGCTGCTCGCCCTGCTGTTGCGCTATTTTCGGCAGGAGGAAGCGTATCTCTTGAACATGCACCTGCTTTTGCAGCCGTAGGAACTACCGTGATAGATAATTCTTCTGCCTTCAGAATGAACGCTGCTTACAAACTTGTAGTGCCAGAAGTAAATGCAGCAGTGCTAAGCCCAGAAGATAAAATCATAGCTAACCCCAACTGCTCCACAATACAAATGGTAGTAGTCCTCAATCCGCTGCATCAAAAATATAAAATCAAAAGAGTAATTGTTTCTACCTATCAAAGCGTAACGGGCACAGGCAAAGAAGCCGTAGAACAGCTTATGGCAGAGCGCAACCAGCTACCTGTGTCGCGCGTCTATCCTCACCCAATAGATATGAATGTGTTGCCACACATTGACGTATTTTTGGATAATGCTTATACCAAAGAAGAAATGAAAATGGTCAATGAAACACAGAAAATTATAGGTGATGATTCCATTCGCCTTACGGCTACTACTGTAAGGCTTCCTGTAGTAGGTGGGCATTCAGAGTCGGTCAATGTAGAGTTTGAAAAAGATTATGAAATCAAAGATATTTTTGAGCTACTTGCCAATACACAAGGTGTTGTAGTAGAAGACGACATCAAGAATAATGTCTATCCTATGCCACTTAATGCACACGGCAAAGACGAGGTATTTGTAGGGCGCATTAGGCGTGATGAGTCGCAGGCAAATAGCCTCAATCTTTGGATTGTAGCTGATAACCTCCGTAAGGGTGCTGCCACTAATGCCGTACAAATTGCAGAGTATCTTTTGTCTAAACAGTGGGTAGGATAGTTTTTGTAAGGGATGATTATGATGAATAAGTTAAAATAAGTTTCTGATAATCAGTATTTTATTTACTTCAAGGTGAAGCAATAAATTCATAAAGTGGTTTGCTATCTGGCAAACCACGTTTAGTATTTTAGAGGGTGTCCTAAGATTGATGCCTTCAAAGAGGCTCTAGTGGACTCCATTGGATATTTGTAGCGTCATAGCGTGCATACCAAAATTGCTTGTTTTGTTTTTTGATAACTAGGTTGGTCAGATTTGGAATTTGGTAATTGCTCAATTTTCGCAGTTCTTCGGCATAGACCATTCTGACCTCTATCAAGATATTTCCTTCTTGCATCAATTGCATTACCTTGTAAAAAAGCTTTGCCATAAGGCGATTGTCTTTGATGGGAGAATACAGATAAAAAAAGTCTGCTTGGTGATAAACTGAATCTGCTATCTCAAAAGCATCAGCTAGATATACTTTGAAAAGTTCTTTTTCAACAAATCCACTCAAAAACTGCCGACTGATTTTTACAAGTTCTTCGGTATATTCTACACCAATAGACTGCTCAAAGCCCAAACAAAGTGCTGCAAAAGATTTTTCGCCATTGGCAGAGCCTATATCCATAAAAGTAGTATGCTCAGGGGTTTTAAAACGAGCAAGATAACCACAAAAATCATCTATTGGATACATAATAGAGGTCCAATAATTTACATTTTGATTGTGTGTTGTATTTGGAGCTTGGCTGTAAATTGCCTCTATCAATTTGGCTTTGCGTGTCAATGCAGTTGTTTTTTGACAATAATGATAGACATCTTCTTTTGAAATATTTAGACTATCTAATTTTTTTTTAATTTCTTTGGGTTCACCTAGTAATTCTAGCTGCATCAAATAAGTGTATTTTTCAGCACTAAGTTGCTCTTCTTGTATTTTTTCAGCACAAGCAATACCTAGCCACAAACACACAAAGTAATGGTAGTATTTCATAATTTGAAGATTAAATAATTTACTATGTTTAGTTCCATGACAATTTTTGTGATAGTGTATGATAATATAGGCTGAATACTGTTCAGAACATAAATGCTGGCGGACTGAAAATCCGCTCTGCAGATTCTCACAGAAATTGTCAGAAAATCAATAAAATGGACAATTACTTTGTGTAAGATACTCATTACTAAGTACCTACAATTAATCACTTGATAGAAACCTGACAGGTTTTAACATAAACTAATTTTGAGCCTTGACACTTAACTAACTACAAATAATAACTTAACAATCAATCTCTTACCTACTAATGCGTTAATCTTTTTTCTTTTGTCAAGAAGAGACTAGGAGCTGGGGCAAAACTAGCCAGAGAAATCATACCCATTGAACTCACGACTACCAATTATTCAGGTTGATGTATTCAAAATAAGTGTCTTCCAAATTAGAGACTTGTTTTATCAATTTACCTTGTAGGTGCGGTGCAGCCAGCCCGCTTCCAAAGGTTTTTTTACTCTTAAATATCCTTGCTTCGTCCCAGAGGTTTTCTTTGATGAGTGTTTCTAGTAGTTGTGCGCCTCCCTCTACCAAGAGCGATTGTATTTTTCGTTGGTGTAAGTCTTTTAGGAGCGCAATCAAGAAAGTATGTGGGCTAATTTTTACAAAAGTTAGATTTTCTAGTTGCTTATCTTCCAAGAAATTATAGCAAATAGTAGGAGTGGACTGGTCAAAAAGATGAAGGGTTGCATCAAGCCTGCGATTGGGGTCTATCACTATTCTGAGCGGATTACGCCCTTGCCATTCTCTCACATTGAGCTGGGGGTTGTCGTATTGGGCAGTATTTTTGCCTACTAAGATAGCATCTTCTTCGCTGCGCCACTGATGCACCCAAAGCCTACTGAGTGAATTACTTATCCATTTTGAGTCAAAATTTTCCCTTGCCATAAAACCATCAGCGGTTTCAGCCCATTTTAAGATAATGTAAGGTCGTTTTTGTTCAAAAAAAGTAAAAAATCTTCTATTGAGCCATCTGCCTTCTTGCTCTAGCACTCCTTGAATTACCTCAATATTGTGCGCTTTTAGCTTTGCTATGCCCTTGCCTGCCACTTGTGGGTTGGGGTCGGTATTGCAGATGACCACACGTTTGAGTTGTTTTTCTACAATCAAATCAGCACAAGGTGGCGTTTTGCCAAAGTGTGCACAAGGTTCAAGATTTACGTATAGGGTAGCTTCCTTGAGTAACTGGGCATTCCAGACTTGATGAATAGCATTGACTTCTGCGTGTGCCTCGCCATATTTTTGATGCCACCCCTCGCCAATAATTTTGTTTGAGTGTACTATCACACAACCTACCATGGGGTTGGGGCTTACCTTGCTTTGTCCTCGCTGTGCTAGTTCAAAGCAACGCTGCATGTAAAGTGTATCTAATTCATTCAAAATGCAGAATAGTTTTGCGCTATTTTTAATACAAAAGGCGGTAGGCAAAAAGCCCACCGCCGCAGATGTTGGTAGCAGAGGTAGCTTCCTCTTTATTTTTTGGCAGGAGGCTGTTGCATAAACGCACCCAAGATAGCTCCAAGGTTGGCTTGGCTTGCACCTGCGCCGATTACGTCCATCAGGTTTCCCATTCCTTTTCCTTTGGCAGTAGAGCTTACCACATTATTAAGTACATTATTGATGGTAGCTTTGCCTGCTTCGCTACCTACAAAACCTGCAATCATTTGGCTCAAACCTCCGGGCTGGGCATTGCCTTTCTCGTCTTTGGTTTGGCCTAAGTTGCTGAGGGCTGCACCTAAAAATCCTCCAATTTTATCACCAAGCGAGCCTTCTACATTTTGTGTATTGGCTTTTACATAGTTTTGCACAAAAAAGAAGGCAGCACCTGTAAGCTGTGTACTCACTGTAGAGCCACTTTTGAAGCTATCCATAGGAATACCCATTTGCTCAAAAGTAGCTGTAAGTCCAAGGCTATCCAAGAAATTCGTTTTGGCAGGCTTGAGTTCGCCGTTGGTATCCACGTCGGGCGTACCATCTTCTTTACTGGCTTCTTTGTTGGCCGCCTCGACGTATTGCTTTAAGGCTTTGTACTGCTCATCGCTGATGCCTAGCACTTTATTGACCTCTGCAATAGCGGCTACCTCAGTAGGCTCTAGGCTGCCGTCTTTGTTGGCAAGGTTAAGCAAGTCTGTTATCAGTGCAAACTTGATGTTGTTGTCTTTCAGTTTATTGAGATGCCCTAGTAGGTCAGTTTCCTTGGTATGGGTCATGGCAGCGGTTACTATTTTTTTGTTTTCTTCGGAGATGTTGGCAGCTGCAGCCATTTGGTTCATAAAAGCAACTTCTTCGGGTGTATTTTCTTTATCAGCCGAAGCAATGGCCGTCATCACCACTAAATAAGATGTGCGGACATCTTCGGGTTGGCTCAAAAAAGTGTTATCTTGGCTCATATGTTTTAAAGGTTAATGAGTTAATAAGTTATTGAATTATAAAATCAAAAAATTGCCTTGTAATTTTTGACCGCTGGCCATTAAAAATGCCTTACTCAATGATTTTTGAACAAGGCATTTCAGCGTGAAGGTCAGTTTTATAGTTCTGGAATAGTCAGTTCCCAACCTACATAGATGACGTTAGGGTCGTAATTATAATTTTTCCAGACCTCTTTGTTTGCTTCAAATATTTTCATATATTTACTTCCATCACCATAAAACGTTTCGGAAAGCCCCCAGAGAGTATCGCCTGCTTTGACAGTATAAACTGTAGCACCCGATTCAGTTTTTTTGGCACCTTCTACTAGTGGCTTTGCGATTTTGATACCATTTCTGATTTTTGTGATGCCTGACACGGGTTTAGTGGCGGCAATGGCTGCGTCCACACCTGCTTGGTCTTCGGCTTCGCCACGCAGTGTAACCACACCATCGTCTTCTACCTCTATACTGAGGTCTTTGATGCTTACTTTGGCAGTGATGGCTTCGCTTACTGCTTTTTTGATGCTTTCAGCAGCACCTTCTTTTGCAAAATCAAGTATTCCCATGATTGTAACAGATTAAGTTTTGTGAATACTACAAAGCTATCAATATTTTAGAATTTACAAGCAATTTTAGAGAAAAGTTTAATAAAATTGGTTGTCTGACAATTTTTGTGGAAATCTGTGGCAGCGGATTTCCAGTCCGCCAGCATTTATGTTCTAAACAGTATTTAGCTCATCTTATCGCACACAATCACAAAAATTGTCCAAGAATCAAAACATCTTTTTGAAATCAATAAAAATTAACAGTTTGGTATAAAATAAAAAGATTAGATTTGAACCGCACAAAAACTTTGCTTAAATTTAAAGTTAAAAATTGTCTTTCTGCATTAATGCGCTAAAAATAAAATACATAGAATCACTTGTCATCACTCAAAACACTTAAAAAAACCCTCAATGAAAAATAGACTTGTATCCATTTTACTTTACTTCTGGCTATTTCTTGGCTTGTGGGCTTGCAAAACCACACAAATACCTCAACAAAACAATACAAATACTGAAGTTGCTTTTCAGATTTTACAACTCAATGATGTCTATGAAATTGCACCCCTTGAGGGAGGAAAAACAGCAGGTATGGCCAGAGTAGCCACGCTGAGAGATAAACTTCTAGCAAAAAACCCTCACACGCTCACCATCTTGGCGGGTGATTTTCTCAGCCCTTCGCTCATAGGTACACTCAAAGACAAAGCCCTCGGCGGTGAGCGCATACAAGGACTACACATGGTAGAAACAATGAATGCGCTGGGCGTGGACTATGTCGCCTTTGGCAACCACGAATTTGATGTCTCGAGAAAAGCCTTGCAAAGAGCAATAGACGCTTCTACTTTTACTTGGATAGCTGGCAATGTGCTTCAAAGAAAGGAGGATATGATTTTACCCTTTCAAAAAAATGTACAAGACAAAGAAAATCCCTTACCTGAATATGTCGTTCATACTTTCAACAGCGAACAAGGCAAACCCTTCAGATTGGGCATCCTTACTGTTACATTGCCCTTCAACAAAGCCGACTATGTGCATTATGCCGACATCTTCACGCATACACGTAATACGTATGAACGCATCAAGCATGAAGCAGATATTTTCATCATCATCAGCCATTTAGAAATAGCCGATGATAAAAAACTTGCCGAGATGATGCCCGAAGTGCCAATCATTATGGGCGGACACGACCACAACCACATGAAAGTAAAGGCAAGCAACAACTATATCACCAAGGCTGATGCCAATGCCAAAACGGTCTATGTGCATACTTTTAGCATAGATACAAAAAATCCTAAAAAACTTCTTTTAAATTCTGAACTCATCAAAATAGATGAAAATTTAGACTTGCAACCCAAGACACAGGCCGTGGTGGATAAATGGCAGCAAAAAGCCAACGAAAGCATGAAAGCCATGGGCTACACGCCCGAAGCCATTGTGTTCAAAACTAACGAACCGCTTGATGGCAGAGAGCAAAGCATCCGCTACCAACCTACTACCTTAGGGCAAATGATTGCCAAGGCAATGCTTGAAACAGACAAAAACGCACAAGTAGCCCTCCTCAATAGTGGTTCTATTCGTATAGACGACCAACTCACGGGTGCACTCACTCAAAGTGATATTTTGAGAATCTTACCCTATGGAGGTGAAATACAACAAAGCATTTGGCTTGGCACTGACCTGCTTAAGGTGCTTGAAATAGGGCTGAATACCAACAAAGGGCTTGGAGGCTACTTGCAGTATGCGGGCATTAGACAAGATAAAAATCAAAATTGGGTTATCAATAATGCTCCCATAGACCCCAAAGCAAGCTATCAGGTCGTGTTACCTAAGTTTTTGGCAGAAGGCAAAGAGGCAAACCTCGGTTTCATCAAAGAATTTCCTGCTTACACCATCAACACTCAGAATCTACTCGGTGTACCCAACGACATTAGGCACGTGCTGATTCATTACCTTGAAAATCAGTTTTGAGATGTTCATCAAACAAGCAAACGCTTGGAAAGATTTTATCACCTAGCCTAATGTAGAAAATAACTTCATTATGCTGGTAGTCCCTGATTAAAGTGTGTATGATGAAAAAACTTGTTCATCACACCCCACCCAACCCTTCCCTCAGGAGGCTACGATTAGGATACACTTTTTTTAAAAAATTGATAATCAGTTATTTACGAGATAAGTGTCCTAGTCGTAGCCCTCAGGAGGGGCAGGGTTGTTAGGTTCTATAAGATTGTTTATTTTTGCATTTTAGGTTCGGTAT
>CAYZQI010000202.1:0-7371 GCA_964480455.1 uncultured Cytophagaceae bacterium
AATAATAGTGAGCAATGTAAGTCATTGATAATCATAGTTTTCCGCCTCTGTCCACATCATAGGTCATGACTCCCTTTTCAGTCCATTGGCGTAGTAATTGTGGAGCTTTTTCTTCCCACCAGCGGCTAGGGTAGCTTGTATCTGCTTTGCGCGCACGGTTTTCGTGCCACTCACGCCATATTTTTATTTTGCAGTCATTTTGGTATTCGCCTATTTCGGCAGTTACGCCATTTTCATAAAAGCGGTAGTAAGTACCCTCTCTGATGCCGTGCACTATGGGTATGATTTCCTTTATTTTCTTTTGAGCAGCATCATAGTAAGTAAACTCTGTATCGGCAGGGTAGCCCAAGTCATAGGTTATTTTTTCTACTAAAATTCCTTTGCTATCAAGTGTAATCCAGCGGTCGTGTTTTAAGCCTTTATAAAAATAACCCTCCTCTCTGAGAATGCGGTTGGTGTATTTTTCATATTTTCCGTGTAATAGATAGGCTTTTAAGCCTTTTTTGATTTTGGCTCTGAGGTCGTCATAGTTGTCGGTTTTGAGTCGTTTATTTTTCACATCATAGTAGTAAATTTCTTTTTGGTAGGGGTCTTTGAGGAGGTAGTTATCTTCAATGATTCTGAAGGCTTGTATCGTGATAGAGCTTGTACCCGTTTTAGTAAATCCAGATTTGGTTTTGATGCCAAAATAGACCTTCTTCTTTTTCTTTGATTTCTTATTTTTATTTTGTTTTTTTTCTTCTTCGGCAAGTTTTGCCTCTTCTTCACTGAGTTCATACCTCAGATTAGGAGCATCTTCGCCTAGCAGTTCGCTTTCATCAAGCTCTAGGGGCTGTTCTACCTCATTATTTTTTTTCTTATTTTTCTTTTGTGCTGGCAGCAAGTTAGGGCAAAAGAGCAAAATAAGGCAGAACAATGCACTAAGGATAGAGGTAAATGGGATAGTATGGTTTATTTTGGAATACAACATAACTAAAAGTAAGTGTGGATTTTTTTTGTTTTTACAATGATTTGCCTCGATAACGAATTTCGTTGATAAAATTAAAAAAAAATGCCCAAAAATCAAAATAAAACAACAATACCTTTCCTCAAGAAAGAGAAAAGGTATTTTCAATGTAAAATGATTTGCGCTTTACGCACAAAGACTATTCTTCTACTTCTTCAACAGGGGTTTCAGCAGCAGTAGTATCAGCTACAGTAGTATCTTCTTCCATTGGCTCTACTTCAGGCTCGGTAGGTTCAGTAGGCTTGTCAGTATCAGTAGGCTCTTCAGTTTTAGTAGAGTCTGAATCAGTAGCCTCAGTTTCGCCACCGCCACCGCATGCAGTTGTGAATGTGAAAAATCCGAAAAGAGCGAATAACAAAAATAATTTCTTCATAATAATAAAAAATTTAAATTAAGTGATTTTTAGATGCCCTTTATACTAATAGCTCGAAAAGGTAAACCGCTTTACTCAAAAAAAATAAAAATTTTTTGGGTGGGTTACGTTTAGGAGTTTTTTGAATAAATAAGTAGGTTTCAAGAATCTCACTAAATTGCACGCAGTTTGTTAGTTTTGCGACTAGAAAGCCGCATTGGTAAGGCATAGCATTGATAATATGAGCGACAATGAGTACCGTCTTGAAACTCGCTGGATAGAAAATATCCGTAGTGGGGAAACCGAAGCACTAAAAAAACTTTACAAAAATAATTACCCTAGCATAGCCCATTTTGTGCTCAACAATAGCGGCACAGAAGAAGAGGCAAAAGATGTTTATCAAGATAGTGTGATTATTTTTTATGAAAAAATACAAAATCCAAGTTTTGAACTCAACTGTTTGGTTAAAACTTTTCTGTACTCTGTAGCGCGCCGTTTGTGGCTAAAAAAACTTGCTGAAAAAGAACGCTATGTAGGAAAAGTAACTGATTTTGAGGACTTTCTGGATTTTTCTGACCTCGAGATGCAGGAAGCAGACGAAAATGAACTGAGGTTTGAACAAATGGAAAAGGCATTGGACCAAATTGGAGAACCTTGCCGAACCATTCTGAAAGATTTTTATATACATAGATTATCTATGCAAGACATTGCCGAAAAGATGGGCTATACCGGTACTGACAACGCTAAAACCCAAAAATACAAATGCTTGCAAAGGCTTAAAAAAATATTTTTTAAACATAAATAATGTTTGAAAAAAAAGAAAAAATTAAAAAGCCAAGATTATATTATTGAAGTGTTGCAAATAAAGTAAGCAACGGTTAATTATTCATTATCAATTATTAGTTAAGACAAATAATTGATTATCAATGATTTAAAAGTAAAAATACCGAGAATTATTTTTTGTGTTTCTCTAAATAAACAAAAATTAACAATTCAATAAATATAATTGACCATTATTTAGAACCATTTATTGAAAACACTTTGTTACTAAATTATTCATTAAAATCTAAAAATAGTAATATTCAAAACTCAATCACCATACTACGCCATACATTCATTTATCTAAAAATCTGCCAGAGTTTGATTAAAAATGAAATCTTGAATACAGTCAAACGGTATAAATCTGATAGTTTTATTTGTTTTGTGTAGCAGTATGTTCAATCACAGATAATTTATAAGCCATTAATACAAATACAACACAAAATGCCTAGGTCATGAAAAAGCAACCCGAAGATACAGTACACATCTCACTTTATTTGGCAGGTGAACTCTCTACTCAAGACCGTGCCCTGTTCGAAGAAATGCTTAAAAATGACTCTGCCCTGCAAAAAAGTGTGGAAGAACACAAAATATTACTCCATAGCCTTCATATCTACAAAACTCGCACTCAGCTACGCAGTCAATTGAATGAGTTTCACGAAGAAATAAAAAAGGTAACGCCACTTACCCTACAAACCGCCCCAGCCCCCCAACAAAAGCACTTGCGTATCAATTGGCGTAAGCACCTGCCCAATTTACTCGTAGCTGCGTCTGTTGCCATTTTAGCTATCTTTACAACAATATGGGTACTTGATGATAGCGTTCGCTCTATTGAGCAACAGCAAAAAAGCTATTTTCTTTCTCTGCGCCGCGACCTCAATATGGTCAAAGCAAAACAAGACCGCTTGGCACAAAACCAAAAAGCCTCACAAACCCCAAAACCTGTCAAAGAGTATGGAGCTACGGCTTTTGTTATCTCCAGTAATGGCTACCTTGTAACCAATTACCACGTTGTGAAAGATGCCGATTCTATCTATATTGAGAGTGAAAGAGAAAATGGCACACTTAGCTTCAAAGTAGAAAATGTCTATAGCGACCCCGAGAAAGACCTTGCCGTGCTACGTATCATAGACCCTGATTTTATTGGATTTGCAGAACTGCCCTTCTCTCTGAGAAATGAAGAAGCCTACCTAGGGGAAGAAGTTTTTACACTTGCCTATCCACGCCAAGAAATGGTCTATGGCGAAGGTTCTATCAGCGCACAGTCGGGCTATCGGGGCGACACACTCACCTACCAGATTTCTATCCCTGTCAATCCTGGCAATAGTGGTGGCCCTCTTTTAGATGCACAAGGCAACCTCATTGGGATAGTAGTGGGCAAACACATTGCCATGGACGGGGCAGCCTTTGCCGTCAAGATAAAGCATTTGAAAAATGACCTTGATTCTCTCTCAAAAAATACGGAGATTCCTCCAGTGCTTATTCCACAAAGCACACACATCAACACGCTCAAACGCCCTGAGCAAATCAAACTTCTCAAAGATTTTGTGTTTGTGGTGAGGGCTTACAATGGGAAGTAATAAACTTATTGGAAAGCCAAACAGTTGATAAATCATAATTAGTAAAATATGTTGAGCGATTATTGGGTCATTAGTCAGCTTTTGGGGCAGTTGTGTAGCTGGTTTTTACTTTGTGTTGGGTTGGTTTTTAGCCTCAGGCTTATCAGAAATTGGCAGGCAGAAAGCAATTCAGAACAACAAATAGCCTTAGAAAGAGACAGTTATTTGATTGGAGCGGTTGTTCAGTTTGGCTTATTTTTTCAATTAATTTTACTGGTCATGTTCCTCAATACAGTTAATACACACCTCACAGGACAGATAGAAGGGGCAATGTGTGCCACAGGGGTTTTAGGAGCAAATGATTATGGCTATCCATTGCTTTACCTCAAATTGAGTAGCCTTTTGAGCTATGCTTTGTATCTCATCTTTAATTTTTTTGACCAGAGAGAGCCAGCATACCCACTTACGCCTACCAAGTTTTGGTTTATCTTTCCTGCTTTTGTACTCATGAGCCTTGACCTTTTTTGGACATTTAGGTTTTTTAGCCTCATAGATCCCAATATTATTGCAACTTGCTGTAGTGTGAGTTTTTTATCAGAGAGCAGTTCTCCTTTTGGCTTGTACCAAACAGCCAATGATTTACCAGTTTACCTTAAGGCTTGGGCTTTGGTTTGCTTGCTGATGGTGCTGATGTCATTTTTTTGGTTGAACTCTTTTGCCCAGTTGGGTTTCTGGTATGTGCAAAGTATGCTAGGCATAGCGTATGCAGTACTTGCCATTTTTCTGCTGAAAAACTATTTTGTCAAATACATTTATGGTTTGCCCTCTCACAATTGTCTGTTTGATATTTTTTGGGCAAAATATTACTATATAGGCTTCTTGCTGTATGGTAGTTATGCTCTTATCTGGATTTGTTTATTGATTGGCACTATCTTCCAAATCTTCAGCCATCGTCTTTATCGCCCTACTGCTAAATTTTGGAAACAGCTTCGGTTCTTGTATTTAGGTGCACTCACAATGAGTTTTGTTTTGCCTTGGGCATATTGGTACGCTTGGGGAGGTTTGCTCTAACCAATCAGTTACTCAAAATAAAATTTTTTCAATAAAAAATAAAATAAAAACTGTATTTAATCAGTATTTAAGCAAAAAATGCTCGGTATGCCGAATATTTTTTGATTTTTTTTGGATATAATATTTCTTGAACGTATCTTTAAACTAATGATGCTCGGTATGCAGAGTAAATACCTTGAATACCGCAATGTAGTATCAAAAAAATAAGTACAAGTAGCCCGTTAGATACATTTTACTTGTTCTTTTTTTATCAAAAACAATTAAACTTAATTATTTAAAATTAAAAAAACATGGCAAAACAGTATTATAGCCGCCGTAATTTGAATTTCTTGCTCAAAGAAGTCTTTGATGCAGCAAGTGTAACCCAGCACCCTCACTTCTCTCATATCGATGCCGAAGCAATTGATATGATTCTTGATGCAACCGCCCAAATTGCAGACAATATCTCAGCACCCATCGCAGAGGCCATGGACAGAACGCCCGCCGAATATGAAAATGGTGGCGTAACTGTACACCCTGGCGTGAAAGATTATGTCCTAGCAATGGGCGAAGCAGGGCTCATTGGTTCAAGTGCGCCTATGGAGTTGGGTGGCTCACAGCTTCCTGAATTGGTAACTGCTGCCTCGGGCTTTGTATTGAGTGCCGCCAATAATGCCGTCACCTCGTATGTAGGGCTTACAGCAGGAGCAGCGGGTCTGATAGCTAGTTTTGGTTCTGATGAACTGAAAGAAACTTACCTACCCAATATGTACGAAGGCAAATGGCAAGGTACTATGTGTCTTACCGAGCCTCAAGCAGGTAGCTCATTACACTACATTACCTCTTCTGCATCACCTACTGATACAGATGGAATGTACAAAATCAAAGGTCAAAAAATCTACATCACCTGTGGCGACCACGACCAAACCGAAAACGTAGTACACCTTTATCTTGCCAAAATAGATGGCGCACCCGCTGGTACAAAAGGTATCTCGCTTTTTGTAGTACCTAAATTTCGCCTAGAAAATGGTGAATTAATAGACAATGATGTGAAAACCATTGGCATTTATCATAAAATGGGACAAAAAGGTGCCCCTGCCATTCACTTACAAGCAGGTGCAGACGACAACTGCTATGGCTGGTTGGTAGGCGAACCTCATAGAGGACTTACGTATATGTTCCAGATGATGAACGAAGCACGCATCGGTGTAGGTACAACAGGCGCAGCCATCTCCTCTACGGCTTACTATGCTGCCCTTGAGTATGCCAACGAACGCCCACAAGGACAACGCCTCAGCATAAAAGGACAAGACCCCAACGCACCTCAAACGCTTATCATCAATCACCCTGACGTGCGCCGTATGTTGCTTTTCCAAAAAGCAGTTGTAGAAGGCGGTATGGCACTCATTTTCCAAGGTGCAAGGTATGCAGATATGATTCATACCTCTGAGGGAGAAGAAAAAGAACATTATCAGTTACTTTTAGACTTCCTTACACCTGTAATCAAAACTTATCCTACCGAAATGGGCTTGCAGTCAGTAAGTTCTAGTTTGCAAGTATTTGGTGGGGGAGGCTTCTGTGAAGATTTCCCGCTTGAGCGTCTCTACCGCGATATTCGTATCACTACCATCTACGAAGGTACTACGGGTATCCAATCACAAGCACTGCTAGGTAGAAACATGACCATGAAGAATGGCAAAGCAGCGATGGCATACTTTAAAGAAGTAACCCGCGACCTGGAAGCCGCCAAAACTTATGATGATTTGAAGCCTTATGCAGACAAACTTGCAAAATATGCTCAAAAACTTCAGCAAGTAACGCAGCACTTGATTGGCTTTGCGATGAAAGGTGAAACAGAACGCTTCCTAGCAGATGCAACGCTTTACATGGAGTTCTTCGGTACGGTGGCAGTGGCTTGGCAGTGGCTTAAGCAGGCTACCAAAGCCAAAGAAGCTATCCTTACAAAGAATCCACAAGGTGATGAATTGTCGTTCTATGAAAGCAAGCTACACACTATGCGTTTCTTCTATGCTTATGAACTACCCAAAACCGAAGGTTTGGCAACACGCTTGCTAGATACTGAGGTGCTTACGCTGGTAGAAGAACAAAAAGAAGTGCTTGTGTAAGCAGTTTTTTGGTTCTCTGACAATTTTTGTAGATTGTAGTATTTTTTACTTGATGATACTTTGTAAAAACCTGATTATCAAACCTGTAAGATTTTCAAAGCCTTACAGGTCTATCCTCTACACAAAATTTGTCAGAGAATCAGTTTTGGTTGTCTGACAATTTTTGTGGAAATCTGCAGCAGCGGACTTCCAGTCCGCTGGCATTTATGTTCTAAACAGTGTTTAGCTCATCTTATCGCACACAATCACAAAAATTGTCAAAGAATCAAAAATATCCTTATCCAAGGAATTGGAATATTGACAAAGTTTCTCAACAAAAAAGAAATGATAAGGTAGCTCAGACTGTGGATGAGCTTTTTACAGAAAAGCAAATAGCAGAACTGTCTTTTTTAAAACATCTATTATGTACTTAGGTTTCGCTAGGTTGAGCCTCATCAAAAAAGATTTGTATATTCGCTC
>CAYZQI010000203.1:0-7329 GCA_964480455.1 uncultured Cytophagaceae bacterium
TAGGATAAATTTCATTCTTCAAGTTAAGGATTTTTCTCGGTTTTGTGCTATCTTTACTCAAAATAGTTTTTAGACAGACTGACGTTGGCTGAAATTGTAAGAAACGAAACAATCTAAAACGGGTGCAAGTCAAATTTCCCCTTTTAGCCACCTCACCCCTTCCCTCTCCTCAGGAGAGGGCATAAGGAAGTCAATTTGACTTGCATCCTTGAAAAGGTGCAAGTGATTTACAATTTATGGTTTATGAGCAGCACAAAGGACTTGGCGAACTTTTATATAGATTGGTGGTTAATCGTGAAAAAGGTAGCTGTTCTACTCAGTCTGTAAGTGTGCAAAAATTGATAAAAGATTTTAACTTTACGGTAGTTTGTCCGCCCGACAAAACCAAAGAATACGTTTTAAAACTCTTAGTCAATTACAGTAAAACCCTTGTAAATTATGTCGAACTTGACAACATCAAAACCTTACGAGATATTTAATCAGTCGTGTTATGGACTTTCGCCTTTGTCTGAAAATACGGTTGATGCCCTCATTACAGACCCGCCTTATGGTATTTCTTACCAAAATCACGAATGGGATAAGGCTTTACCACAAAGACAAGTTTGGGAAGATAGCTTAAAGGTACTAAAAAGTGGTGCATTTGGTTTGGTATTTTCTTCTGTTAGGCTCATGCATCGTTTAATGGTTGATTTGGAAGATAGTGGATTTATCATCAAAGACGTATTATTTTGGGCTTATCTGAATGGTATGCCCAAAAGCAGAGATATAGCCTTAGCTATTGATAAAGAATTGGGCGTAGAAAGTAAAGTAGTAGGAAAATATAACTATGTGCAAGGCTACAGAAAAGGGGGTGCAGAAAATTATTACTCTGACAAAGAAAAACTAAAATACGAGCCTAATTCGGAGTTAGGCATACAATATAAGGGGGCTGGTTTAGGTTTAAAACCCGCCTACGAACCCATTATTTTGGTGCAAAAGCCTATTGAAAAAGGCTTAAATATTGCACAAAATGTAATTAAATATGGCACAGGAGCATTAAATATCGAGCAAAGTCGTATTCCTTATGTGAAAGGCGAAGGGAAAGTAGGACATAATCCGCATCCAAATGGCAGAGTAAGTGCAAATATTATACGAACAGATAATTTTGAAGATGGTTATGATAAGTTTTTTGCTGTACCCAAAGTTCGCCAAAGTGCAGAAGACTTTAATAATCACCCCACTTTAAAGCCTATTGAACTGATGCACCATCTGGTCAAATTAGTAAGTTTTGAAAATCAAACTATTTTAGACCCTTTTATGGGAAGTGGTAGCACAGGCGTATCTTGTTTAGTACTTAAACGCAATTTTATAGGCTTTGAATTGGAAAAAGAATATTATGAAATTAGTCAAAGACGATTGGAAATTATAGAAAATCAAAAAGCAAGTTCTTTGTTTTAACGATAAACTGACAACACAAAAGAATGAAAACTGATGACAACACAGCATTTGTGTAAGTCGGGCAGAAGTGTTAAATTTGAAGACGTGTGCTTTCTATAGACTTTTATGCCTTGGACCTATTGGGGCAATAGTGCTACCAAGCCTGCGCTGCGCTGTCAGGCTGTAAGTTGCCTCGTTTTTGCCTAGTATAAATTTCATTTTTTAAATTAAGGATTTTTCTCGGTTTTGCGCCATCTTCACTCAAAATAGTTTTTAGACAGACTGACGCTGGCTATAATCCCAAGAGCGACACTGCAAACATTGATACTCCGATAAAATAACGACAGAAAAGCCAATGCTTCGTAAAATTAAAAGAGGTGTAAGCCAACACACAAAGTCAACTTTTTTGCACCCCATTTAATTTTATCCAAGCGGACTCAAGTCCACCCACCGTCCCTTTGCATTTTACTGATAAATTCGTATATTTGCGAACAGAATAATGTAAAAGCAAATAAAAAAATGCAAAAAATAAAGCAGACATTTACCGACAAACAAGAACTTGTGGCCAAGTTTTCAAATGCATTAGCAAATCCTATTCGTGTGGCTATTTTAGAGTTGCTTTCTACTCAATCTTGTTGTTATCACGGAGACCTTTCAGAAGAATTTAATATTGCAAACAGCACTTTATCGCAACATTTAAAGGTTTTGAAAGAAGCTGGACTTATTCAAGGAGAAATAAACCCACCCAAAACTAAATACTGTATCAACAAGGAAAAATGGGCATTAGCCAAAGGAATTTTGATAGGATTTTTTAATTAACAAAATATTTTTTCAATTTAATTCGTATTTTTACGAATTGTTCGTATATTTGCGAATAAAGATAAGTTAAAATTTATAAAAATGAAAAGTATAAAAATTCTCGGAACAGGTTGCAGGAAATGCAAAACCACTTACACAAATGTTTTAGAAGCATTGAAACAAACAGGTATGGAAGCCAATGTTGAAAAAATTGAAGATATTGAAGAAATTATGAAATACAATGTACTTACAACGCCTGTGTTGATGATAGACGAAGTGATGAAAATCAAAGGACGAGTGGCTGATGTAAATGAAATCAAAGAATTATTAAACGCACAAGTTTAAGACAGTGGAAAATCAAACATTAGTAAAGGAAATATGCCCAACTACAACACAAGAATGGGTAAAAAACGGAGCATTATTAGTTGATGTTCGTGAAAAAGATGAAGTAGAAACCTTGTCTTATGATGTGCCAAATATTATTAATATTCCTCTAAGCGAATTTGAAGTCCGATTTGCAGAAGTACCAAAAGATAAAGAAGTAGTAATGGTTTGCAAAGGTGGTGGAAGAAGTCTAAGAGCAGCAGGCTTTTTGCTAAATCACGGTTACACCAATGTTGTAAATATGCAACATGGCATAACTCGTTGGGCAGAAAAAGGATTTCTAACCAAAGGAGATACATCTTCTGTTTTAGGAAATGGTGGCGATTGCTGTTCAACTTCTGGATGTTGTTAATAATAACTGATATTCCATTTATGAAAATATTAAAAAAAGCACTTGCTATACTATTTACTTTTATTGGTACGGTTGGCTTTGCACAAACTTCACTTGACGACTTTATTTCTGATTTCAATTATGAAACAAGAAAAGAAATGAAAGTATCTTCGGAAAAAATAGTTCAATTATTGAAAGATAAAGAAGCTATTTTGGTAGATATTAGATTTGAAGAAGAGCATGCTGCTTGGCAAATGGATTATGCTTTAAAAATTCCATTACCCAATTTACCGATTCGTTACAAGGAGTTGCCAAAAGATAAGCTCATTGTTACCGCTTGCCCACACAAGGACAGAGCTATTATTGCAATGATTTATCTTCAAACCAAAGGTTTTAAAGTTGCATATTTAAGCGAAGGTTTACTCGGTTTAGCTGACTATTTGAGAGGTGATAAAGCTAAAGATTTCATAAAAAAATACGATAAATAAATATGTTTGATTGGTTACAAAACTTCGCAGATTGGCTTATTTACTCCGTGCTTGGAATAGATGCAGCATCTCACTTGGGCACCGCCCTCAATTTTTTTGTATATGACACTATAAAGATATTGATACTATTATTTATTATTGTTTTTATAATGGGAATCGTCAATGCGTATTTGCCCATAGAAAAACTAAAAGACTTCCTTAATAGAAAAAAACTCTATGGATTAGAATACTTGCTTTCGTCTATTTTTGGTGCGATAACGCCTTTTTGTTCGTGTTCATCGGTGCCTTTATTTATAGGTTTTGTACAAGGTGGTATTCCGCTAGGCATAACCTTTGCTTTCTTGATTACTTCACCGTTGGTGAATGAAGTCGCTATTGCTATGTTTATTGGAATGTTTGGTATTAAAGCCACATTGATTTATGCTATTTCGGGCATTTTATTAGGTACTATTGGTGGTTGGATTTTAGGAAAATTCAACTTAGAACCTTTGTTATCAGATTGGGTAAAGAAAATTCTGGAAAGCAAAATGCAACAAGGTGAATACGAAGAAGAAAAATTAACATTTCGCCAGCGATTGCCCGAAATCAGCCGTGGAGCTTGGGACATTGTAAAAGGTGTTGTTTTATATGTGATTATCGGTATAGCCATTGGAGCAGCTATGCATGGTTATGTTCCTGAAAACTTTTTTGGTCAATATTTGGGTGGTGGACAATGGTGGACAGTGTCATTGGCAGTGATTTTAGCCGTACCGATGTATGCTAATGCTGCTGGAATTGTACCTGTAATTCAGGTGTTTGTTGCCAAAGGCGTACCACTAGGAACTGCCATAGCATTTATGATGGCAACAGTTGGTTTGTCTATTCCTGAAGCAACTTTACTTAAAAAAGTAATGAGTATGAAGCTGATTGCTATTTATTTTGGTGTGGTAACTTTATTTATTATTCTTTCTGGATACATATTTAATATGATTTTATGAAAACAAAAACAGAATTACTACTCGAACTTTTGATAGAAGCCCGAACACGGTTTTCTAATCAATTAGAAAATATAACTGAAGCTGATTTAAGAAAAAAATTAGAACCTTCGGTAAATAGCATAGGTTTTTTTATTCGGCATATTGGCGATGTAGAATTGCTTTTTGCCAAAAATGTATTTGGTGCAGATGATGTCAAAGTTTCTGCGAAAACAGTAATTGAAAAACACGATACAGGCGAATGGACTAACCTTAAAGAACTCAAAGAATATGTTGCTTATTCTTTTGAAGTTTTAAAAAATATAGTAGAAAAGCAAACAGAAGAAGACTGGGAAACACAAATAACCATCAAAGAATTTGGTACAAAAACCAAAGCAGAAGCTTTTGGCAGAATTGTATCACATACCGCATATCATGCTGGTCAAATGGCAACAACTAATAAATATTCTATAACAATTTAAACAAATAAAAAATGAAAAAATCAATTTTTACTTCGCTAATGGTAACTGTTATGTTACTTTTAACCTCTTGTAATGGCAATGCACAAAACACAAAAAAGGCAGTTGCAAAAACCAGTACAGCAACCATTCAAATCATACAATTTCATTCCGAACACCGCTGTATGACTTGCAATTTAATTGAAAAACTAACTAGAGAAACTTTGCAAAAATATCCATCAATTCAATTTTCATTGGTAAATGTTGATGATAAGAAAAACGAAAAAATGGCAGAGCAATTTGAAGCCGCAGGAACGGCTTTGTTTGTGTACAACCCAAAAACAGGCAAGAAAAAGGATTTAACTGATTTTGCTTTTATGAATGCAAAGAGTAATAGCAAAAAATTTAAAGAAGGTCTTGCAAAAGAAATAGACGCTTTTAAATAATGATGGAGTGGTTAGAAAATATCGTACAAAATAGCAATATTCCTTTACTTACAGCATTGGCGTTGGGTTTGCTCACCGCCATTGCACCTTGTCCATTGGCTACCAATATTACTGCCACAGCCTACATTGCAAAAACCATTAATAGTAAAAAGAAAGTTTTACTAAGTGGTGTGTTTTACACACTTGGCAGAATGTTTTCTTATACTTTGATAGGTGTCATTATTTATCTTGGTGCAAGTAAATTTCAAGTGGCCAAATTATTTCAAGGAAATGGAGAAAAGTATATTGGTTTTGTGATGCTAATTTTGGGTTTGATAATGTTAGATATTATCAAACTCAATTTTATAAAAGGCGTAAGTTTTACCGATAAACTTTCAGAAAAATTTAAAGACAAAGGTTTATTAGGTTCGTTCTTTTTAGGAGTTTTGTTTGCCTTGGCATTTTGTCCGTACAGTGGAGTATTATTTTTTGGAATGTTGATGCCAATGACCATAGAATCAGGTCTAATTTTGCCTATTGCATTTTCTATTGGTACTGGTGTTCCAGTCATTTTATTCGCCTTTGTAATTGCATTTAGCATGGAAAAATTAGGTAAATATTTCAGAGCCATAACCAAAGTAGAAAAAATAATGCGAATTGTTGCAGGTATAACTTTCATAATCACAGGACTGTATTATATCAATATTTATTTCAAAATAATATGAAATACTTAATAGTAATTTTTATTTCGGGTTTACTTGTTTCTTGTCAATTTTCAAAACAAATTTCATTTACAACCATTGACACCGATTTTTCAAAAGGAAGATTAACGCACCAACAAAAAATAAACCTAACCGACCTTGAAAAATTTCACGGACATTTGTGCGATGGATTAATAGTAGGAAGTTTGGCAATGCAACAGGCAATGACGATTTTATATCCAAATCAAACTATTGACCGTACAAATTTAAGAATTGTAAGCAAGCCTTCGCCTTGCCTAACTGATGTAGCAGTATATTTAACAGGTGGACGCTATCAATTTAATACTTTTTATGTCGACAATGCATTTGATGGACTTTTCATTGTACAACGAATTGATAATAATAAAACGGTTTCCGTTTCTCTAAACAAAGGTGTAAAACCAACAGCCATAGACAGTTTAGGAAATTTAGCAATTCAAAATAAACTTTCAGCTTGCGAATTGGACAATCTCAAAAAACTGGAAGACAATTTTTCAAAATTCCTCCTACAAAACAAAGCAGAAAAATTGTTTACTGTAAAAAACATTGACAACTTTATCTGGACACCAAAACTTTCAAACCAATTTATCAAGACAGACATTACGAACAAAGATAAAGAAAAATGTTATTGACATTCAACGCTTTTGGTAGCACATTTGCATTTTTTCCAGTACATAAACCCAACGCTAAAAAGTGCAAAAGAGCTACCAAGCCCACGCACCACGACAACAAAAAACGAAATGAACAGACAGAAAAAAGGACTACAGCTAATAGGGGTTTTGCAAAATGGTGGGTTCAGTACTAAATTCAACATTTGTACTTTTAAATCCGCATCTTCGCCAAGCCCCAAATCGTCAAAATGTCAAAAAATCCCTTTGGAGGTTTTCTATGAAGGGTATGCAAGCTATTGGTGAGCTGTACATTTGGGTTCAACTACTTTGAAGAGTTCAAAAATTTTTCGGTAGAAGGACGTAAAATCAGTCATAAAAGTCCAGAAAGTAGAAAAAAGTAATTTTAGATAATTTTCCAATATAGTTGGCTCTAAAGTGTTGAAAATTCGGCATAAATCAAGAAATATTGTCATAAAACCTATGGCTGTCTCTACTGTTTTCACTAAAATCTATCTTAAAACCCAAAAGTGCTAAGTCCAGACTTTCTACAAAAAGGTCTATGTGCCGAACCACTTTGTTGGGTGATACCAGTTCTTCCAGCGAGTCTGTGAGGCTTTAGGTTGCCCTGTTTTTTCCTAGAATAAACTTGGTTGTCTGACAATTTTTGTGAAAATCTGTAGCAGCGGACTTCCAGTCCGCTGGCATTTATGTTCTAAACAGTATTT
>CAYZQI010000204.1:0-7285 GCA_964480455.1 uncultured Cytophagaceae bacterium
CGCTATGGAAAATGACCAATCTAATAACCTTACCAATATAACACTACCCCTTTAAAATTTATTTTTCTTGGGTTTTAACGATTTGTAGCAGTTCACTAAGTTTGTCGTTTGCACGAAGTAGTTTGCTAAACCAAGTGGCATCTGGCAGGAGGTCTTTTTTCAAGATGGCATTAATAATATCTTCTAATAGATGCGCAAGTTCTCCAATACTTTTTGGCTTAAGCGCAAAAGCATTGGCTTTGAGTGTATGCATGTACTTAAACATAGCCTCTACAGGGGCATACTGAGTAGGGTTTTGCTCGAAGGCAGTCAAAAACTGTTCTATTTCTGCCTGTTGCGTCTGCGCCTCTTGTAAAAATAAACCGAGTAGCGCTTGTTGTTCCTGAGTTTTGAAAAAATCTAGCCAAGTTCGGCATAATAAGCACTCCATAGCTATTACTACAAATAAACTTCCAAAGTTATGGTCTTTTGGAGATACGCCATAGCATCAACAAATTATGCCAATATGATGTAAAAATGAGTAGCCAATCAATATGCTTTCCCCAGTTTTTTTTTAAATTTTCCAACAATCAAAAATTACCTTAGCTTTGCATTGACTTTATTGACAGACAAGTATGTTTTGATAAATTGAATATGTATCTCTACATTCCTTGTTTGTATCACTTCTTTTTTTACTAAAAATATTGATAATCAATTAATTAGTTAATCAAAAAAAAACCAATAATTACTTATGGGTATTCGTTCACTACTCAGTATTCCACTTGCCCGCTACATCAATGCACAAAACCGCGCTTGGAAGCAAAACCCTGCAAAGTTTCAGCTCAACACTATGCACTACCTCATCAAAAAAGCAAAAAATACAGTGTTTGGAAAAGACCACAATTTTGAAGGCATTACAAGCTATGAAGATTTCAAAAAACACATTCCTATCCGAGATTATGAAGCACTCAAGCCTTATGTTGAGCAAATCATTCATGAAGGTAAAAAAGATGCGCTTTGGGAAGGGCTGCCTGCTTACTTTGCCAAAACCTCAGGCACTACTTCTGGCACAAAATACATTCCTATTACCAAAGATTCTATCTCCAATCATATCAACTCCGCCCGCAATGCTTTGCTTGCCTACATCTATGAAACAGGCAAAAGCCAATTTTTAGATAAAAATCTTATTTTTCTGTCGGGAAGCCCTATACTAGATAAAACAGGCCCTGCCCAAGTACTCACAGGCAGGCTCTCGGGCATGGTAAATCACCACGTGCCTGCTTACCTACGTAGCAATCAAAAGCCAAGTTATGAAACCAACTGTATAGAAGATTGGGAAGAAAAGCTAGAGCGTATCATAGATGAAACCATAGAAGCTCCTATGTCGCTCATCTCGGGCATACCCCCTTGGGTACAAATGTATTTTGATAGAATTGTAGCCCATAAACAAAGACCTATTAAAGAAGTTTTTCCAGATTTTTCGCTCTTTGTGTATGGAGGTGTAAATTTTGAGCCATATCGCAAAAAATTATTTGATACCATAGGCAAGCAAATACCCTCCATAGAAACCTACCCTGCCTCGGAGGGCTTCATTGCTTACCAAGATTCACAAGTAGAGCCTGGGCTGCTGCTGCTTGCCAACAGTGGTATTTTCTTTGAGTTTATCCCTATTGAAGAGTATTTTAATGAAAACCCAACTCGCCTGCACATTGGCGAAATAAAATTGAATAAAAATTATGCCCTGGTGATTAACTCTAACGCAGGGCTTTGGGGCTATTCTATTGGCGATACAGTCAAGTTTATCTCTAATCAGCCTTACCGCTTGGTGGTTACGGGACGTATCAAACATTTTATTTCGGCTTTTGGAGAGCATGTGATAGGAGAGGAAGTAGAAAAAGCCATGCAATATGCACTCTCAGAATTTCCTGAGGTATCTATTTCAGAGTTTACCGTAGCTCCACAAGTTACACCTCCTGAGGGAGGGCTGCCCTACCACGAGTGGCTCATTGCCTTTGAGAAAAAGCCCAGAGATGTGGCACAGTTTGCCCTTTGTATAGATAAAAAACTCTGCCAACTCAATAGTTATTATGATGATTTGATTGCTGGAAATATCCTTAGGACGCTCAAAATCAAGGCTTTAGAGACCGATGCTTTTCAGCAATACATGAAATCTATTGGCAAGCTAGGAGGGCAAAACAAAGTGCCCCGCCTTGCCAACGACCGCAAAATAGCCGATGCCGTGGCTAAGTAGCCAAGCATTTAGCAGACAAAGCTGGTTTTAATATATCAAATGAAGACTATTCCTAATGAAATAAATTTTCAAAATTACGCCGATTGGCAAGTACTGAATAGTAATCAATGATTTTTTTTCGAGCCTTTTTGCCGAGCTTGACGCGCAAAGTGGGGTCTTGGAGAAGTTGAGTGAGGTATTTCTCCCAGTCTTGAGCACTGTGGCACAGAAAACCATTTTCTTCGTGGTCAATGATTTCGGCATTGACTCCTACGGGCGAAGCAAGTGCTGGAATGCCCAATGCCATATATTGTAGTGCCTTGAAGCCACATTTGCCTTTTGCCCAATCGTCATCAGTGAGGGGCATCAACCCAATATTCATTTTGAGGAGGTCTTCTATCTCAGTGGCTTTTTGCCAAGGTATAAATTGAAGTGAATCAAGCTGCCAAGTAGGGGCTTGGTTGGCAATGACCAAAAAAGTAAAGCTAAAACTATGCTCTAGCTCTTGCAAGATAGGTACAAGTTCATCTAAATACTTTAAGGTAGAGTGTGTGCCTGTCCAGCCGATTACGAGCTGCTTGTTGTGTTCTTGGCTTTTCACTTGGCTGTGCCAGTTGATGGTATCTATGGTAGTGGGGTTGATGATAGTGTTGGGATTGTACTTTTGAGCATAAGCGGCAAGATAAGCATTACCTGCGCTGACTCTGTGTGCCCACTTAGAGATGAGGCGCGTTTTATGATGAAACTTGAGCTTTGCTGCCAAAAAATTACTTTGTGAAGTATTGGGTAGCCAAATGGCATCATCAAAATCAAAAATGATTTTTTTGCCAAGTACTTTTGCCAAAATCCATTCAAACAGAGGAGGACCAAGTGGACTTGCTTCTCTATGAATAAATACATAGTCGTATTTTCCTGCCTGAAATATAATTTTCCATCTTCTCAGAAAGCCCTTTAAGATACCTTTTAGTTTTCTGAGAGTATTTCCTTTTTTGTATAGAATCTCCCAGGTGGATGCATCTAAAAAGCTCTGAAGGGTGATTTCGTGGTTTTTTGAACGTAAATCTTCTAAGTATTGCTCAAAACGAAACCGCTGTGAAGCAGCCGTAGCAGATGGATAAGGAAAAAGAAATAAGATTTTCATGTTTTGCTTCTCAGATGCTTTGATACTTCGGTTGTTTGACAATTTTTGTGAAAATCTGTAGCAGCGGACTGGAAGTCCGCTGGCATTTATGTTCTAAACAGTATTTAGCTCATCTTATCGCACACAATCACAAAAATTGTCAAAGAATCGATATTTTTGTACCCGACAAAATTAACCTAACTCTCTTAATATCAAAATGAATTTTTGAAAATAGTTATCCAACAAACAGACAAAACCCTACTACCCTATATTAGCCAAAAAAAACACCTTTATTTTATTTGTAGTTTTCAATCATTTCCTTTATTTTTCAGTTGTTAAAGTGTAAATACATCTTACAAAATCTCTATTAAATAAAATATGCCCTACTATACCAGTCAGAAAGAACTTTTAAAACTTTCCTCTAAACCCTTAGGACAAGGTGGAGAAGGAACTGTGTTTGAAATCATCAGCCCTGCCCAATACCAAAACAAAGTAGTAAAAATATTTCACCCCAAAGAGCAAAGCCCTACACGCGCCCAAAAACTACAATACATGCTCAAAAATCGGCTTCCTCAACTTCAAAACATTACAGCTTGGCCAGAGGGAATGGTCTATCAAGATCCTGAGCGAAAAGAATTTGCAGGATACCTCATGACTAAAATCTCTCAGGCAATAGACCTTACGCACTTGTGCAGTATTCAACTTTCTCATAAACTTTCTGAAACCTGGAAAGAAAAATTTGACCGCAACACTACCCTAGGTATGCAAAACCGCATCAGGGTCTGTGAAAACCTAGCACGCGCCTTTGCTTGGGTACACCAAAGTCAAAAATATGTTTTCATTGACATTAAACCCGAAAACATAAAGGTAAACCTAGCAGGTGAAATTATACTCTTAGATATGGACTCTGTGGGCATACTTGCTCAAAATGAACTACAATGGCACGGGCAAAAAGCAAGTCCAGAATACAGCCCCGCGGAGCTAAAAAATATAAACCTTTCGCAAGATGCGCTCTCTGAAACTTGGGACAGATTCTCTATGGCCATTGTGTTTTATAAAATTCTGCTAGGATTACACCCCTTTACGGGTACTTGCCATAGTCCTTTTGATAAACTGGATACTTACAGCGAAAAAATACAAGAGGGACTTTTTCCACTAGGTAATAAAGCCGCTCTTTTCAGAATAGTACCCAACCCTCACAAGGGGTTTTACTACTTGGCTGATAGTCTGCAAAAGCTCTTCAAACAATGTTTTGATGATGGACACCTAAGCCCACAAGCCCGCCCTAGTGCCTCTACTTGGCTGGCAGCGTTTGAGACAATTCAGCAAGCCCTGCCGCTGCCCGTATTGAGCAAAAGAAGTTTTCGAAAGAAATCAAGCCACAAAGTACTCCGCCCCTTAGCCCAAAAAAACACCTTACCTACGCTGCTGCGCACTGCCTTGGGGGGCATTGCATTGGTGGCCACTGCACTTACAATGAGTCTGCACCTCAGTTCATACAAAGTACCCAATCAAAAAATAGAAATCATCCAGCACTCGCTGATGCCTAAAACTCTCAGCCCCAAAGAGTTAGCCGAGAAGTATGGCTATGTCAATCGGTTTCATAATGGCGTAGCAAAGGTAGCTAAAAAGGGGAAATATGGTTTTATTAATCCACAAGGAGAAGTCATTATTCCATTTGAGTATGACTGGGCAGATGGTTTTCAAGAGGGGGCAGCACGAGTAAGCAAAGGCAAGAAGTTTGGTGCAATCGACAAACAAGGGCAGACCATTATCCCGATTCGATATGACTGGATAGGGCGTTTCCAAGAGGGGGTAGCGCGTGTGTTTCTTGATGGGAAGGTGGGCTACGTCAATCCTAAAAATGAATTTGTGATTGATTTTAACTTTGACTACGGGAGTGATTTTGAGAAAGGGCTTGCCATTGTAAGCAGAGAGGACAATTGGGGCTTTATTGATAAACAAGGGCGAGAGGTAGTACCTTTACAGTTTGAGGGTTTGCTCAGTTTTCATGAAGGCTTGGCAGCCGCCAAACTCAACAACCGATGGGGTTTTATCAATCAGCAAGGGACTTGGGTGATTCCACCGCAGTTCAGAGAGGTACATAGTTTTGTGGACGGGCGAGCCATCGTAAGTCTTAAAAATAAGATTTTTGAAATTGACCCCTTGGGTAAATGTGTTGCCTTTTGCCCTGAATAAGCCCATCATTCTGGTCAGTGTGTTTTACCGTTTAACCTAAATTTTATAGCATATAGTCGTGATTTACATCTGAGTATATTATTTTTTTCAGAATTTTATTTTATATTTGAGTTTAAATAATTCATAAAGTTTGTTCTGAGCGAGATGCTCAGAACAGTTACGGTTGTGGGTCAGGACACTAAGACCAGAGGGGGGCAGAACTCGATTCTTTTAGGGAAGGCTGATAACGCACTTAATAAATTTAATGATATTATATCTAACCCTAAATCTTGGGAATATATTTATATGACGGGTTTAAGACATCCTCCAGGAAGCCTTCTGGTGAAGCAGGCTGCTGGATATGTGTCTAAGGCTAAAACTAACCAAAGTGTATCAAGATTGTATGATACTCTAAATACGGTAATTTGGTCTCCATCTGGGGAACTTACTCAATCTACATTCAAATATTTCATACCTACTAAACCTTCTAACAATGGAAATTAGCAAAAGATTAGAAAATCATATATTAAATATTTTAACATTGGTAATAATATTTGCAATCATACTTTCAATACTTACTTGCGTAAACGGAAATAATATAGCTCAGATGCTTAATAGTAGAGGTAAATTCGCAGTAGGTGAAATAAGAAGAGTAGAAATAAATCCTAGGGGTAATGGGCGTATTAAATATTGGTTTAGTGTTAAAGACAAACTTGGTAGTAGTTTTATGCCTTATAGAGGGTTTACTGGTCAATTAAGAGGGGTTAATGTAGGTGAAAAATATTTAGTAGTTTATCTTGAAGAAAATCCCAGGATAAATACTATGGTCTATTCTTATCCAATGAAGGAGTATGATTTAAATACTGATTTGAATAGCATAATTAAGCGAGAAGACTTAAATTTGAATATATCGTCATCGAATTTTATAATGGAATATTGACCCCACCTAGCGCAAGGATAGCGATAGCGTCCTCCCATTCTGGTCTAAGGTTGTGTGTCAAGCGTAACCCACATCAGCAAACTGGTCCCCATTCTGGTCTAAGGTTGTGTGTCAAGCGTAACCCACATCAGCAAACTGGTCGGACGGGTCTCCCTCCGACCAAAGGTTTTTGCATCATGAAGCCGTAGTTTAGCTATATATTAGAGTTTATTTTAGAATTTTATTTTATATTTGAGTTTAAGTGATTCATAAAGTTTGCTCTGAGCGAGACGCTCAAAGCAGTTGCAGTTGTGGGTCAAGACGCTGCAACCAGAGGGGACTCTGGTAAGCAATATCAAGATACTCAATATACACGCAAAGGGGTAGCAGAGTTATTTGTAGCTTTTGAACCCTTATCAGGATGGCGAGAAATACAGGTAGAAGATGATCATAAAGCAGCTACTTGGGTAGAATTCATAGCAAAGCAAATGGATACACGTTACAA
The DNA here is from genome assembly GCA_964480455.1 of uncultured Cytophagaceae bacterium. Lineage (GTDB taxonomy): Bacteria > Bacteroidota > Bacteroidia > Cytophagales > Microscillaceae > JAABSX01. The sequence goes on from CAYZQI010000204.1 coordinate 6,932, forward strand.
AGACGCTAAAAAAGTTACTTGGGTGCTGGATAATCTAGCTACACATAAGGATTATAATTTTTATAAATTTTTTGAGCCTTCAAAAGCTAAATCTTATTTAGATAGAACAGAATTCGTGTACACGCCAGTACACGGCTCTTGGCTTAATATGGCGGAAATACAGTTCTCTCTAATTACTCGCCAAGCATTAGATAGACCTTTTGAGTCTAAAGAACAAGTAAAGCAGGTAGTAGATAAATGGACAGAAAAACAAAATCTTGAAAAAAAGGGAGCAAAATGGCAGTTTACCACTAAGGATGCAAGGATAAAACTAAGCAAACTTTATCCGACAGTTTAACCTAAATGGTACACTAG
>CAYZQI010000205.1:0-7275 GCA_964480455.1 uncultured Cytophagaceae bacterium
TCCCCTTTTAGCCACCTCACCCCTTCCCTCTCCTCAAGAGCTACGATTAGGACACACTTTTTTTAAAAGATTGATTATCAGCAAGTTGCATTTCAAAATAAAATTTTTAATCTATTGATAATTAGTTATCTACGAGATAAGTGTCCTGCTCATAGCTCCTCAAGAGAGGGCATAAGGAAGTCAATTTGACTTGCACCCGTGGAAAGATATAGTCGTGGAGAATCTTAAAAAAGCACTATTACTGGCTCAGCGTTAGCAAGTGCCTTGATTGGGCGCGTGTGCAGATATACGTTTTTTTAGCTTTTAAATAAAAAACATTGACCATGTTCATTTGGTCTGCAAAAAGCTCTGTAAGGATAGCATTATGCAAATGATAGCCTTTGAGTGATTTTTTGAGCGAGATTTCAAAGTATAGCCATGTAACATCGGCCTCTAGCTCTTTGCCGTAGAAGGTCATAGGCTCTTTTTGATTTTTAGGGTTGAGCAAATAAAAATGTGCTTTGAGGTATTTCTCAATTAAATCATCATATTTTTTACCTTTTTCAATTCGCAATCCTTTAATTTGGTTTGCTTCGGCAAGTGCCAGTTCCAGGTCGTCTGTAAACACGCGCAAACTCACTTCAAAGCTTTTGGAAGCAGCATTGTAGCTTATCTCTGCAAGGCTTGTATGGAAATCGTGTAAAGGTGCATCGGCTGCTCTAAACGGCAAGTAAGACAACGCCTGAAAAGAAATGCTCAATAAGAGGGAGAGAAATAAAATCATAAAAAAATGTAAGTTACTTAGGGTTGATTGCCAATAGTAGGCAATCAACTCATCATACCTAAAAAACTATCGTATAAAAATATTAAAAATGTCATTAAAAATGACGAATACCATCAGCCCCAGCAAAACTACTACGCCTACGGTTTGGGCATTTTGCAGAAACCTATCTGAGGGCTTTCTTCCTGAGATGATTTCATAGCCTAAAAACATCACGTGCCCACCGTCAAGGGCAGGAATGGGCAAAAAGTTCAAAAAAGCCAGCCACATTGAGAGGATAGCTACAATGCGCCAGAAATCATACCATACCCAAGTAGTGCCAAATATTTGTGCTATGCCAATAGGTCCACTGAGCGATTTGGTAGAAACTTCTTGCCTGAATAACTTGCCAATGCCTTGTATATTATACATTACCGACATAAAAGCACGCGAAGTACCTAGGCTTGTCGCTTCTATCAAAGAATAATCTGTACTTTTTAGCTCAATATTGTCTTTTGCCTGAAAGCCAAATTTCCCCTCTTCATCAGAGGTAATTTTGAGAGGAAGTGTTTTGCCCTTGCGTTCTATCTTGAGGTTTACGGCGTTGTTTTTATTTTTTTCTTGAAGTGCTTGGAACTCATGAAAATAATTGATTTTCTGACCATTGAAAGTCAAAATTTTATCGCCCTTTTTTAAGCCAGCACGCGAAGCAGGAGAGTTGGGTAGTACTTTGCCCACAGAAAAAGGCTGCACAATCCAAAAAAAACGTTGTGGATTTTTGCGATCCGAGATTTTTTCTACCAAATCATTAGGTAGATTTACTTTTATTTTTTTGCCTTCACGCTCTATGGTGTAGTAAGCATCGCTTCCTAGCAATACTTCGGGGCTAAGCAAATCAAAAAATTTCTCATAAGGCTTTCCATTGACATCTAAAATCTTATCGCCTGTTTTAAGCCCTACTTCTTCACCTAGCTCATAAGCAACAATGCCGTATTTTTTGACCTCATCAGCAGGGATATAACTATCGCCCCAAAAATATACAATGCCAATAAACATCATTACACCCGTAATGACATTGATAGTGATGCCACCCATCATCACAATAAGGCGTTGCCAAGCAGGTTTAGAGCGAAATTCATAGTCTTTGGGTGCTTCTTTGAGGTGCTGTGTATCAAAAGACTCATCAATCATTCCTGAAATTTTTACAAATCCACCCAAAGGTAGCGCACCTACTTCGTAGGTGGTCTCGCCCCATTTTACACCAAACACACGCGGCGGAAATCCAATAGAAAAGCGTTCTACACGCATTCCAAATAGTTTGGCAGTAAGCAAATGCCCTAGCTCGTGTAAGCCTACAATAATGGACAAACCCAAAATGAGTTGCCCAATCATGATAATTGTTCCCATGTTTTATTTTTTATCTTTTGCCTCTTGCTAGTGGTCTAGAAAAACAACCAACTTCCAAGCACAAATCAATCTACTAAAGTATCTAAACCCAAGCAAAACTCAAAACTTTTTGTTTGATTCATCTATAATAAAGTAAAGTATTCTACTCATTGGTTCAGATAAACCATTTATCAGTTGATTAAGTTGTCAGGCTTTGCCAATTTTTAGTAAGACTCCTTGATAAAACTATTCTCCCTCTGATGTGTGCTGCCAAATCCCAAAATAATTGAAGAATCTTGCCCATTTATTTGCACATTATCAAAAGATAAATTAATTTTGAAATATCAATTCATATACTCATATTTACACGAGTTCATAATTGATTTATAAAGAAGCACAGAGAGAATAGGCTCTATGAAGTGCTGGCAACCTGCCCACAAAGCAAGGTGCTAATTCCTACCTAAGTTGTTTTAGGGAATATAAATTAAATCCAATGAAAAAAACATCTATTTTAATTTTTATCAATCTTCATACAGTTTTATCAGGTAGTCCTGAGCGCTTCCGTTTTTTTATAGCTAATCTACATATACTCAATAGAACTTATAGACTTTATAATTGTTGTTGTTGTTAGACTAAGTAACTTGCTGTCTATGATAAGTATGATAATTTTTCTACTTTGATGAGACGAGCTACCGCTTAGTTAATTGAAATTTTATTTTTAGATTATTGATTCATTTACACTTAAACCTCGTAAAATTATGTCAGAACACCGTTTTGAAACACTCCAACTTCACGCAGGGCAAGAAATAGACCCCGCCACAGGCTCACGTGCCGTACCCATTTATCAGACTACCTCTTATCAATTTAAAGATGCAGAGCATGGTGCCAATCTCTTTGCGCTCAAAGAGTTTGGCAATATTTATAGCCGCATCATGAACCCCACCAATGATGTACTAGAAAAACGCCTTGCAGCTCTAGAGGGTGGCTTAGCAGCATTGGCAGTAGGCTCAGGGCAGGCAGCACAATTTGTAGCTTTAAACAATATCTTGCAGGCAGGCGATAATTTTGTATCAGCTTCTTATCTTTATGGAGGTACTTACAATCAATTCAAGGTTGCTTTCAAACGCTTAGGTATAGAAGTGCGCTTTGCTGATGGCGACAAAGCTGAGAGCTTCAAACCACTCATTGATGAAAAAACCAAAGCTATTTACCTTGAAACCATTGGCAACCCTGAGTTTAATGTGCCTGATTTTGAGGCAATTTCAGCCATTGCAAAAGCCCACAATATTCCACTCGTAGTAGATAATACTTTTGGAGCAGCAGGCTATCTTTGCAGACCTATAGCCCATGGTGCAGACATTGTAACTGCCTCTACTACCAAATGGATAGGTGGGCACGGCACAAGCATAGGAGGCATCATCATAGATGCAGGTACTTTCAACTGGGGCAATGGCAAATTCCCTCAGTTTACTGAGCCTTCTGAGGGCTATCACGGTTTGAAATTTTGGGACGTATTCGGTGAAGGTAATCCACTAGGGCTTCCCAACATTGCCTTTATCATTAGAGCAAGGGTAGAAGGGCTGCGCGATTTTGGACCAGCTGCTAGTCCTTTTAATTCTTTTTTACATTTGCAAGGCATAGAAACACTTTCTTTGCGTGTGCAGCGACACGTGGACAACACCCTGGCACTAGCACAATGGCTAGAGGCACACGAGTTAGTAGAAAGTGTAAGTTATCCAGGTCTTGAGAGTAGCCCCTACCACGCATTGGCCAAAAAATACCTCACCAACGGTTTTGGAGGTGTACTCTCTTTCAATGTGAGGGGAGGCAAAGCAGTGGCAGAGAAGTTTGTGAATAGCCTTCAACTCACAAGTCATCTGGCAAATGTAGGGGACGCCAAGACGCTCATCATTCACCCTGCCTCTACCACACATCAGCAACTTAGCGAAGCAGAGCAGCTTGCTGCAGGTGTGAAGCCTACCTTGCTTCGTGTATCCGTAGGGATTGAACATATTGAAGACATCAAGGCTGACTTTGAGCAGGCCTTCGAGCAAATAAAAGCATTGGTATTGCAGGAGGCTTAGAAAGCATCTAGCCTCCTAACCAGCCTCCCAACTAGCCCCCCAACCCCCGAAGGGGGAGCTAAAGAAGTTCCCCCTTCGGAGGCTAGGGGGCTGGTTAGGGGGCTAGTTGGGGGCTATTAGTCATCAAATAATTTTACTTATCATTGAAAGAAGATACTTTTAAATACCCACACCCCCTCGAGCTAGAGCGAGGGGGGTGTTTACCAGAGATAGAAATAGCCTATACCACACTAGGCAACTTACAAAAAGATGCCAAGGGCAGTTGTAAAAATGTAGTCTGGATTTGCCATGCCCTCACTGCCAATGCTCAAGCCAACGATTGGTGGAGCGGCTTGGTAGGAGTAGGCAAATGCTATGACCCTGAAAAGCATTTTATTGTCTGTGCCAATATGCTGGGTTCTTGCTATGGCTCTACCAATGCACTTTCTGTTTCGCCCATTACAGGAGCACCTTATTATTATGATTTTCCTGACATTACTGTCAGAGATATGGTAAAAGCTCTAGACTTACTCAGAAAACACCTGAAAATTGATAAAATTCACCTCTGTACGGGAGGGTCTATGGGTGGGCAGCAGACCTTAGAATGGGCAATTATGCAGCCTAATCTGATAGAAAACTTAGTAGTATTGGCTACCAATGCCCAACACTCGCCTTGGGGCATTGCCTTCAATGAGTCGCAGCGACTTGCCATTCAGAGTGATAAGCTTTGGGGAGAGAAAACACCCCTAGCAGGTATGGAAGGTATGAAAGCAGCCCGTAGCATGGCTTTGCTTTCTTATAGAAACTATGAGGCTTACCAGCTTACCCAAGCTGAAACAGACCCAGACAAAATTGATGACTACCGAGCCTCTTCTTACCAACGCTACCAAGGCGAAAAGCTCGCCAAACGCTTCAATGCTTTTGCTTACTGGACACTGAGCAAAGCAATGGACTCACATCACTTAGGACGTAGGCGCGGAAGTACACAAGATGCCCTACGGGGTATTAAAGCCCACTCGTTGGTGATTGGGATTCGCTCTGATGTACTTTTTCCAGTAGCCGAGCAGCATTTTTTGGCAAAACACATTCCTCAGGCTACTTATCAGGAAATAGATTCTCCTTATGGGCATGATGGTTTTTTGATTGAGTTTGAGGCAATCCAACGACATATTTCGCATCACTTGGCACTCAGAACACTACCAGCTTAAAGCCTTGCCCGTGTACGTTGATGATTTGAATGTTCTCATCAGCTTTGAGGTATTTCCTGAGTTTGGTAACATATACATCCATACTACGCGCATTGAAGTAGGTATCCTCACGCCATATTTTTTTGAGTGCATAAGAGCGGTCTAGCACTTGGTTGCGTACTTGGCAAAGCAACAAAAGTAAGTCTGCCTCTTTTGAGGTAAGTTTCTGCTCGGCATTATCAAGCAAAAGTTTACGCTGTTTGTAGTCAAAAGTAAATCTACCAATGGTCTGTGCTTCAGTAAATTGTCCCTCTGGATTATTGCTCTGTACTCGTCTAAGAATTGCTTGGATACGCAAAAGCAATTCTTCCATACGAAAAGGCTTGGTGAGGTAATCATCAGCCCCAATTTGTAGCCCTTTGATGGTATCTTCTTTGAGTGATTTGGCAGTAAGAAATAGCATAGGAGTTCGTTTGTCCTCTTTTCGTATTTTTTCAGCAAGTGTAAACCCGTCCATTTTGGGGAGCATCACATCAAAGATACAAAAATCAAAAGCTTGATGTTGATATACTTGAAGTCCCTCCTCGCCATTTCTACAGAGTGTTACCTGAAAGCCTTTTATCTCAAGGTACTCTTTAAGTAACTGCCCTAAATTGGTATCATCTTCTACCAACAATAAATCTTGTTTTTTCATTTGATTATCTGTTTTGAACTGTTTTTCTTGTTTATTGTGCTATTCTGGCAAATGTCAATGTTTACCATCAAGTTTTGCTCTTACTTTATCACAAAAGAATCACCAATACAATCTCCTCACTACAAAGCCGCTCTTCTCTGACTAAATTTTGCAAAAGTAAAACCGTAAAACAAACCTACACTTATTTTTAAAAACTAGGACGGCAGACGGAAGCCCACCGTTGCTAACCAATCACAAAGTTTGTTATTGGTTAGCAAGAATTTTTCATCTTTAAGACAAGCACCAAGAGCAAATTTTTGTTGGTAATTTATCTTTGAGATAGCAAAGAATGTTTAACTTTGAGTAAATTCAAAATTACCTGATATATGACAATCAATAAAACTGCCTTAGAACACCATCAATTCTACCCTAATGCACAAAGTTTTGAAACTGAAAATGCACTTTTTTTGGCAAAACACGCACGCCTAGCCTATGAAGAACCTACCATCAAGCAATATGTATGTAAAAATATTTGGGGTTTTACTCAATTTCAATTCATAGAATATTCCTCCGATACTGATGATGTACAGGCATACCTCACCGCCAATGACCAAAGTATCATTGTAGCTTTTAGAGGTACCGAACCCGATAAACTACAAGACTGGGTCAATAATATGGATACACAACTAACAGACCGCTTCAAAGGCAGTGTTCATAAGGGGTTTATGCGTTGTGTGGACTTGATATGGGAAGAAATGAGGACTGCCATTTTGCTCAATTATGAAGAAGGTAAAAAGGTGTTTTTTTGTGGGCATAGCCAGGGAGGGGCATTGGCTACGCTTGCCGCTGCACGCGCACTAGAAGAGGAAATTCCCATTCATCAGGTCTATACTATCGGGCAGCCACGGGCAGGAAATTTGCTTTTTGCGTCTTTTTTTAATAAAGCCTTCAAAGATAAACTTTTTAGAATTGTAAATTGCGGGGATATTATCACGCGGGCTCCAACACGTAAATCATCTTACAGCCATTGTGGCACTTTTATTTTTTTAGACAAAGACGGAAAGCTACATACAGACTCTGTGTATTGGAAAAATTTTTGGGACGACTTGGGCTTGTCTATTTGGGATTTGTTAGACATCACCTTGAGCAACATAGAAGAGCACAAAACCAGTAGCTATATAGAAAAATTGGCAGCTTTGTAATCAATTTAAGAAAGTGTAAATTATG
>CAYZQI010000206.1:0-7261 GCA_964480455.1 uncultured Cytophagaceae bacterium
TGGGGTGTAATGAACAAGTTTTTTTCAGCATACACACTTCAGTCAGCAACTACCAATTTCACTTTTCCTTCTAAGTTACTGATAATGAATATACTACAAGCTAAAAATCCATAATTCATAATTTCTTAATGCAATCATTCGTTCTTTTTGGAGTGATAATGCCCCCTTCTTTTTTCTGTTAAATTTACTATTTCTTATTTACATCTCAACATTAGGAAATTTATTTTGCACATCTTAGCATATTCATAGATGATTTTATTGTCAGCTAGGGTAAAAGATGCTACTTTCGCACGGTAAACAGAAATTCAAAATCTGTAAAACTTAATTACTAACAATCGCTTTAGTTTTCATTAAAGCATTTCCCTAATATTATATAACAGATTTTCCTTTGGTACTGTATCAGTACCACAGAAAACGTATTGCAAGAAATCGATGAAAAAGTATTTTAATTTATTTGATTTGTCCCAAAAAGTGGACTACAAAACCGAAGTATTGTCAGGAATTACAGTAGCCATTGCCCTAGTTCCTGAGGCAGTAGCTTTTGCCTTAATTGCGGGCCTTTCTCCGCTCACAGGGCTATATGCTGCATTTATGATAGGGCTTATTACCTCAATTTTGGGTGGTCGCCCAGGTATGATTAGCGGTGCTACGGGTGCTGTAGCAGTAGTGATTGTCAGTTTGGCACAAAGCCATGGAGTAGAATACATCTTTGCAACAGTAGTTTTAGCAGGGTTGATTCAGATGGGTGCGGGCTTTTTAAAGCTCGGAAAATTTATCCGTTTAGTGCCTCATCCTGTTATTTTTGGTTTTGTCAATGGTTTGGCAATTATCATTTTTTTATCTCAACTAGACCAGTTCAAAGATATATCAGGAAACTGGCTCACGGGTAATCCACTTTACATACTTTTGGCATTGGTAATACTGACTATGACAATTATATGGGGATTGCCAAAAATCACCAAGGCTGTCCCCGCTTCTTTGGCAGCCATTTTGATTATTTTTGGGATAGTTGCCTACTTCAAAATAGATACAAAAACGGTTGGAGACATAGCCTCTATCCAAGGTGGCTTTCCTCCCTTTCATATTCCTGCTATCCCATTTACTTTTGAAGCACTGATACTCATTTTTCCTTATGCTGCCATTGTAGCAAGTGTTGGATTGATTGAAAGTCTATTGACGCTCAACATCATTGATGAAATCACTGAAACAAGAGGGCAGAGTGATAGAGAAGCCGTGGCGCAAGGCATTGCCAATATTTTATCAGGGTTTTTCTCTGGAATGGGAGGCTGTGCTATGCTTGGACAAAGTTTGATTAATATTTCTGCTGGTTCAAGGGCGAGGCTGTCTGGTATTATTGCTGCTGTGATGTTGCTGGTTTTTGTAATGTTTGGCTCTTCTTTGATAGAGCAAATGCCCATGGCAGCCCTCACAGGGCTTATGATTATGGTAGCAATTGGTACTTTTGAATGGGCAAGTATGAAAACATTTAATAAAATGCCCAAATCAGATGTTTTTGTGATGGTAATGGTTACTTTGGTTACGGTTTTCTTGCATAACCTAGCCTTGGCAGTAGTGATTGGGGTAATCATAGCAGCCCTAGTATTTGCCTGGGACAATGCCAAGCGTATCCGTGCGAGAAAAAGAATTGACGAAGAGGGCATCAAACATTATGAAATATATGGACCTCTTTTCTTTGCCTCAGTTGCTACATTCAATGAAAAATTTGATGTTTTGAATGACCCTGATGAAGTGATTATTGATTTTGCCGAAAGCCGAGTAGTGGACATGTCAGCCATTGAAGCACTCAATAAAATCACAGAACGCTACCATAAAATTGGAAAAAAAGTACATCTCAAACACCTCAGCCCCGATTGCAGAAAGTTACTCAAAAATGCTTCACAAATCATTGATGTCAATGTGATAGAAGACCCTACTTACAAAATAGTTACAGACAGTATCTAAGATTGACAACAAAAAAGGCTTGCAACACCGCAAGCCTTTTTTAATTTTATTTTTCCCATAAATCTTTCAACTCACGCTGAAACCCACCCGAAAGAATCGGATAGCGACACCAAGTCTTGGGGTCAAGATTCTTGTCGTCAAGGTGGAAAGAAGGGGCATAACGCTCACGCTTCCATTGATTTCTGCTCCAAAGTTTAAAGAATTTATCAGTCCAGTGCTTGAGCTGCTGCTCGCTATAGTTGTCTTGGTATTTTGCCCTAAGTAACAGAAAGCACTCATAAGGAGGTTTTTTATCTCTAATGGCGTGTTCTTCAATCTGGTCTAAAATGTCATAAGGCATCAAATCTCCTTCATCGGTTTGGTTAGAGGTCTGTGGGCGTAGCTCGGCAGTAGGTTGCTGCTCATTAACATAAACCAGCTCAGAGATTTTGAGGGTATTGCCTACGCCTTCCTTTTCCATCCACCTGAGCCATTGCCTCAGAAAAGCCTTGTCGATGCCTGCAATCGGGCTTAAGCCGCCGCTTGTGTCGCCGTCCATGGTGGCATAGCCTACAGCAGCCTCAGAGCGGTTGCTGGTAGAGAGTAGCAAAGCCCCTTTGATGTTGGCAAGCATCCATACACTTGGGGCGCGTACCCTTGCCTGAATGTTCTGCCTTGCAATGTCGTCTTGTTCCCAAGTCAGTTTTCTGCCCATTGCTTCGGCGATGATTTCTTCATAGGTATTTACCAAATCGCCCACATACAAAAAATTGTATGTAGCATGTAATGCCCTTGCGAGCTGTTCGGCAGCATTGCGTGTAACCTCTCCGCTGTTTTCGGAGGCTTGATAGACGCAAGTAATCAGTCTTTTTGCCAATTGTTCTGGGCTTTTATAGTTTTTAATGTCTGAGATAAAGGCAAGTTTGTCGGTAAATCTTTCCCAACCAATGCTTTCTATGCCGAGGTCTATCATCAAACGACACAGCACCGAAACGGCTGCCGAATCTGCCCCACCACTGAGCGAAACCACAAATCCACGCGAGTAACTTTTTCTGAGGTAATCATACAGAGCCAAGGCAAGCACACGTGCAAATTCTTCTTCCTGCAGACTTGCTGCACTCTCCCACGCCTCAAATCTTGGTTTTTGAAACTCAGGAGTAATGGTAGGATATTGAAAATCAGCATACAAGCAATAATCTTCATTCGCAGCCTTTTCAAAAGGAACTCTGTTGGTGATTTGTACCAAGCGATTCAGTTCTAAATCCATCACCGCCGTAGTCAGTTGCCAATCTGCAAAAGACAAACGTTCTCCTACGGCTTCTAGCTGCCCATTGGAGGCAATCATCGCCCCTCCATCAAAAATCAAACGCCCTGACTCATTGCCCAGCAAATTAGCATAAACATAACCCACCCCAAAAGCACGCGAGCCTTCTAGCACAAAACGCTTGCGAATGTCTAATTTACCAAAAGCAAAGTGGCTTGCACTTGGGTTGAGTATCAAATCAATGCCTGATTCATAAAGAAATCTACCCGGACGGTTAGCCACCCATGCATCTTCACAAATCTCAAAACCAATTTTTACACCGCCTACATTAAAATAGTAATCGCCTACGGGGTAGCGTTGCCCTTTGATATTGATAAAACTTGTTTCGCCCTGCTTCCAAGGCATAAACCAGCGCGGTTCATAATAAACGCCACTGCCCGCCAAAAAACGCTTTGCTACAAAACCAATGATTTTACCATCGGCTACCAGACAAACGGTATTAAAAAGTTTATTCTGCAACGAAAGCGGCAAACCAAGTGCTACTACAATACCCTCAGTACTTGGTAAGATTTCTTCTAGTACCTCTAAGCAGGTCTGATGCAGTCCAGGGGCATAAAAGGCATCTTCGCAGCCATAGCCCGAGATGCAGAGTTCGGGCAGACATAATACGCTGACTGCCTGTGCTTTTGCCTCCTCAATGGAGGCGATAATATTTTGTTTGTTACCCTCCCAATCTAAGGGAGTTTGATTGAGTACGGCAGCACCTACTTTGATAAATTTCATACAATTGCTCTTTTAGCCCAACAAATTAAGATGATATATAAACGTTTTGTACCGCTGATTGGGTTTATTTTTTCACCTAAGTTGCCAACTACGCTCAAGGGAACACATGTTTGACGGATAATGATATTCTGAACCTGTGTTTAAACTATCAAATCAGTATCGCAAGATTGGCACAAGTGTCTATCTAGCTTAGATTTATAGTAGGAAGAGGTTTATAGGATTAAAAGTACATTGTCGTGCCGTAGGCATCTGAAAATGTATCAAATTCTATTTGTGCGAAGCTGGAGCTTCGCACTACAAAAATCTTTTCTCTGTAGCAAAAGGGCATGCCTTCTGTAGCAAAAGGGCATGCCCTCTGTAGCAAAAGGGCATGCCCTTTTGCTACTGTCCCACCATCACAAAAGCAGCCCAATAATAGGGTTTGATATACCTTTTTTTGATTTCGGCTTGGGCATTTTTGAACGCCTCGCGCTTGCTTTGGTTTTTACCTAGCCAATTTTCATAAAACAACGTCATCAATTCTTGCGTGGCATCATCAGCTACACTCCATAAAGACATCAGCAAGGTCTTTGCACCTGCTTGCTGAAAGCCTCGCTGCAAACCAAAGACACCTTCACCATTTTGGGAAGCACCCAAGCCTGTTTCGCAGGCAGACAGCACGACCAATTCCGTCCCGTCTAAAAATAAATTGGAGGCTTCGTAAGCAGTCAAAAAGCCATCTTCAGTATTGGGGCGTTCTTTGGATTGGTAAAAATTGCTGATGCCTGCCAATGCCAAGCCTGAGCGCAGCATAGGGCTTGTCTTTACAGGGCGATTTTCCTGATTGCTTAGTCTCAGAAAGTCCTCTCGATTGTCTTCTTCGATTTCAAAAAACGCCCCATGCGTGGCGATGTGCAAAATGCGTGGGAAGCGTATCCGCTTTATCAATTCCTCGCTTGCCTTGGCTTGTAAATGCGCTTGCACAGGTACTTTTTGGGCTTGGAGAATGGGAGCAATGGATTCAATTTCTTTTTTTGTGCCATAAAGAGGCTTCCAATAAATACTTTCCAGCACATCACCCAAGTCATTTCCTCTGCTTGTGGCAGGGGTAGCCATAAAGTCTTTGTAGGTATCCTCGCCCATAAGGTAGGTAGGATAACCTACCAAAACCGCATCAGACTTGGCTTGGGCGGGTGTATTTGCCTTCGCTTGTTTTGCTTGCTGCCATTTCACGAGGTCTTTGGTGCTGCCTACTTGGTGAATCTCGATTTCTTCTAAGAGGTATTCTTCTGTTTCAGGATTTTGAAGCCCTAGCAGGCTGATTTTGTGGTAAATGCCATCTAAGGAAAGATAGACTTTGCTAGGCTTGCCTGATGGGTAAAGGGCATCACGGAGGGGCTTCCAATACACCGTATAGGGAGATTTTTTCTCCTTGGAAGCAATTTGGTCTATATCCAAGTTGTCTAGGTCTTTGACTTCTCCTAAGGTGCTTTGTGATTTTTTAAGGCTATCGCTGCGTGTATTTCTGCTGGCTACCAGGCTACCAAAGTCTTCAAAAAAATCACTTTCCATCTCCTTGCCATTGGGCAGTACCACCATTTCGGGCTGGTCTTTGGTTTCGGGGCGAATGATAAGGGCGACATAAAGGACGGAATCTGTCCATTTTTTGTCATAATATCGAGCACGAATCAACTCTATGGCTACTTCTCCCTCTTTCAGTGTTTTCTGTACATCTTGCCAAGTGTAGCGAGTTTTATCACTGCCTAAACCTGTTGGATTTTCAATACCAGACAGGTTAGCGGCTTTGGCGGAAAGTTGTTTTTCCATTTCATTTGCCTCTGCTTCTAATTTCTTTTCGTCGATGCCTTGTTTTTGCTTATCCGCGAGGGTAAGGGTAGCAGCTCTTGCAAGGTATTCTTTTTTCGCCTGCCAATCCTTGAATTGCTGTATCAATGCCGCATCTCCACTATTCAGAATGGTCTGCCGTATCTTTTGGGTGGATTGAAAAAGCAAGCCTTTGATGGCGAGGGTATTGTCATACAACCAGCCTGTGAGAGAGGGGATTTGCGGATGGGCTTTGAGGGTGAAGGAATTATAAATTTCAAAGTTATTTTTAAAGGTTGCTAAAAATAGTCCTTTTTCTTTTTCGGAAAGGTTGGAGAAGTTGGTTTCGGTTTGTCCGATGAGGATTTGACTTGCTTCCTTGAATAAAGAATCTGCTTGGGTGTATAATTTCTTGCTGTAATATAAGTCTGCTAAATTATTGCAAGCGAGAGCATAATCGGGGTGTTCTCTACCTAATATTCTACTCCAAATACTTTTTGATTCTATCAGCAAAGGCTCTGCCTGATCATACATTCCCCTAGTTTTATAAAAAGCTGCTAAATTATTGCAAGAAAGAGCATAATCAGGGTGTTCCTTCCCTAATATTTTCTCATCAATACTTTTTGCCTCTATATATAAAACCTCTGCTTGGTCATACAAGCCTTGAATAAGGTACAAGTTTGCTATGTTATTGCAAGAAGCTGAATAATTAGGATGTTCATTACCGAATATCTTTTCAATAATACTTTTTGCCTCCAAGTATAAAGATTCTGCTTGGTCATACGAGCCTTGAATATGATACAAGTTTGCTAAATTATTACAAGAAGATGCGTAGAAGTGGTGTTCTTTTCCTAAATCTTTTTCACGAATATTTTTTGCCTCCATATACAGGAATTCGGCTTTCTCATATAAGCCTTGTCCGTAATACAAGCCTGCTAAATTATCACAAGAAGCAGCATAAAGAGGATCTATCTTGCCTAATACTTTCTCAATGATACTTTTTGACGCTAGGTATAAAGACTCGGCTTGTGCATACAAGCCTTGTTTATTATACAAGCCTGCTAAATTATCGCAAGAAGCAGCATATCTAATATCTTCCTTGCCAAATTCTTTTTCCGCCTGAATTTTTGCCTTTTCAAGAGTTTCTATTGCCTCTTTATATTTTCCTTGCTGATAGAACTCCCCCCCCTTGTTGATTGAGACTTTTCCATGAACCTTGAGGGGGTAAAGTATTTTGAATGTAAGGTAATAATGCCTCATAGTCCTCCTGCTTGCCTGTCTTTTGGTAGCAAGTTGCAAGGATGGTGTAGAAGTTGTTCAACCTGTCGGGTGTATCTTTCAAACCCTCCTCAAAACCTTCTCTATATTTCTCAAAGATGGGTAGAGCTTCGGTATATTTTTCAGCTTTATAGTCGATCAATGGTTCGTTAAAAATTAGGCAGCTCTAGCCCCGAAAGAATAAAGCTGCTT
>CAYZQI010000207.1:0-7231 GCA_964480455.1 uncultured Cytophagaceae bacterium
CCTAAGCTACTGATAAACAAATACTTATGGAGTATATTAATAACTACAAATTAAACAAAACTGGGGCAGAATTTGGTTATAGAAGTGCCACAGAGATATTAAGACTGATTCATCAACTTTCAGAAATAGACAAGAGTTTAACAAGCAATGAGAAAATAGATATTGCTATTATGCAAAAACTGTTACCAAAACTACATGGATCAAGAAGAAAACTAACTCCGATTCTTGAAACATTAGGTTCTTTTTGTGTTTCAAGTGATTTAAAAATTATAAAAGATGTTTTTGAAAAATCTAATTTTGATTTTAATGATCAAAGTGTGCGTTTTCCTTTAACATTGGAGAAAATTTCAAGAATGTACAAAGGTGCAATTGATAACGGATTTGCAAGTTTTGCCGAGGCATAAAAAATGAAAGCGGTACCAAACATAGAAATCAATCTTGACTCTATTCAAGAGGGTTTGCGTCTTTGGATTGATGCCCGAAGACCTGATTCGCTATTTGATGCAGAAGAAAGTGCCGTAGAACATAATGAAGCAAGGTTTCAGCTTGTAGAAGGTTGTTATTATGATTATCAATTAAGTGATTCTCAATTTATACTAAGCGATATTGGAGAGAATATTATTCAACAACACAAACGAACAACTAACCTTGGAACAATAGCACCAAATATTTTTGTTGGGACACTTTCCATACCAATACTCAAGAAATCTAGTTTAGAACTTTGTAAGATAATTGATTTAGAGGTGCAGTCTATTAAATCTGGTTATCGTGATGATTACAGAGATATGCTAGAATTAATCACTGAAAAATGTACGGACTTACTCTTACAAGCAAATTCTCCTGTTTCACAACATTTTGAAATCGATTACGCAAAAGACAGCCAAACCTTATATCAGAAGTTTTCATTTATCAAATCGGTAATTGGAACAAATGAATTTACAGAGGCTATTCATAGAATTATAACTGCTCCCGTAACCAAATGGTCAGAAACTTCTGAGGAAAAAGATATTAGAAATGCAAAGCGATTTTCTAATAAAAACATCAAAGAAATTCTTAAAAGTGGAAACCGTACAAAAATACCGCAATCACATTATTTAAGAAGTTTTGGAATTGAAACATTGCCTGAGCGGATTAGTACTATTCGCAAAACAGACTCGGTTGACACTCCAGAAAATCGTTTCATTAAACATGCTTTAGAAAACTTTTTAAAATTTTGCACTGATATCAATAGTAAAGCAAAAGAATTTGGTCATAATAAAATGGAGTCAGAATCAATATTATTGATTCAAGACTTAGAGAATCACTTACAACATGCCATTTTTAAAGAAATTTCTAGACCTACAACCTTAAAATTAAACAGCCCCGTTTTACAGAGAAAAGAAGGCTATCGAGAAATACTAAGAGTTTGGCTTATGTTTGACCTTGCCGCTAAACTTATATGGAAAGGTGGAGATGATATATATAGTGGTGGAAAAAAAGATATTGCTACACTTTACGAATATTGGATTTTCTTCAAATTGATAGATTTGTTTGAATCCATTTTTGATATTGAACCAAAGGATATTTCAGAATTAATTAAAGAAACGAAAGATGGATTAAACCTTCAAATTAAACAAGGAAAGTTTACAGCATTAAAAGGTGTTTTCAATTCGGGTAATCGAAAGTTAAATATCCGTTTTAACTATAATCGTTCCTTTAGTGGTAAAAAAGTTTATCCAGATTCAGGAAGTTGGACAACCACATTAAGACCAGATTACACTTTATCGTTTTGGCCTTTTGGTATTTCAGAACAAGAAGCAGAAAAACAAGAACTCATAGTGCATGTTCATTTTGATGCTAAGTATAAAATTGCCAATTTGAATGATTTTTTTGAACAGAATGCTGAAAGCAATTTAGATGTAGTGAAGTCTGAAAATAGAAGGGGCATTTATAAAAATGCTGACCTTCTCAAAATGCACGCATACAAGGATGCTATCAGAAGGACAGGCGGTGCTTATGTTTTATACCCTGGTGATAAATCCATCAACCAAAAAGGATTTCACGAAATCATACCTGGACTAGGAGCATTTCCAATAAAACCATCAAAAACAGATAGTGGAATTGGAGAATTAAAGGGATTTGTTCTAGAAATAATTGATCACTTTATAAACAGAGCCTCACAACGTGAGAAGATTGCCTTTAGAACATTTGATGTCTATAAAAATCCACCTGATTCAAATAACTTTGTAAATGAATCACTTCCAGAACCATATAACACGAATAGAGATTTAATACCAGACGACACTTTTGTATTAGTGGGTTATTACAACTCAAAAGAACAATACAATTGGATTCAACGAACGGGACTATATAATTTCAGAATGGGTACGGGCAGTGGTTCGCTTATACTTGATAAAGAAACTGTAAGTTCAAAGTACTTATTACTGCACACTTCAGGTGATGCAGATTCTGGTGACTTATGGAAGATTGTAAGCAGAGGTCCGAAAGTTTATTCTAAAGATGACTTAATCAAAAAGGGCTATCCATCTCCATCTCGGGACAATTATCTGGTTATTCAAATAGAACCTGTAACAGACACCGAATTTGAAAATGTAAGCTGGAATTTCAGAGCACTTTCAAACTATTTGGTTGGAAGAGCATCAGCATTTCCATTTACAACAAGTCTGACAGAGCTAATGAAAAATAAGATCAGATAACCTGCCAACGCTAAAAGCCATACATATTTACAATTACTTACTTATTCTAAACTTATTTTTAGAATTTGTGAACTTCGTTTCTCACTCGCCAACACTGAGAAACAACCAAAAAAGAACGAAGCAATACTACTGATACATCTTCTTCCATTCAACACCCGCACATTTTCGTTTGACATCTTACCCCCTAATAAAATTGAGTCGGTAGCGAACTTCCAGAATTTGTTGTATTTTCTCGATGGTTTTGAAAGTGCTTCTAATGGTTTGCCGCTCTAATTTATTGAAGTCATCAGGATTGATGTATCTACCAGAGTTATTGTTTTTTAGGCCATTTACAGCCCTTTGTCTGAGCAAGATTTCATACGCCATTGCGGCGGCTTCACACAGAGAAGTCAGGTTTTTGTCGAGGCGTGCTACTTCTTCAAAACGCTCAAAAGTACTGCCATAGCTTTTTACTTTAAAAGAATAAGCCAGCACGCGTGCGGCATCGGCGAGGGGCATCATGGCGCGGGCTTTTATGTCGAACTCGTTTTTGTGAGAGCCACTTTTTTCTACAATGAAGGAGCGAAAGAAACTCAGAGGAGGTGGATTCTGCAGGGCATTTTTAGCCAACATAGAAAGGAAAAGCTCGTGTTTGTCTATCTCTTGGAAGATAAATTCTTTGAGTTCGTGGGCAAGGCTCTCGTCACCCATGATGGGTCTAAAATCAAAAAATATAGTAGTATTCATCACAGAATGTGCATCAGGTGAGGAAATCCATTTTTTGAAGTAGTTTTTCCAAATGCTGATAGGCTGACACCATTCGGGGTTACTTGCCATCATATCGGCGGGGCATTTCACAAATCCACACTCTAAGAGCGTTTGTGTGATGAGTTGGCTCATTTTGAGGAAGTAAGTTTTGGCATATTCAGCTTCCTCCTCTGCGGGGTTTTCATAGACCAAGGCATTGTCTTGGTCGGTACGCAGGAGCTGCTCACGTCTGCCTTCGCTACCGAGCGAAAGCCAGCAATATTTTAGGTTGGGCATTTCCATACCTTCCTCTTTGAGTTTTTCTATGGCAAGCTGATTGGCTCTTTGTATCAGAACATCATTGATTTCAGTGATGATATTGGAGATAAAAGGCACACCAACCTCTTGGTGCAAGTAGCTTTCTACCAATGATTCTGCCTGGGTACGTATTTTGGCAAGCTGATTGATTTGATTCGCCTTTAAGATTTGTTTGATGAGTACCGAGGGGTTGTTGCCTTGTGCTATGAGTACATCTCTTTGGGAGGCTACTCCGAGTGCGGGTGAGCTGGGGGTGCCGTCTTCGGTAACTACAAGGTGAGTTATGCGACTACTAATCATACGCAGCATTACCTCAGCCACAGAGAGGTCGGGGCGTATCGTTTTGACGGGGCTACTCATGATAGAGGTTACAGATTTGTCTTTCACAATGTCATCAGCGGCTACTACTTTGCGTCTAAAATCACTGTCTGTGATGATGCCCAAGGGGTGTTTTTTTTCATTGGTTACTAGGATAGAGCCCACATTGAAGATACTCATAATCTTAGCAGCTTCCCTGACAGTATGTTCAGGGCTGCAATCTATGATTTTCTTTTGCGAATCAATGTTGAGCGTGTCAATCTCCAAGAGTTGCTCAGTAAAATTATTTTTTTTTGAGATGAGGCGTTTTACATTTTTTACGCTTTCATCTTGGTCGCTTTTCAAGATAGAGTAGCCTGAGGCAAAGCCTGAGGTCAGAAAAAGGGATACTTTGGCGTTTTGCTCCATAATTTTACTGAACCTATCCATAGGGATAGTATAAAGCAATGATTCTTCTTCTGCAATGGCATTGGCAATGTAAGTATCTTGTGCAATAGAGGCGCGCACCCCAAAAATGTCACCTTCATCACATTGGTCTATGAGTACATCTTCGCCGTCTTGTAGCTCAGTAATCAAAATACTGCCTTTGTGTACTACAAAGAAGAAATCAAAGGCACTGTCGCCTTTGTATGTGATAGCTTCCCCTTCGGCATAGTATTTTATTTTTACACTTTCTGCAAGGTAGTTAAGTTCTGTATCGCTCATCAAATCAAAGGGAGGAAAGCGTTTAAGAAAGTTGTATATATCTAAGGCAATTGTTTCGGAAGCCATGGTGTTTTCTCTATTAAATTGGTTGTAATTTTTTAAGAAATACTTAAAAATGTTGAGCTATGATGGTACATTTTTGCCTTGTCATTGCATTAAGTAAGTTTTAATGCAATATAAACAATAATTTGATTTTTGTAGGCATAAAGCAAAAAAAACAAAGTTTTCTGAGAAATAAAAATATTTCACCTAATAAATCTCCTAGCAAACTATTTCTTGAAGAAGATTTATTTTATAAAAATAGATAATATGACAATTCTAATATTTAATATACCAAATCAAAATTTTTTGATATCCAAATCTACCTAGCCGCTTGTGTACTTAAAGTGAATCTGCCACTGCCAAGGCACTTTCTCTGCCTGCTTGCAAAGCTGCATTAATGGAACCGTTTAAGAGGTGGTCGCCTGTCTGAAATAGCTGCTCGCCTAGACAAATAGTTTCTTTTGAGAGTTGGCCTTGTACATTTTGCTGATTGGGCAGGGCATAGGCTATCTGATAGCTTTTGAGCAGCCTCCAACTTAGCACATTATCACCAAGTGATGGAAATAAGAGCTGTTTTATTTTTTCACTGAGTTGATTTTCTTCTTCTTGATGGATACCATTGATAGAAACTGAAATCAGTGTTTTGCCTTGTGGGGCATAATCGGGGGCTACTTGGCTCATCACTGCTATATTGTTTATAAGGCTATTTTGTCGTGCATCAAGTACTAGAATGGGTGTGGAAAGGGGTGGCTTATCAGCGTAAAAATACACACACGTAACGGCTTGGCTAGTAAGTTTGGCTTGGGGAGCGTACCCAGCCAAGAATGAATTGGCTTCGGTAGCAATCAAAACTTTCTTAGCTTCATATTGGCTACCATCTTCACAAGTAACTTGCTGATTTTCGATGCTTTTTACCCGCTTATGAAAAAGAATATTTTGAGAGTCTATGGGTTTTGCTAGTTGTTTCGGGATTTCTTCCATGCCAAGGGCAGGCACAGCAGTGTCGCCTGTTGAAAACATTTTAAAGACAAAATCAAACATTCTACGGGAGGTTTGAAGGTCATTTTCAAGAAAAATTCCTCCCATAAAAGGCTTAAAAAACTGCTCAATCATGCGAGGGCTAAATCCATATTGCTTTAAGGCTTGTGCTGTTGAGATTTCCTCTCGTTCAAAAATGGTATCTAGGCTCACATTCAGAAGTGTTTGGCGTAGACGCAAAATATTAATTTTATCTCTTAAAGTACCCACCCGGGCAAAAAGTGTTTTGAGCAAGGAGGCGGGTTGGCGCAGGGGGTCGCCAAGCATAGTTTTACCTTTTTCTTGTAAGATAATCGCCCCCGGATAAAAGGTCTTCAGCTTCAATGCATCATAATCAAGATAGTGCTTCGTTTCGGGATAGGCAGTCAATAGCACCTGAAAGCCTCTGTCTAGCCTATAGCCATTGAGCATATCTGTTTTGATACGCCCCCCTACACGGTCTTCTGCTTCTAAGATTTGAAAAGAAATGTTTTTCTTTTTCAATTCGCGTGCAGCGGTCAGCCCAGCCAGCCCTGCACCAATAATGAGTACATCAGTCATAAAATTTCTCTTGTATTGATTCTATTTTTTTGATTGTCTGACAATTTCTGTGAAAATCTGTGGCCGCGGACTTTCAGTTCGCTGGCATTTATGTTCTGAACAATATTCAGCTCATCTTATCACACACCATCAAAAAAATTGTCAGAGAACCATTTTTTTTACCCAAAGATAGCCATTCTTTGAGTATTGCCACCCTACTGGTATAAGGTTATGTGTCGAGCGTAACCCGATTCTGGTCTAAGGTTGTGTGTAAAGCGTAACCCACATCAGCAAACTGGTATGAGCATCTCACTCATACCAAAGGTTTTTGCATCATAGGGCCGTGATTTAGGATTGAGTGAAGTATTTTTATATTTGGTTTATATAATTTTACTCAGAGTTTTATTTTATATTTAAGTTTAAATATTTTATAATGTTTGTTTTCAACGAGACAATAAGAACAGTTTTGGTTGTGTGTATGCAATAAGACGCTCATATCTTTGCCCCATAGTTCAAAAGTACAATTTTTAGTATATTTGAACAAACTCTTGAAAATAGGTAGAAAAAAGTATTCACCAGAAGTGGAACTTCAAGCCAAGCCATGAAAGCAGAGCTTGCCCTGTAAGGGTCTGTTTGCCTGTTTTTGAAAAAAACAGCGGGTGTTGGGGTGAAGTAATGTTGGTTTTAGTTTGTATTTTTGGTAATTCAGTATCCGTTTTGCATACGCAGGAAAAAGCCTGCCCTGTAAGGGTCTAGACTTTTCAGTTCATTAGTAGTGCGAAGTCTCCCGTTGGAAGACTTCGCACAGCGGGGGAGATTTAGCCAATATTACCTCAAAATTAAATCTACCAAAAACCACCGAAAAAACT
>CAYZQI010000208.1:0-7171 GCA_964480455.1 uncultured Cytophagaceae bacterium
CTCTGATTAACAGTCAGATGCTCTAACCAACTGAGCTAAGGAAGATTATCATTTCCTCTGAAAGTGATGCAAAGATAGAACTTGTTACTTAATATTCCAAATACTTTTCAAAAAAATATTATTTTTTTGCTTTTAGTTTTGTTTAAACAATATCTCCAAGCAGGAAGTTTGAATTTTAAAAATATCTCCAAATTTTTTTGAAAAAGAAAGTGATTATCACATATTTTTTTTATATTTAAGAATTAAAAAACAAGAGATTTATTTTTATGCAAAAAAGACTGTTTTTTTTCATGTTTCTTTCTTCACTGATGGGAGCTTCTCTAGCATTTGGCGGATATTTCCTACTGATACCCAAAAGTCCTTACCAGAATATAGAGCAAAGGCAACAAGAAAGCCTGAAGTGGCTCATTGATAGTAGCGCAACTGTACCCAAGGGACTTAATTTTTTGTATGCATCTAAAAAAGTAAGCCCAGCAGTAGTGCATATCAAGACTACTACCATCAAACGCCGCGCAAATTACGGAGAAGATGCTGAAATAGAAGATATGATAAGGCAGTTTCACGGAGGGGGCATGCCCAGCTACCCACGGCAATCTTCTGGCTCGGGAGTTATTCTTACTGATGATGGCTACATTATCACCAATTACCACGTAATCAGTGAGGCAGGGCAGGTTGAAGTAATTTTAAATGATAAACGCAGCTACATAGCCCAACTCATTGGAAAAGACCCTTCTACTGACCTTGCGCTCTTGAAAATAGAAGCGAAAAATCTTGCTTTCGTACCTTATGGCAATTCAGAAAACCTACAAATAGGTGAATGGGTGCTTGCCATTGGCAATCCCTTTGACCTGACCTCTACCGTAACAGCAGGCATTGTTAGTGCCAAAGGAAGAAATATCAACTTGCTCAAAGACCAATATGCCATTGAGTCGTTTATTCAGACTGATGCCGCTGTAAACCCTGGCAACAGTGGTGGTGCGTTGGTAAACCTCAAAGGAGAACTAATTGGCATTAATACGGCCATCGCAACACAGACTGGCTATTATGCTGGCTATTCTTTTGCTGTACCTATCAATATTGTCAAAAAAGTTACACAAGATTTGATGCAACACGGCGAAATCCAGCGAGCAATCTTAGGAGTAAGTATTCGTGAAATAGATGCTACCCTTGCACAAGAACTAGACCTACAAGACCTAGATGGAGTCTATATTAGTGGCGTGATTAAAAACAGTGCAGCAAGTGATGCAGGCATTAAGGTAGGTGATGTAATCAAAAAAATTGAGGGCGTTGCTATCAACTCCGCTGCCGAGCTCCAAACGCGTATAGCTATGCACCGCCCAGGCGATAAAGTAAGTATCACATTTGCAAGAAAAAAAGCCCTCAAAAAAACCAACGTGATACTCAAAAATCAGCAAGGTGAGATTAAGCTGCTTGGCCAAGCACCTTCTCAAGAAGATACTGTACTAGGGGCAAAATTTAGAGAAGCAGACTACCTTGAAAAGCAAAAGTTAGGCATCGAGTACGGTGTAAAAATAGTTTGGCTCGGCAATGGAAAACTCAAAAAATATGGCGTCAAAGAAGGGTTTATCATTACTCATATCAATAATCAACACATCAAAAATCCAAAAGAACTCATCAAGATAGCCAACCAGCACCACTCCCCCATTACACTTGATGGTGTTTACCCAAATGGCAGAAGGGATTACTATGCAATTGATGGATAATTTTTTTGTTTGCAATTTTTTGAGTACCTTGCCAATGATTCTAAAAACAAAAATAACGCTAACTATACTACTATGCTCGACAAAAGCCACATTGCCAGCGTCTTAGCAAAACTCTCAATTCAAGAGAAAAATCCTTCTTTTTATACAGGGCAGCTTGATGGCTATGCATCTGAGGCACTGCCACAGCAAATTTTTAGCCCAATAGATGGGTCTGGCATTGCTAAGGTATATTTTGCTACTCCAGAAAACTACCACCAAACCGTAGAAAAAGCACAGAAAGCCTCCAAAAATTGGCAGAGTATGCCCGCCCCGCAACGCGGAGAAATTGTACGACAAATTGGGCAAAAACTCAGACAATATAAAGAAGCCCTAGGCACACTGGTTAGCCTTGAAATGGGCAAAATCTATCAAGAAGGCTTAGGTGAAGTGCAAGAAATGATTGATATATGCGATTTTGCCGTAGGGCTTTCTAGACAATTGCACGGCCTCACAATGAAATCAGAACGCCCCGAACACCGTATGTTTGAACAATATCACCCCTTGGGCATTGTTGGAATTATCTCGGCATTCAATTTTCCAGTAGCAGTTTGGTCTTGGAATGCCATGCTGGCTGCCGTCTGTGGCAATGTCTGTGTATGGAAACCCTCAGAAAAGACTCCTTTGACTGCCATTGCCTGCCAACGCATCGTGGCAGAAGTGCTTCAAGAAAATCAACTCCCTGAAGGTATCTTCAACTTGGTAATTGGCGATAAGCAAATTGGCGAACTTATTGCCAAAGATGAGCGTATTTCGCTCGTTTCAGCTACAGGTTCTACCCGTATGGGCAAAGCCGTAGCACAGCTTGTGGCAGCACGCCTTGGGAAATCGCTCTTAGAACTTGGCGGCAACAATGCCCTTATTATTACTGAAAATGCCAATCTTGAACTTGCCTTACGTGCTACTGTATTTGGTGCAGTAGGTACTTGTGGGCAACGCTGCACCACTACCCGCCGCCTGATTGTGCACGAAACCGTGTATGACAGCGTCAAAGAGACATTGTGCAGGGTCTATCCGCAGTTGAAGATAGGTAACCCACTTGATGAAAGTACCCTTGTAGGTCCACTCATTGATGCCCAAGCAGTGGACATGTTTGTGAATGCCTTAGAGAGAGTACAAAAAGAAGGTGGTAAAATCTTAGTGGGAGGTAATGTATTGACTGAAAATGCACTTTTTAGGCAAGGATATTACGTAAACCCTACCATTGTAGAAGCTGAAAATCATTTTGAGACCGTTCAAGAAGAAACTTTTGCCCCAATTTTGTACCTTATAAAGTACAAAGGAAGTGTACAAGAAGCCATCAAACTTCAAAACAGCGTAAGGCAAGGGCTTTCTTCGGCTATCTTTACACAAAATTTGCTAGAAGCCGAAAATTTCTTAGCAGAAAAAGGATCTGACTGTGGCATAGCCAATGTAAACATAGGTACCTCGGGTGCCGAAATTGGAGGGGCTTTTGGAGGAGAAAAAGAAACAGGAGGCGGGCGCGAATCAGGCTCTGATGCTTGGAAGGTATATATGCGCCGACAAACGAACACAATCAACTATAGTCAAAATTTACCTCTTGCACAAGGAATAAAATTTGATTTGGAAATATAAAATTGCTAATTTAGTACTCATTAATAAATTAAGTTTTTTTTATATCAAAATATATATTTTTCTTACATAAGTCTTATATAGTTAATAAAAGTAGATATTTTCAGGTTTTCTTTAAAGAACTTTGTAAAATCCTAACATTGAATAAACGAATACGAGTTTAAACTATGGCGAAGTACCACGCAGTAATGCTAATTGATGACAATGAAATTGATAATTTGATAAATCAAAAGATTATCGAATCTTCAAGCATTTGCAACCATATCTTCACACACACAGGGGGAAGAAGTGCGATAGAATTTCTTAAAAATGCAGAGAAAATCGCAGATTCAGCAGGAAAAAAAGAGCTCATGCCCGAGGTTATCTTTTTAGACATAGATATGCCTTTAATGGATGGGTTTCAGTTTCTTGATGAGTTTGAAAATCTATCAAATAATATTCGTGAACATTGCAAAATCGTAATGCTCACTTCATCTATCAACTCGAAAGATGTAAGACGCTCCAAGCGATATGCCAATGTAAAGGAGTATATCAATAAGCCACTCACCAAAGAAAGCTTGAAGGCTTTGAACGTGTAAGATCGTCTATTTCAATCTATAAAGAAGCCCAAAGATATATTTTTGGGCTTTTCAGGTATGTACTTTATCTTTACTAAGCAAGAATTTTTCTAGATATCAGCTCTTTCATTATTTCATTTGTACCTGCATAGATACGCTGCACACGGGCATCAGCATAACCTCTAGCCACAAGGTAATCCCACATATAGCCATAACCTCCATGTAACTGCACACATTCATCGGCTACTTTGCACTGAATATCTGTCAGACGATACTTTGCCATAGAAGCAGTTGCCCCATCACAGTTACCTTCGTTATGAAGTTTGATACAGTGATCCATAAATACGCGCCCCAAGGCTATATCTGTGGCAAGTTCTGCCAATTTGTATTTAGTATTCTGAAAATCTGCCACACGCTTTCCAAAAGCCTGTCTTTCTTTTACATACTCAAGGGTAGCTGCAAAGTATGCCTCTGCCAACGAAATAGCCGACTGTGCCACTACTAAGCGTTCTTGAGCGAGCTCAGTCATTAGATAACCAAAGCCCTTTCCTTCCTCGCCCAGCAAATTTTCTTTGGGTACTGCTACATTATCAAAAAACAGCTCGCAAGTATCTTGAGCGTGCAAGCCTACTTTCTCAAAAGGTTTGCCCTTGCTGAAACCGAGCATATCTCTTTCTACCAAAAATAGGCTAATGCCTTTGGCACCTTCTTGTGGATTGGTTTTGGCAGCCAATACTACCACATCTGCTAAATAACCATTGGTAATAAATGTTTTTGAACCATTGATGAGATAATGATCGCCTTTGTCTATGGCACTGGTGCGCATGCCCTGTAGGTCGCTGCCTGCGCCTGGCTCGGTCATCGCAATCGCACTAATTGCTTCGCCCGATACCATCTTAGGCAGCCATTTGTGCTTGATTACTTCGCTACCGTAATGCAATACATAAGGTAAAACTATATCAGAATGTAGCGGATAGCCTACTGCAGGCCCACCGCAGCCTGAGTGTCCCATCACTTCGGTAAACATGGCATTGTACCTAAAATCGGTGATACCTAGCCCACCATATTCTTCGGGTACTTGCAGGCCTAAAAAACCTGCCTCACCTAGCTTTAACCACGACTCGCGCGAAACCATCTTATCTTTCTCCCATTGGGCATGATAGGGTACTATTTCTTTGTTTACAAAATCAGTGAGCGACTCACGAAAAAGCTCGTGTTCTTCGGCATATAAATCTCTGACAATGGTAGGGGTGCTTTGTAAAGTAATTGGCATATTTTTATTATTCTAAGATTTGATATTGCAAAACTAACAAAAAAACTTGTAGTATAAGGCTTATGTTTGCACTCAGAATAAATTTAGCATTACTTATGCACTATTTTGAATAGGACAATCTCTCAAATTGTTTGAATACTATCCTGAAATAAAAAAATCCTTATTTTGGTACAAGCATTTGTGCGTGGATACTTGTGCCAAAAGAAGGAAAATATGCTGTCATTAAATTATTATCTGATAATTTTAATCAAAACTCAGGGGTTTATTCTGGTAAAAATCTAAAACTTTCTCACGGAATAAGTAATCGTACTTTGCCCTCACGAGGTCTGATTTTGCATTGTCTAAGTTAATTTTTGCAAGGTTAAAATCCACCACATTAGAAGCTCCTGCTTCGTAGCGTATTCTGGTGTTTTCATAAGTCAGTTCTAAGGCTTGTACTTGGCGTTCTCTCGCTCTGTAAGTATTGAGTGCAGTTTTGGCATCTATGTAAGCCTGCTCAATGGTTTGTCGGAGTTGTATGCGTGTATTGCGGGCAGTAAGTTCTGAGTTTTTTCTACTGATAATTGCGTTGCTTATTTGATTTTTGACTTGCCAGCGGTTAAAAATAGGAATGCTCAGGCTAAGACTTAGCTGCTGGCGAAAATTATCGCCTAGCTGTGGAAAGAAGGTATAAGGTACTTCTTGGGTATCAAAAACAGGTACTTGCGTAATCACGGGCTGTGCAGGGTCGCCATTGACCAGCCCAATGACGCGCTCGTCGAGGCCTGTCTGAACTTGCTCAAAACGCCCCGTGGCACTTGAATAGCCCGTAAAAAGGCTCGCATTCAAATTAAGTGAAGGGTATCTTCCTGATTTTGCAATCTCGATGTTGTATTCATCTCTTTGAATAGCAAGGTCTGCATTGCGGATACTTGGCAAGAAGCTTTCTGCTGACTGGTAAATCTGCTGTGAGGTTTCTGCAAAATCACTGACCTCTAGGGCTTCAATAGCTACAGGCTCCACACTAAAATCTTCACTCACCTCAAGGTTCATAAGTTGTTGTAGATTGACACTAGAGATGAGCAAGTTATTTTGTGCACTTACTACGGCAAGCTCATTGTTGGCAAGAGTAGCTTTAAGGTCTATGAGGTTATTTTCGGCAACTGCCCCAGCATCAAATAGCTTTTGGGTTCGGTCTAGTTGAGCTTGTGTAGAAGCTACATTCTGTTGCGCTACCTCGAGGAGTTCTTGAT
Organism: uncultured Cytophagaceae bacterium; assembly: GCA_964480455.1. Taxonomy (GTDB): domain Bacteria; phylum Bacteroidota; class Bacteroidia; order Cytophagales; family Microscillaceae; genus JAABSX01. The sequence continues at coordinate 6,416 of CAYZQI010000208.1, forward strand.
TGAGTAAGATGTTAAGGTATGCCAACGCCACATTGATCGATACATCATACTGCGCCTGCTCGGCTGCCAAACGGCTAATCTCTATATTAGTTTTGTTGCGTTTGATGGTATTGTTGATGCGGTTGCCATCAAAAAGTGTCAAAGAAGAGGATAAGCTGAAGTTGTTAGAATTTACTCTTCTGGTTACGAAAGTATTGGTAAAAGGGTCAATAGAACGCCCCGAGTTGAACTGCTGATTAGCAAAAGTATTTACATCAGGATAGCGGCTTGCCTTAGACTGCAAATAATTGTTTTCATCTACTTGAATTTGTAGGTTACTCTGTTGAATAGAAATATTTTGCTTCACTGCATAATCAATACAATCTTGTAGAGACCATACATTAGCCTGAGGGCGGTTTTGTGCTACAAGAGGTGGCACAGACATAAAAAAAAGAGCCAATAAGCCCAAAAAATAATTGATTTGTTTCATAAATAATAAGCGTAACATGGTAAATGGTGTATAAAAATAGTCTAATATTCTAATTTGAAATGAGTTTACCTAGTAGTAGGTAATGCAAAGTACTGAAATAAATCTCACAAATACAAATTTTTCAAAGCAATAGTTTAGCAATTTTTAAGAAATAGAGAGCCTACAAAGGCTATTTTACTTTATTTGATGCTTAGTTAACTAAAAAAGATGCTTAAGCAACCAAATAAAAACTGTTAATTTGTAGAAATTATAATGGTCATAATACATTGAAATTCAACGTACTATGA
>CAYZQI010000209.1:0-7151 GCA_964480455.1 uncultured Cytophagaceae bacterium
AAAATAATGTTTAAATCTTTTTTGCAAAATTGATTATTAGCGAAACGTAAGTATAAAGTAAAAACGAAAAATTAAAGATTGTATTTTAGATAATCAAGATGCGTATTTCTTATCTCAATCAATGGCTTTATCTTCTATCAATTGCTTGATTTGGTAAATAAAACTTTCTGTGGGAGCAATGAGTGGCTCTACATCTTCTTGGGTATAGTCTGTAAAATCTGCATAATCACCTGTTTGTCTTTTATCGAAGAGTTGTGCATAGAAGTAACCCTGTTCTAAACTTACCAAGTTGGTTTTCACAAAATGCAAAGAAAAAAGATTTTTGATGCCACTATGTGTCTTACTTTCAAGTTGGTAATGGATTAAGAGTGCACTCACTGCATAAAAACAAGCGTAATACAAGCGATTTATGCAAACTTCCCACAGATGATTTTCAGCAATAATTTTAGCCCCTTGCAGTGTTCTTTCGGCTTTCTTAATACGATACTTTACGACATCGTCTTGGTTTTCCTTCTTCATATTCTGATACCTTCTTTGTTTACATTTCTACAAAATGGGCTGGAACTCATTTTACCCTGCCAATCTTTAAAACTAAAAATTTGTAGCCCAAAAGGCTCTCCTACTTCTAGTTCCTGCAAATAAACCGACATTCTGAGGGCTTTTTCTTCCTTAAGTGAAAGTTTCTCCTTTTCTGTTAGGAGAAGTAAGTCCCAATCGGAATCTTTGTGGGCAGTACCTCTGGCGCGGCTACCATACAAAATCAGTTCAATGCTAGGGTCTATGGCTTGAAGTTGGCTTTTGAGTTTTTTAAGCCAGTGATTTTCGGGAATTTGTATCATATTACAATATCAATTTATGAGTTGCTCTCTATCAATTGCTTGATTTGGTAAATAAAACTTTCTGTGGGAGCAATGAGTGGCTCTACATCTTCTTGGGTATAGTCTGTAAAATCTGCATAATCACCTGTTTGTCTTTTATCGAAGAGTTGATTGTACAAGTCATTCAATTCAATACCCAATATTTCTGTTTTAACAAAGTGCTGTGCAAACAAAGTTCTCACCCCTTTATGCGTGAGGGTTTTGTATCCATTTTTCAGCAACAAGGCTGTTACTGCATAAAAGGCAGCATAATACAAACGATTAACGCATAGATTCCAAAGACGATTTTCCAAGGCAAAAGAAGCTTCTATCAAGGTAGTTTCTGCTTTTTTTATTCGGTATTGAACTATTTTTGCTTTTTCCTCTTAGTTCATATCTTTATGCCTTCTTTTTGTATGTTTTCGTAGAATGGGGTAATGTAGAGTTTATTATCCCAATTTTTTCTACTGAAGATTTGTAAACTTAGCACCTCAGCAAGTTCTAACTCCATTAACGTCAGGGGGCGACGAAGTTTCATTTCTTCTTGAAATGAAAGTTTTTCCTTTTCTGTTAGGAGAAGTAAATCCCAATCGGAGTCTTTGTGGGCAGTACCTCTGGCACGGCTGCCATACAAAATCAGTTCAATGCTAGGGTCTATGGCTTGAAGTTGGCTTTTGAGTTTTTTAAGCCAGTGATTTTCGGGAATTTGTATCATAAGGGAAGTAATCAAGATTGATAAATAAGGCTATTCTATTAACGCTATGCTACACTTATTAGGGGTAGTGCTTTATTACTATTTTCTCACCAACCAAGCTCAAAAATTATCCCAGCGAATAAGCCTAAAAAAATAAGCAGGGGAGGGGGAGCTTTCGTAAAGTTCAAGAATAAAAAAGTAGCCACCACAATCAAAATATTTTCAATAGCTCCACTTACAGGTAAAAACAAAAGCAATGCTGCCGCAATCACCAAACCCGAACTTGCCGCATGAATACCCTCAAGAGAGGCTTTGACAACGCGGTACTTCTTGAGTTGCTCCCAAAACCTGATGACAAAAAAGATAATAAATACACCTGGCAGAAAAATACCCGCACTAGCCACAAAAGCCCCTAGTAATTGTCCTCCAACACCATAAGAACGCATAGAAAGCACACCAATAAATGAAGTAAATGAAAAAACAGGGCCTGGCACGAGCTGTGCCAAGCCATAGCCCGAGAGAAACTCATCAGGTAGTAAGTATTTTTTGAACTGAACAAATTCTGTAAAAAGCACAGGAATCAGTACTTGCCCACCTCCAAAGATAAAACTACCATTTCTGTAAAAATTCTCAAACAAACGTACCAAAAGCAGTTTGGTGATGCCTCCTAGAATGGCTGCCAATACACCCACGCCCACAAACAAGATGAAATTACCCCACTGAATTTTGATTTTCTTGTCTTCTTCTTTGGTTTGTTGCTTAAAATTAAAGGCGGTAACTGCTCCTCCACCTACCACTACTAGCGGAAATACCCACGGCGAACTGAACCAATAGGCTGCCAAAGTGGAAATGCACATTAGTACAAAACCTGTAGGTGTATTGACTACCATGCGTGTAATTCTAAAAGCGGCATAAGCCACCAAGCCAACAGCAATGGGTGGAATAAATCTAAAAAATTCAAGGGAGATGCTTTGCTTGTCAAAATAAGAAAAGCCCAAACCAAAAACAGTCATGATAGTTACGCCAGGCAAGCACCAAACCAACAATGTAAGGTAGGCAAGTGTGGGGCCGCCTATTTTAAAGCCCAATGCCACAATGGTTTGTGTAGAAGAGGGGCCTGGCAAGATTTGGCAAAGCCCTACCAATTCCATAAAATCTTTTTCAGAAAGGTATGCACGTTTTTTGACAAACATATCAATAAACATAGCTAAATGTACTTGAGGTCCTCCAAAGGCAGTAACCGAAAGCCATGCCACATCTCTCAAAAAAATATAATTACGAATTTTTTTGATTTGCATTATCTTGCTACCTTCTCGTTTTATGGTTATTTTTTCAAGCCTATCTCTGCGAGGCGTTGTTCTAAAAATTGTCCTGCTGTGATGTCTTCGTAATGTTTGGGGTTATGTGCGTCAATACACGAAGGCAAGCAAGTCAAGTCCATTTCACCAATGGGGTGCATAAAAAATGGAATAGAATAGCGTGAGGTGTGCATTTTTTCGCGAGGTGGGTTCACCACACGGTGTATGGTAGATTTTAATTTATTGTTGGTGAGTCGCTCCAGCATATCGCCTACATTCACTACTATTTGTTCAGGCAATGCCGTAACGGGTATCCATTTGCCATCTTTTCTCAGGATTTGTAAGCCCTCAGCACTTGCACCCATTAGTAGGGTGATAAGGTTGATGTCGCCATGTTCAGCAGCCCTTACTGCATCTTCGGGTACTTCATCAGGATTTTCGATAGGATAGTAATGAATGGCGCGCAAGATGCTGTTGCCATTACGCACTTTATCGTCGAAGTAATTTTCTTCTAAGCCCAGATGTAGTGCAATACCACGCAAGATTTCCTTTCCTGTATTCTCTAAGGTACGGTAGGCTTCTAAACTCACCTCTCTCATTTCAGTAATCTCATCTGCAAATACATTTTCAGGGTAGCCAAAGCGAGAGAGTTCTTCTTCTTGCACTTCTTGCCCTACGTGGTAAAACTCTTTTAAATCACCCGTAGAGCGTCCTTTGGCGTGTTCTTTGCCTTTGCCTGTGTAGCCACGCTGTCCCGCAATGCCTTCTATTTGGTATCTTTGTTTTACCTCATCGGGTAGTTGAAAGAAGTCTTGATAGGAAGTGTAAAGTTTTGCAACAAGTTCATCTTTCAATCCGTGGTTTTTGATGGCTACAAAACCAATTTTCTCGAAGGCATCACCCAGTTTTGCTACAAAAGCCTGTTTATGGGCAAGATTTCCTGAAGTGAATTCATCTAAATCAAGAGAAGGGATATTTTCAAAATTAGTGTCTAGCATATCTTTTATAATTTAGGATTTTTTTGATGCTACTGAGGTATAACTTTCTGTACAAAATTACATAAAATCTTTCATCTTAAAAGCATCATTATTTGAAGATAAAATTTTAGCCCTCAGCTCTTCAATCCTTCAACTCGTCAGTCCCTAAGTCCTTCAGTTTCTATTTCCTAATCATGGCGCCCAATTCTCGTTCAAAAGCCTGCACTAATTTTTGCATTACTTTGTCTATGACTTTGTCTGTAAGGGTTTGCTTTTTATCTTCAAGGATAAAGCTCAGGGCATACGCTTTTTTATCTTTGTCTATGTTCTCGCCTTGGTAAACATCAAAGATATGTAAACTTTTGAGTAGGTTTTTCTCTTTTTGCAATGCCAGTTTTCGTATGTCTTGGAAACTCACAGCTTTGTCTAGTACCAGCGACAAATCTCGGCGCACTTGGGGAAATTTGGTAATTTCTTCAAAAGTTACTTCACTTTGGTATTGCTTCAAGAGGTACTCCCACTCCAAAATAGCATAAAAAACAGGCTGCTTAATTTCAAACTTTGCCAATAACTTGGGGCTGACTTGCCCTAGAGTGGCTACAGTTTTATTTTTGGCTTGGTACATAACTGCATAGCCAAAAGCACTGTACTGATGCGGCACTACCTCGAGTTTAGTACAATTCATCTTTTGCAAAACTTGCTGCACAGCTGTAGCCAAGTCGTGAAACTCCAGAGGCTTTTTGGCAGTGCGCCACGTTTCGGCTTGTAGGTTGCCTGTCATTATAAGGCTGAGTTCTAGCCTTTCACCAAATTTTTCAAGTCCCTTTTCATCAGAAGTGCGGAAATAAACTTTTCCAAATTCAAAGAATTTGAGGTCATTTTGGCGGCGGTTCAGGTTATAAGCAAGTACTTCCAAAGCCGAGAAGAGCAAAGTCTGACGCATCACGCCCAAGTCTTCGCTGAGTTTATTGAGAATTTCTACTTCATTTTCGGGCTTCAGTTCAGGTACGAGGGCAGTGTATTCGGGTTTGGTGAGTGAATTGTTCATCATCTCACTAAATCCATTGCATGCCAGCAATTGTGTAATTTGGTACTGTATTTTTCGAGCATCTTTGGCAGGAAATTCCGCCAAATAGCTTGCGCCTAGGTGTTCGCTCACTTCTAGGTTGTCGTAGCCATAGACACGGGCAAGTTCTTCTATAATGTCGGCTTCACGCTGTACATCTACCCTATAGGGAGGCACAGACACTTTAAATCCCTCCTCATTAAAATCAGAAAGCTGAATTTCAAGGTTTTCAAGTGTTTGATGGATAAACTCGTGACCTAATTTCTTACCTATTAGTCGGTCTATGTTGCTGTATTTTACCCCAAACTCAAAATTCTGGATAGGTTCAGGATAAATATCTGTAATTTCTGAAGAAATCTTACCTCCAGCTACCTCCTGAATTAGTAAAGAAACTCGTTTTAGCACATAGACCGTATTGTTGGGGTCTATACCGCGCTCAAAACGGAAAGAAGCATCTGTTTTTAAGCCGTGATGTTGTGAAGTACGGCGGATGTAGGCAGGAGAAAAATAAGCACTTTCTAAGAAAATATTGGTGGTCTGCTCGCTTACCCCTGATTTAAGCCCTCCAAATACTCCCCCAATACACATAGGCACAGATGACCCATCACAAATCATCAAATCTTGTGCACTAAGTTTTCTATCTACTTCATCTAAGGTAGTGAAAGTTGTTCCTTCGGGCAAGGTCTTCACAAGGACGGTTTTATCTGCGATTTGGTCGGCATCAAAGGCATGCAGCGGCTGCCCAAATTCATGCAAAACATAGTTGGTAATATCCACTATATTGTTGATAGGACGTACTCCAATTGCCAAAAGGCGATTTTTGAGCCAAGCAGGAGATTCTTTTACGCTGACTCTTGTGATGCTGACACCTGCATAGCGTGGGCAGGCTTCGGCATTTTCTACAATTACTTTAATAGGTAAATCTTGGTTATCCACTTTAAAGCCTTCTACCGAAGGGCGACACAAGGTCATACCCGACAAAGCTTTCAAATCTCTAGCTACGCCCCAATGTGAAGCAGCATCTACACGGTTGGGGGTAAGCCCTATTTCTATAGTCCAATCTTGGGCTGGTTTGAAGTACTCAGCAGCAGGCGTGCCATTGGGAAGGTCAGTATCTAAAACCATAATGCCGGCGTGCGATTGCCCCAATCCGATTTCGTCTTCAGCACAAATCATACCCTCAGATACCTTGCCCCTGATTTTTGCTTTTTTAATCATAAAAGGCTCACCCTCAGTAGGGTAGAGCGTAGTGCCAACGGTAGCCACTACTACTTTTTGCCCTGCGGCTACATTGGGCGCACCACAGATTATAGGGCTAGTAATGCCATTGCCTATATCCACCGTAGTTTTGCTGAGTTTATCGGCATCGGGGTGTTTTTCGCAGGTCAGCACCTCACCAATTACCAGCCCTTGTAGGCTTCCCTTTATTTGTTCATAGGCTTCTATACCTTCTACTTCTAGCCCTAATGCGGTCAGCTTTTTACCTAATTCTTCTACATTCTCAGGCAATGCAATGTATTCTCTGAGCCAATGATAGGCGATTTTCATACAATTTTTTTAAATTTATGTGAATTTATCAGCACAAAGCTAACAAGATAAAAATCATTTTAGATTTCAAAATTAAGAAATTCTCTTTATTTGGCTGCTATATTTCTACCTTTTCCATCAAAAATTCATTTTTTACAAACACACGCTTACGGGACTCGACCTAAATGGTGAGGTAGCCCATATAAAACAAAAGCCTCTATCAAATGAAAATTACAAGATTAAGTTTTCTTCTATGCCCTGCTCGTGCAATATCTTTTCTAAAAGGGCATAATTGCCTTGTGGGTTTTGGATTTCAAACTTGTGCTACAGTAATGCTGAAGAATAAGCACGGACAAACTTTTGCTAACCTTCTGCTGTGGAAGTACTCATTAATTTGTACCTTGATTTTGAGATTTTGGGATAGAATCTGATATACCTTACTCTATGTCTATTTTTTATCCAAAGGGAATTGTGCTGCGCTGGCTTGTATATCATCTACATTATAACTCATTTTTAGCATACAACTTCATTATTCAAATTCTTTCAATTCATCAGGGCTTAATCCCAGTGATTTGAGATGCGCCAATAGTTTATCTGCGCGTGTTTTTTCTTGTTCTGCACGTGTTTTTTCTTGTTCTGCGCGAGCTTTTTCTTGCTCTGCGCGAGCTTTTTCCTGTTCTGCGCGAGCTTTTTCCTGTTCTGCGCGAGCTTTTTCTTGTTCTGCGCGTGCCT
>CAYZQI010000210.1:0-7053 GCA_964480455.1 uncultured Cytophagaceae bacterium
TTATCTAAAATAAATCCTGTATTTTAGAAAAAGTTTAAGTAAATTAGTTTTAAACTTATCATTAGCATTAAAGCAACGTTCAATCTATGAAAAAAATACACCAACAAGAACTAAAAAACAATCATTTGATTGCTGACAAAGAGGTTATTTTTGATGTAAATACCTACAATCCTAATACTTTTCCTGAAAACCCTTTTAACTATATTCAGCTCATAGAACGCACAGAAGGGATAGAAAGCCTTTCGCCGCTCAACTACGGTAAAGAAGTTGCCATTATTGGGGCAGGCTGTGCGGGGCTGTGTGCAGCCTACGAACTGATGCGTGTAGGGCTGCGCCCCATCATCTATGAAGCCTCTGATAGAATAGGGGGGCGTACTTATACCTACCGCTTCGAGAAAGACCCCAAAGCATACACAGAGATAGGGGCAATGCGTGTACCTACTTTTCATGATACTATACAATGGTATATGAATACCTTTGGTATCCGAAGAAAGTCTTTTCCCTCACCACTCAAAGTGCCAACAGTCATTTATTATGACCGCAAACGCTATGATGTGCCTGCTGGTGGAGAGCTTCCCCCTGAAATTCAAGATGTTACCAAACACTGGGACGACCTGGTGAACCCCATGATTGCCTACCTTGATGAGGTACAAGACCAGCCTGATGAATTTTCTAAACGCTGGCAAGAACTTGTTAGAAAGTATGAACACAAAAGCATTTACCAAGCACTCTACGAAGCAGGCTGGTCTAAAAGCCTTATTGATAGCTTTGGGTCTATAGGGGCAGGAGGAGCTGGTTTTGGCCCCTTTTACCACCAAGTAAGTTTTGTAGAGCCACTCCGCATCATTGTAGCCAAGTGGTGGGGCGAGGTAGAAGAGGTGATTGGAGGAATAGACCAAATTCCGCTCAGGTTCTGGGATACAGAGGCAGATTGTTTACATTGGGGCAAAACCTCCGTAAAAGCACTCAACTACGGCACACCACGCAAAGGAGTTGTAGAGATTGAAACAACCGAAGACGGCATCTACCTCACTGATGCTGAAGGCAAATTAGATAAATACGAAGCAGTCATCATTACTTGTACGCCTCGTAATCTTGAGATGAGCATTAAAATCAACCGCCCTACCTTCTCTGAAGAGGTCTGGAATGCCATCAGAAATAGCTACCTTATCCCTGGAGGGCGTATCTGTGTGCGTACTAAAACCGCTTTCTGGAAAAAATATCCCGAATTGCTCTCCTGTACGGTAACAGATGAGCCACTTACTCACCTATATTTGTTTGATTTTGAGGATACCAAATCAGGAGTGATTTGCCTTAGCTATACATTGGGCATTACTGCTATTAAGTTTGATGCTTTTGATGATAACGGAAAAGTAGAAAATGTACTGCGTGAACTAGAAAAGATTTATAGCTCCGAAACCGTCAAAATGATTCGTGAACAGATGGTAGAAGAGCCTGTTTGCTTCTCATGGGAAGAAGCCGTAGGCTACAATGGCTCATTTAAAATGCCCGTACCTGGCTGCAATATAGACGATACCACTCTGTTTTCGCAGGGTAAATTTATGCCTGACGGCACTAAGATTTCTAACTATGACCCCCACCCAGACGTAGGGGTGTATCTTGCAGGCGACTGCGTAGGCTGGTCTAGTGGCTGGATTGAAACTGCCCTGCATACGGGCATCAATGCTGCCCTCTCTACCATTTATAAACTTAATAGAGATGCAAAGCCCTAAATTTAGAATTGTATGTGAGGTGATAGGCAAGGGCAGGAGATTTAAACTGTACCTTGCAAATAATAGCTAAATCAACAAAAGAATATGAGTGAACAGGAAGACACACAACACCAAAAAATACTTGAAGCACTCAAAAAACTTTCTGAGGTGCTAAGGAATGCACAAGAAATACGCAGAAAAACACTTGTCTTGTTAATTAAGAGAAAAGAGCTAATTTTGCTACAACAGAGTCAAGACCTTGAAGAAATCGTAGATATCTTAGATGGATTTATAAGTTTAGCTTACTATGAACTAGGTGAGGAGGAGTTTCTTGATTTCTTGCAGTATGTTTATAAAGTAGATGAAGACTTGGCTTTTGATGCTTTCAGATTGCATAAAAAAGAGTTAGAGTTGCTGCACAAAAATCGTTCAAGAGAAGAAGCATAAGCCCCTTAGCATAAACATAAGCATATCCTACTGTACTGAGTCTAATAGATTTTAACTTCTTTGAAGATAAAAATACCATAGATTCTGTACGCTAAAAGATGGAGAAACCAACCAACAGCACAAAGATTTAGACTACTTGGGTTTGTATTTTATAGAATTAAAAAAATACAGAGGTAAATTAGAAAATCTTAAAATAATATTGGAAAGATGGATAACTTTTTTGAACAACGCCTACAAATACAACAACAAAACCCTCCCAAAAGAACTAGCTGAAATCAAAGAGATTCGCAAAGCAAGCCAAAAATTAGATGCAATGTATTTAGATGAAAAAGAAAAAGGATACTATGATGCGCAACAAAAATTCTGGTTCGACCAAAATAGCTTCATGAAAGAAGCTCTCGAAAAAGCCAAAGAAGAAGGCATCAAAGAAGAAAAACTAAATAGCAAAATGGAAATGGCAAGAAAACAATCAAAAAAGGTTTTGACAATCAAACAATCATAGAACTGACAGACTTAACGGTGCAATAGATAGAGCAACTACGCGACCAAATGAAATAAAATAGCTGAGTGGTTTTTTTGTTGCTTGGCTTTGTCGCATAGCCCAACAGGCCAATGATTTAACCAGCCAACCATTCAACAATACAATCCGCTAACCATCTTGTCCCTCTCTCACCAAGTGCGTACCAATGGTACAAGACAAACATTTTTTGGGAAGACAATAGTTTTTGTAGAGTTCTAGCAATGCCTGAGAGTCAAAAGCAGTCTTGACCCTCAGCCCTAGGTCTGCCCATAGTTTGATGATTTTATTTCTTTCGGCAGGAAGCTGCTCTAGGTGTAGCAAAGCCCGCTCAAGATACTCGCTTTGGTCTTTTACTCTCGAGTATGCCGTGAGCAAGGGGGCAAGTGTATTGATAAAAATATTCTCAATAGAAAGTACACCCAAGCCACTTATGCGGCGCAAAGCAGCTTTTTCCCATCGATAGTGCCGCTGCCAGTAGTCTGATTGTAATACTTTGAACTTTGTCTTGAGCAAGTCAGGATTTGTATTGAGCAAGGTAGAAAACAAACTGTCGTGCTGGTTGATAAGTTGGGCAAACTGTGCTATCCGAATAGTAGGAAAATTAGGGGGACGCATTCTAAGCATTTTCCACTCGTGGGGGGCAAGTCTATGGGCTTCAAGTTGGTATTTCTGTGCCAGAAACTGGTATTCTTTGAGGAGTTGGCGTGGGTATTCTTCAGTTAAATTTTCCTCCTCTATCAAATCCAAAAAACCTGCCTGCCCAAAGAGTAATGCTTCTACCTGGAGCAGATTTTCCTTGTGTTTTTGTAATATTCTGAGAGGAAGATTTTGTGCCAAACGCAAAAACGGCACGGCATTGGTCTTGAAACCAAAATTCTGCGCCAGGAGTTGGTAAGCAGTTTCTTCCCAGTCTTTTTGATTGTTTTCCCAAATTGCTATGACTGCCTCTGCCTTCTGCTCGAGGCGTTGCACAAGGGCTTTATCCAGCATAGTCAATACATGAATAGATTTTACTTTCGCCAAATGCCTATGGCAGGGGATAGCACCTAGCTCATCAAGCAAACTTTGGTAGCGGTAGAGTATCTTAGGGTTAGTGCGTTGCTTGAGTGCCAAGGTAGGGATTGTACTGGCATCTTTGCGCTGGGTAGTTTGGTTGTCTTCCCAGACTACATGCAAGATGACATTATTGTAGGCGTGGTTGTGGTGATGCCTGTGCTGCTTCCAATCAGAAGATTTCAGATGAATCTCAACATTACCAACCCACTCTACCCCGTCTATACGTACTTTTGCCATTTCAAAATCTGCTCCTGCGTTCGGGTTAGGCTTGCCTGTTTCCAGAATCAGTAGCATTTGCCCCTCGGTAGTAGTGAGCTGTTTGGCATCAAAATATTGAAACTGCCAGATGAAAGATAAAAAATCTTCACGCATAGTTTTTTTGATTGGTCTTAACTATCCAAAAATAGATAATAATTTTGAAAAACACTCAAAATCTTATCCTTACCAAAGTGCTTGATGATGACTTACAATGAATCACTTAAATTTTACCAATCAAAAATAAAATCTCAGATTATTATCTCTTTATATTTTTATGCGTAAATTTGTTTTACAAAACTAAGAAGATTTACACCAACTCTTTTGCAATAAATGATACCCCTGCAAAACGTGTAAAAAATTATGAATTACCTGAAAAAAGAACTCTACCAACTCATCAAATCAGACGAATCTATCTTTGATTTTATACAAAATTCTTCTCTTGATGGGCTTTGGTACTGGGATGTAGAAAACCCCGAGGAAGAATGGATGAATCCTAAATTGTGGATAACCTTAGGCTACAACCCTGAGGAAATGCCACACAAAACCTCAGCTTGGCAAAGTATGGTGCATCCTCAAGACTTGCAAGAGGCTTTTGTGAATATCAATCAGCATTTTGAAAACCCTGAAATCCCCTACGACCAAGTGCTGCGCTATACTCACAAAAACGGCTCTACGGTCTGGATTAGGTGTCGAGGCTTGGCAATTAGAAATGCCGAAGGTAAGCCTATCCGTATGTTAGGTGCACACGTGGATATCACCAAAGAAAAAGAAGCCGAAATCGATGCACGTAAAGATGCTGAGTTTTACCAGACTATTTTAGACAATCAATCGGCATACATTATCAAAATGGACATAGATGGTAAATACACTTACCTCAATGAAGTCTATTGTAAAGACTTTGGCTCGATAGCTAGCAATCTATTGGGTAAATCTGCTACACTAATTATACACCCCGAAGATATACCCAAAGCAAAGGTCATAGGTGAAAAGTGCTTTGCTTCACCACACACTACTTTCAAAGAAACACTCCGAAAAATATTGGCAGATGGAAGCATCAAAACAGCCGAATGGGAGTTTACCGCCCTCACCAATGAAAAAGGAGAAGTTGCCGAACTACTGTGCATAGGCATAGACATTACCGAAAAGCAAGCCGCAGAAGATGCACTCAAAGCAAGCGAAGCACAATTTCGCTTTATTGCCGAAGCTACTTCTGATGGTATCTTGGTACTTGAAAACAATCAAATTACCTACCTTTCGCCTAGCTATGAAAAAATGATGGGTTATACCCTTGAAGAAAAAAATCAGATGCTTTCGGAGATGTTTTCAAGTATCATCCACCCCGAAGACAAGGCGTATATGGAAAGCATTGTAGAAAATGCCAACAAAAATCAACTTCCTTTCTTTGAGTGTGAATACCGATGCTTGCACAAAAACGGACATTATATCTGGAGAGAAGATCGCAGCACCAGAACATACAACAAAAATGGTGAATTGATACGTGTAGTACTAATAGCCCGCAACATCACCGAAAAGAAAAAAGCTGAACTCGCCCTTAAAGCCAGTGAAGAGGCACTCAATCAAGCGCAAAATCTTTCTAAAATAGGAAGCTACTTGTGGGACGTAAAAACCCAAACCCTTACTTGGAGTGAACAGCATCACCAACTCTTTGGCATAGAAAGACTACCTAGTAAAGCTCTCTATGAGGCATTTAAAAATAAAATCCACCCGCAGGACTTGTCTTTTGTACAAAAAAAGATAGCTACCTCACTCAAAAATGTAGGCGTTTCAGAAATAGAGTACAGAATCATTGATGCAGAGAAGAAAACCAAATGGATACTCGGTAGGGTAGAGACCATTGCTGATGAACAAGGGCAAATCGTCAGGTTTTTTGGTACAGTACAAGACATCACAGACCGCAAAGAAATGGAAAGCATCATGATTGAGGCACAGCAACGCCTGCTAGAAAGCGAAGCCAAATATCGCCTCTTGATTGACCACTCTACTGACCTTATCTGGCAGCAAGATGCAGAGGGGTATTTTACATATATCTCTCCTTCTTGGGAAAAAGTAACAGGCTACCGACCTGAGCGGCTTATAGGAAAGCATTTCTCAGGTTATGTCTTTCCTGCGGATATGCCTGAAATTACAAAGAAAATGACCCTAATGATGGAAAAAAATGAGGTGGGACCAAGTCAGTACCGGGTACTCCATGCCGATAACCATTATTATTGGCACAGTGGTAATGCGCAAACTGTCTTTGATGAAACAGGAAAATTTAAAGGACTTATAGGCAATGCCCGCTGCATACAAAGCGAAATGGAAGCTCTTGAAGCACAGAAAAGAAGCGCAGAACTGCTAGAAAAACTCTCTGAACAAATACCTGGTGCCATTTATATCTTTCAACTCTTGCCTGAGGGCAGCTTCCGTATTCCCTTTATCAGCAAGGGTGTAGAGAAAATAATCCCGATAACAGTAGAAGAAATAAAAAAAGATGCCAATGCCTTTTTTGGGTTGGTGCTAGGAGATGATTACCAAGCTTTGATGGAAAGCATCATGGTTTCTTATAAAAATCTTTCTCATTGGCAAGAAACATTTAGATTTTGTACTCCCGAAACAGGGGTTTTGTGGCTTAAAGGTACTTCACAGCCCGAAGCACAACCCGATGGCAGCGTAATTTGGTATGGATTCATAGAAGATGTAACCCAACAAAAACTAAACGAAGATGAACTCAGAAAGAGTAAAGAACTCTTCGAGCAGTCGGGGCGTGTAGCTAAGTTTGGCGGCTGGGACTGGGATATTCCCAATGATAAAATCTACTGGACACCTACTACCTACGAGATTCACGAAGTAGCACAAGATTTTGTGCCTAGCCTAGAAAGGGTAATACCCTTTTTTCCCGAACCGATTTATCAGGAAATGGCGCAGCAATCCATCACGCAGGCACTCCAAACTGGGCAAGCTTGCAGCTTAGAGCTCAAACTACGTACTGCCAAGGGCAATGATACTTGGGTAAGTGTGGTGGGGCAACCTGTTTTTGAAGAGGGAGTATGTGTGAGATTG
>CAYZQI010000211.1:0-7030 GCA_964480455.1 uncultured Cytophagaceae bacterium
ACAAAAATTGTCAGACAACCAAAAACTTCGCACCACTAGGCAATCCTCTTGCAAATAAAGTATTGATGAAAACTTAATCAAACACTCAATCAACCCAATATAAAGCGATATTATCTTGATTAAATGCTATTTTATAAAATGATTTGGGTAATTACTTGGCTTTTTGAAATTTTGAAACAGTTTAAAATGTTTTTGAAAGATAGTGCATACAGAATGAATATACAGTATTTTTATAAATCATCAAAAAGCAATGCTTTATTATTGATTACTTACTTTTTTTTTTAATAAATTTGCTAAAACTTAAAAAAACAATGTGCAGTACCGCTTAGAAAAATATCATCTACATACCTAGTATTTTGAAATCTGATAAAAATATTCTTTATGACAACACCTGCCATTTGCTTACAATCTGTGTTCTTGGGATTTCTTCTGTTGAGTATTCCTTATTTTACAAGTAATGCTTTTGGGCAAAATTATACACTAAAAGGTAGGGTAATAGATGCCGAAACTGCTGAGGCGATTCCCTTCGGAAATGTATATTCTCAAAAAAACCCTCAAAATGGTACAACTACTGATTTTGAAGGCTATTATACCCTCAAAAACGTAGCGGCTGATGATTCCATAATAGTTTCTTATATTGGCTATATCACCCGCACCAAAGCACCCGACCTCAGTAAGCTCAAAGAAGGTGTGGTAGAGCTGAATTTCCAACTCTATAGCTCAAGTAAAAACCTTGATGAAATTGTAGTAGTAGCAGGGGAAGACCCCGCCTACCCCATCATGCGCAATGTGATAAAGGCACGCAAAAACAATGATATGGCGAGCCTAGAGGCCTATCAATATGAAAGCTATGTAAAAATAGAACTTGCCATAGACAATATCTCAGCGCAGTTTGGCAAAAGAAAAATTATCAAAAAAGTACAACAAGCCATTGATAGCGTAGGCAGACTTACGGGAGAAGATGGCAAACCCCTCATTCCGATTTTCTTATCAGAGTCTATTTCGCAAGTATATCATCGCAACCGACCCGAGCGTAGTACAGAACACGTAATCAAAACCAAAATTGAAGGCGTAGGGCTTGATGGCGACTCGCCCATTGCACAACTGCTCGGAGAGAGTTTTCAGAAATATAACTTCTATAATGACTGGCTGAATATACTCAGTAAAGATTTTCCTTCTCCTATTGGCAATGCTTGGAAGCTATATTATGATTATTACCTGACCGATAGCTTGATGCTAGGCAATGATTGGTGCTATCAGATTGAAGTCTATCCTAAACGTAAACAAGACTTGGCATTTGAGGGCATGCTATGGATTGAGCGCAAAGGCTTTGCCTTAAAGCAAATCAGTGTAATAGTAAACCCTACTGCCAACATTAATTTCATTGAAAAAATAAAAATTCAACAAGAACTACAAAAAACACCCGAAGGGCCTTGGATACCCATCAAAAACCGCATCTTATTTGATGCTGCCGAAGTTACCAATAAGTCTGCTGGCATACTTGCCAAGATTTACACTTCTAACAAAGACCTCATCATCAATAAGCCCATGCCTTTAAAGTTTTATAAAGAAAGTATTACTGTGGCTCAAGATGCTAGCGAAATCCAAGAAAACTACTGGAAAATACATCGCCACGACTCCCTCACACGCTCAGAGTTGAAAGCCTTTGCCATGATAGATACTATCAATACAGTGCCTATTGTCAAGACCTACTCCAATATCATTGAGGTGTTGAGCACGGGCTATATCAAAGCAGGCCCAATTGACTTTGGTAACCTTATCTACTCGGGTGCCATCAACGATATAGAAGGTGTCAGACTCAGACTAGGGCTACGAACCAACACCGATTTCAGTAAAAAAATAGAGCTTAAAGGTTATGTGGCTTATGGTTTTGATGACAGGCGTTTTAAATATTCGGGTAAATTGCGCTACATTGCATCACGTAAAAATTGGACAGAAATAGTAGCACAGCGCAGTGAGGATATGCTACAACTGGCTGCCAACCCTAGTGGCGTGGTTGTGCCAGGTGCTTTTGCTGCTTCGCTTAATTTCTTTGGGGTTTCTACCCGTAGTCCTTTTTATAAAACCGAAAATAATCTATATATCCAACATGATTTTTTTAAAGGGTTTACCCAAACGGTAAGCCTGCGGACTGCAAGCCACCAGCAAATTGGAAATCACTTTGCTTACTTCAAAAATCTTAATCTTCAGGAAACACAGCTTGAACGTAATTTTGACATCACAGAACTTACTTTTGAAACACGCCTTGCCAAAGACGAGCAGTTTTTTTATTCAGGAAATTATAGAAGAAGCCTCGGTACACGTAAGCTACCTGTGGTTACGCTCCGCTACACATTGGGGCTTGATGATTTTCTAGGCGGTAATTTTAGTTACCACCGATTTGGTATAGCCTTAGAGCAGAGCCTATTGCTAGGCTGGGTTGGTAAATCATATTATCTACTCTCAGGGACTTACACTCCCTCACGCATTCCTTACCCTTTGCTAGAGATTCACCTTGGTAACCGTGGTTTTTTCTATAATTTTTATGGCTACAGTCTGATGAATTTTATGGAGTTTGCAAGCGATAGGCATGTATCTCTCAACTATGAGCATAATTTTAATGGATTGATAGCCAATAGAATACCTTTACTGAGGAAACTAAAATGGCGTACTTTTCTTTTGGCCAATCTGCTCTATGGTGGGCTACGAAGCAAAAATCTGGCTCTTAGCCCTGATACAGATACTGAGGGCAATGCTTTGGTAAAGCCAGCAGGTTTGGAAAATACGCCATACATAGAGCTGGGCTATGGCATTACTAATATTTTCAGATTTTTTAGGGTCAATTTTGTGCACCGAGTTACCTACCGCGATAATCCCGATGCACGCAATTTTGGGGTATTTTTGGCAGTCAGATTTGAGCTGTAGTCTTTATCTTTCTACTGCCATGAGTTCTTTCAAGGCAAGCTCAAAACCTGTGGAGGCTATCAGTGTCTTTGATGGATTCTGCTGATGAATTTTCGAAAGTGCTTTGAGAATAGTGTTTGATACATCTTCAAAAATGGCAGCGTCAGTTACATTGGCATTGGGCGACATTAGGTAGGCAAAAGTACGCGCCATGCCGCAGTTGGCTACAAAATCAGGTACTAATGAGATTTTTGTGTCCACCATCTCCGTAATTGGCCCATAAAAGATAGCCTCATCAGCAAAAGGCACATTGGCACCACAAGCAATCACTTCTAGTTGGTGGGCGGTCATTGCCTCTACTTGTGCCTTAGTAAGGAGCCTCGATGCTGCTGCAGGAATAAAAATTTCTGCGCCAATACTCCATATTTTTTCATTCACTTCCTCAAAAGACAATAATTCCTCTGCTACAAGGGTATTGTTTTCACGTGCAGCAAATATTTTTTTGACAGCGTCTAGGTCGTAGCCATCAGTATTGATGAGCCCGTGGGCTTTGTCGATGATGCCTACTATCTTTACTCCTTCTTTGGCCAAGTAAAGTGCCGAGGTAGCTCCTACATTGCCCCAACCTTGTATGATAGCACGTTTTTCGTGTAAGTTTCCTCCCCAAAGCTGATAAAAATGCCTTACCGATTCAGCCACGCCAAAACCTGTAATCATATCTGAAACAGTGTATTTTTTGGAGATAGTGGTGGGGGTATAGTCAGGGTTTTCAAGGATTTTAGCTACCCCTTGCCGCAGTCTTCCTATTTTACGAATTTTGTCAGGTTTGCTGGCGTTAAAGTAGCCATTAACTACCCCCTCTTGAGGGTGCCACAGCCCGTCTGCTTCTGTGATAGGAATGACCTCGTGGATTTCATCTACGTTCAAGTCGCCTCCTGTGCCGTAATAATTTTTGAGCAAAGGATAAACTGCTTTGTACCAACGCTCAAGCACCCCTTGTTTGCGTGGGTCGTTAGGGTTGAAGTTGATACCTGATTTTGCCCCTCCAATAGGAGGCCCCGAGATGGTAAACTTTACTTCCATAGTTTTGGCAAGCGACTCTACTTCGCGGCGGTCTAGCCCTACACGCATGCGCGTACCTCCGCCTGCGGCATCATTTCTGAGTGAATTAATGACTACCCATCCTTCGGCTTCGGTTTCAGCATCTTTCCATTCAAATACAATTTCGGGTCTTTTGTCCTCGAATTTTTTAAGCAGTTCTTTCATAATCAAAAAATTGAGCTATCCGACAATGAGCAGGCAACCTGCTAGCAGGTCTGTGCACTCATTTTTTGGTAGCCAAGCATTTAAAAAGTTTAATAATTTTAGGAAAATGCAAAATAAGCGAAAAATGTCGTATTTTGTTCAATAATTTCTTAGCAAAACGCAATTATAGGTATCAACGCTAAAATAATGTAGTTTTCTGATAATTTTGTGATGGTGTGGTGGAAGATAGGCTGAATACTGTTTAAGAACATCAATACTAGCGGATTGAAAGGTTGCCACTACATATCTTCGCACAAATTGCCAGAAAAGCAAAAAATACTGTGAGAGAGTAGTCCAAATAATTGATATTTCATAAAATTAAAAACCACATTATATCATAGAACACACAGAAGATTTTTTTTGCGAAATTGTGTAAAGGCTTTTATTAAAAGCTAATTGACTGCATCAGGTACTTGCAGTATTTTTTATCAAGTTTTGAGTGCTTAATCTGTGGGGGTAGCTTCTCCAAAACGCTCATATTTCAGGTTAATAAATTTATCATTGGGGGTAAGCCCTGCCTTATCAGTAGAAAGCGCAGGTTTGATTCTTTCTACAAAATACATATTCAAGAAAAGCCCATTTTTTACTTCTACTTCACCTCTTGGTACAAACTCAAAGAAATCTTTTACAATCTGATAGGTTTGTTCTGAAATATTTACTCTATTTACAGCACCTCCACTTTCCATGCGCGCGGCAATATTTACGGGGTCTCCCCAGATGTCGTAAGCAAATTTACTAGTACCAATCACACCTGCCCTAATCTCTCCTGTATTGATACCCAAGCGGCATTGCCAATAGTCATCACCAGCTTCAAGTCTTTCTTTGCGGCGGCGTTGCATAAACTCCTGCATTTCTAGCCCTGCCAAGACTGCATCTACAGCATTGGTTTCGTTGGGTTCGGGGATTCCTCCGGCACACATGTAGGCATCGCCAATGGTTTTGATTTTTTCTAAACCGTGTTTTGCTATGATGTTGTCGAAGGCTGTAAAGCAGTCATTGAGTTCGTCCATGAGTTTATCGGGTGTCATGGTGGCAGATATATTGGTAAACCCTTTAAAGTCAGTGAACAAAATAGACACAGTTTGGTAGTTGCGCATCTTTGCTTTGCCAAAGGTCTTGAGTTCGTCGGCTACTTTTGCGGGCAAAATGTTAAGCAGCAGTTCATCAGATTTTTGTCGCTCGATTTCAATGAGTTTATTTTTTTCTTCAATAGCATCACGCTGCGCAATAATTTCTTCATTTTGTTGATTAATTTCTTCATTGAGTTCAGCCAGTTGGTCGCGCTGCTTGCGGCGTGTACGTGCAATGAAATAAAACACAATCATAGCAATAAATAGGATACCAATAATAACAAATAAGACAATGAATAAATACCAAAATTGACGCACGAAGGAGTTAAAAGTACGGATACCCATTTTGCCTTGGAGGCGGTCAAGTTCTTGAAAATTGATAGCGCGCAGGCGTTGGTACTCACGGTCGTATTGCTCTAGTTGTTCTTCAAGTGTAAGAATAACATTTTTTAGATTTTCTCTTTCTTTTTCGTTCAATTTGCCGCTGTCTAGGTACTCATTGAGTTGGCTAAGCCTTTCTTTAACTTTCTTTTGCCTATCTACGAGTGTTTTTTCAGCCCTTTCTATGTCTTCTTGTGTACGTAGCAGCAGGGCATCATAATCTTCGGGTTCGCTATCTTCAGTATTTTCTTGATTTTCATCAGATTTTTCTTCGTCTTCTTCACCGCGTGCTGTTCTAACGCTTTCGAACACAGCAACAGAATCAATAGGAATCCTTGTTTTGCTGAGGTCAAGCGTGCCTAGCAGCGAGTCAATATTGATACGAATCGGCTTAGGTCTTTTCAGTTGTGTAAGTTCTTCTTCATCTATGTAAGTACTTCGTGCGAGGTTGCGGGCATTTTCAGCATTGACTACTATTTTGTTATCGGTGGCGTTGTTGGTAGGTCTGAAGCCTTGCGAGTAGGCGTAGTTGTTGCGTGGGTTGCGTACTTCTAGTTGATAATCTTGGTTGGGGCGTGCCATTCCCACAAATTCGTTGGTATTGGCATCATATTGCATAGGTACTCGCTCGTTGAGGTTTTGGTTTTGAAGATTTACGGTAAGGTCTTGTGGATTTTTACCAAATTCTTTGGCAGCAACTCTTATTTCTTGTTTTTTGGGTTTGAGATAGATATTTTTACGTGTTTCGTATTCTTTTACCTTTCTAAGGTCTAGGTTGAAGGTTTGGTCTTCATAGCCTTGGCTATTGATTGAGACAGTATAAGTATCTTGGATAGGGAGTCTTAACTGTGAGAAGGCTTCATTTTGTATGCTTTGTATCACCTCTCCTTTACTGTTGGTAACTGTAAGATTTCCTTTGGAAGGATTTTGTAGATCCTCGTCAAATACGTTCACAAACACAACCACCTTATCTATTCGAAAGTCAAAGCGTTTGCTTTCTATCTCTTTCACTTTTTCATTTTCTTTATCATCTTGCGCCGATGCTATTGGACAGAATAAAATTAATATCCAATACAATAATAAGTAAATAGTTTGTTTCATACTTTTTTCATTAATAAAGCCCCAAAACTACACAAAGAATTGGTTTCTCAAAGATATGTAATAATATGTATTTCCTAAAATTAGTTAGACCTAAAAAACTAATTATTTTACAATCTACCCTCATCTTAGGTACTTTTTACTTTTTAATTGGCAAATATTTCTCCAATTTGTACTTATTGAGGCTATCTGCTCGAGCTACTTTGCAATTTTAATATCAAAACAATGGTTCGTTAAAAATTAGGCAGCTCTAGCCCCGAAAGAATAAAGCT
>CAYZQI010000212.1:0-6935 GCA_964480455.1 uncultured Cytophagaceae bacterium
ATTCCCCCAATGAGGGCAAGCCTCATAAATAATCGTTTAAACAGCTAGATTTGTAACAGTCTGAAAATCAATGAACTAAATCTAGCTGTATAGTATTTGCAATCCCGACTCCAGAGCATAAGATTTTTAATCTCCCTCCTAATACACCATCTCATACTTCATTTCCAGTGCATCGAGTCTTTGTAGGAACTGCTCTGTGAGCGTGATGCTAAACTTTTTAGAAGTCAGGTCAGCGGTAAGTTGTTCTTCATAATCTATCAGTTTGATTTTGAGGACTTGTTCGCCGTTGTTGCCTTGCAAGAGGGCTTCGAGGTCTTGGATAAGGGCAGCATTGAGCCGCTGAATATCTAGCTGAAGCTCTATGCCTTGGCAGTGTTTGTCTTGCATAGCCTCGAGGTCATCTACTTCGTCTATCTCAATGCCGTATTTTTCGGGGTCTCGGTAGTCTTGTTTTACTTTGCCTGTGATAAGCACCAGTTGATTGACCTCCAAAAAGTTGCTAAATTCTTCGTGTTTCTTGTTGAATAGCGCAATTTCTAAAGAACTTTTAAAATCTTCAATCACCACGATAGAAAACATACTGCCACCCTTAGATTGTCGCACATTTTTGCTCGTAACGATGCCTGCTACTCGCACAGTCTGCCTATCAAACTGAGCAATGCTATCCAAAGCACATATTTTTAGGGTGCGCATAGCCGTCTTGTACTGCTCTAGAGGGTGCCCTGATACATAAAAACCCACCACCGCTTTTTCGTAGTTGAGTTTATCTAACCTTGACCAAAAAGGGCCCTCAGGCACGGGAGGCGAGGCTATCTCTGCGGCGGTGTTTCCTCCAAAAAGCGAAACCGAAGCGTTTTCTTTTTCTTTCTGATAGACGTTGCCATATTTTAGTATTTTTTCTAAGAATACATTGTTGTCATCACTTGGGGCAAAATACAAAGCACGGTCTATGCCGAAGCCATCAAAAGCTCCTGCGTAGGCAAGGCTTTCAAAAGATTTTTTATTGACGGTGCGGAGGTCTATGCGGCGTGTGAAGTCAAAAATATCTTTGAATTTGCCATTTTTCTCACGCTCTTCGGTGATGGCAGTAATTGCGGAGTCGCCTGTGCCTTTGATGGCTGCCATACCAAAGCGGATTTGCCCTTGCTGGTTTACGGTGAAAGATGCCACTGATTCATTGACATCGGGGCCTAGCACTTTTACGCCTTGTCGCTGACATTCATCAATAAAGAAAGTTACTTTATCGATGTTGCTCATGTTGTGCGTCAAGACAGATGCCATATATTCGGCAGGATAATTGGCTTTGAGGTAAGCCGTCTGATAGGCTACTACGGAGTAGGCGGCTGAGTGCGAGCGGTTGAAGCCATACTCAGCGAAGCGTTCCATAATATCAAAGATTTCATCGGCTTTTTTCTCGTCTATGTTGTGCAGATTTTTTGCTCCTTGCACAAACTTGACACGCTCTTTCGCCATTTTTTCCTTATCCTTTTTTCCCATCGCACGGCGCAGCAAGTCTGCACCACCTAGGCTATAGCCCGCAATGATTTGAGCCGTTTGCATAATTTGCTCTTGATAGACCATAATCCCAAAGGTATTTTTGAGGATAGTTTCTACTAGAGGGTGCGGATATTCTACGATTTCTCTGCCATGCTTTCGGTCAATGTACAAAGGAATAAAGGCCATCGGTCCCGGGCGGTAGAGGGCGTTCATGGCAATCAAATCCTCGATATCGGTAGGTTTTAGGCGGCGCAAGTGCATCTGCATACCTTCTGATTCAAACTGAAATGTGCCTATGGTATCGCCACGCTGATAGAGCTCAAAGGTTTTTTCGTCTTCGAGGGGGATATTGTCAAGGTCAATTTTTACATTGTGATTTTTTTCTATCAATCGGAGGGCATCTTTCAAGATGGTGAGGGTTTTTAGCCCCAAGAAGTCCATTTTGAGCATGCCTGCATCTTCTACTACTTTGCCATCAAACTGCGTAACGAGGAGGTCGGCATCTTTGGAAGTACAAACGGGAATGTACTGCGTAATGTCATCGGGCGCAATAATGACCCCTGCGGCGTGTATGCCTGTGTTGCGGACAGAACCTTCTAAGATTTTGGCTTCTTTCAATACCCTTGAGTGCAGGCTATTTCCATTCAAGATTTCACGAAGTTCGGCTACGTCTGCAAAGGCATCTTTGAGTTTAGTGCCAGGCTTATCGGGCACATATTTGGCGAGTTGGTTTGATTGGTCTATGGGCAGTTCTTGCACACGTGCCACATCTTTGATAGACATTTTGGCTGCCATGGTGCCATAGGTGATGATTTGTGCCACTTGGTTTTTGCCATATTTTTCTACCACATAATTAATGGCAGATTGCCGCCCTTCGTCATCAAAATCAATATCAATATCAGGCATACTGATACGCTCAGGATTCAAGAATCGCTCAAAAAGCAAGGCATATTTAATGGGGTCAATGTTGGTGATGCCTATGCAGTAAGCCACTGCCGAACCTGCGGCGGAGTTGTGTACCAAAAATGAGGTAGTGAGGTAATTATGCTCCTCCTCTACTTCAAAATCATAGACATAATTCACATGATTTACCTCGCTTATCTCCCTGATTTTCAGCATGATACCTCCTTCTACTGGTCGGTAAATATAATTTTTCTGTGCTTGGGTGTTGCCTATGCGCTCATCTTTGGGAATCGTTACATAATATGATTTTTTAGTGTTTAGGAAAGCCTCGCGGGTTTCTATACGCTCATCAGTCCCTAATGAAGCGGGTATGCCTACTCGCCAACACAAGAAACGCACTTGGTCAGCAAGGCTGCGTGAGTTGGTCGTAAACCTAAATTTGTGCTTGTCTTCGTGTCCATCTGATTGCAAATAGCCTTTCAAAAATGCCAAAACACATTCTTCTGGGGCACTGAGAACAAGTTCGGGAACGTGTTTGCTATCAGAGGTATGTGCATAAAGATTAAAAATCTCTTTAAAAAACAAATGTAGCGGCTTGCTATTGATATGCAGTTGAATAGCACCTTTATACAATTTTCCTTCACTGTATTCAAAGCCCATTGCCTCGCATTTTCTTTTGATGAGAGATATATTTTCTCGCTCACTCGGGTGAAAAGCAAAGCTTACAGTAGGTCGTTCATTTTTTCTAATCCAGCCATCACCAGCAAAGATGCCCAAGATTTGATACCATTCTGTATCAAGCTCAAGAAAGCGTTGATTGGTTTTGGTTCTCTGTAAGGTATTGCAAAGGGTATTATGTACTTCGTGATAGACATTTGTGTCATCAAATTTGATATTCTCATACTCCTCAGCATATTTGCCCAAATCTATGTTTGAGCAATCATGCACTTTTACTTGTGGCTTGGGTACAAATACCCAATCTCCACTTTGGATAGCTTCGGCAGGCTTCCAAGTGAGCTTTCCGGTAGGTTCGGGCATTTTGCGTGCTTTGCGAGTACTTTCAGCCCATTTAAAGTAATTTTTTGGTTTTTCTTGAGTTTCACTAAGTATTTTGTGGTCTTTGGTAAGTGTAATGCCTGTATTTTCACCATAATAAGTCTTGAAATTTAGCAAAGTTTCATGCTCTATCTCGTACTTAAAAGTTTGTTTTACTGAGCGAATCGTACCACTTTCAGTAATGACCTTATCGCCTGTCTGGATTTCATTGATGAATTTGCTTGTACCATCTGCCAAAACCACTCTTGCATCGGCTGTGAGACAGCCCCTTCCAGGACCCACGAACACACCCATATCTTTGGCGGCATTGATGAAGTCTTGCACAATCAAGAAATAACCAGGGAAGCCCATTCCTTTGATGATTTCTAGCTCCCGCTCGAGGCGTTCACGGACTTCATCGGTTATTTCGCCATATTTTATTTTTGCCCCTTCGTAGGTAAGGTATCTGAGGTATTCGTCTTGGTCGGCAAATTCGGCAGGGATTTTATAATTGGGCATCAAAATATCCCGCTTCAGTTTGAGCGGTGAGCATTTATCTACAATTTCTTGGATATTCTCTAAGGCTACAGGAATATCCGAGAAAAGCTCATTCATCTCTTGAGGACTTTTGAAATAATACTCTTCGTTGGGCATACCGAATCGAGTGCCACGCCCACGCCCCACAGGTGTAGATTTTTTCTCCCCATCTTTTACACAAAGCAAAGTATCGTGGGCATCGGCATCAGCCTTTTGTAGATAATAAGAACTATGTGCTGCCACAGGTTTTACGCCATATTTGGCTGCAAAGCGCAGCAATACTTCATTGACTCGCTCTTCTTCTTCTAGGCCGTGCCTCTGGAGTTCTACATAAAAATCTTCCCCAAATACCTCAAGCCACCATTTAAAAGCCTCTTCGGCTTCGGCTTCACCTCTGTTGAGGATAAGGCTAGGCACTTCACCGCTGAGGCTACCTGTGAGGGCAATCAGTCCTTCAGAATATTCTTTTATCAATTCCTTGTCCACACGAGGGAAGCCCGAGTAATAGCCCTCTATATAGCCTAGTGAGCATAATTTGGATAATCTATGGTAAGCTGCTTGGTCTTTGGCAAGCAGTACTTGGGTAAATCTTCGGTCGGGTTCGTTTTTGGTGAATTTTAGCCTGAGGCGGTCTTCTGCCACATAAAGTTCACAACCCATGATGATTTTTAGGTCAGCATAGCCCCCTTCGGCTACGGCATTAAAGGCTACGTGCATATTGCCATGGTCGGTGAGGGCAAGTGCAGGCATGCCCATTTCTTTGGCTTGCTTAACGAGTACCTTGATGTTGGAGGTACTTTGCAAGATTGAGAATTGCGTATGCGTGTGCAGGTGCGTAAAAGGCAGGGCTTGGTCTAGCTTTCCCCTAAATTGCTCAGGGATTTCAATGCCTTTTTTGCCTGTTTGTCTCTTCGCAAAGTTTGCTTCGTCTAGCTCGGGTGCTTGGTACTTGATTTTTTCTACTGGAAATTCACTCAATGGGGCTACCACTTTTTGGGTAAGCAAGCCAAAGAAGCAGCGTGCTGTAGCAGCTACGTCATAGGCAGCATCATGGGCATCACCGAAGGCTTCCCCAAAAAGTTTTTTGTGTAGTTCGGTCAGGGTAGGCCATTTGAATTTTCCGCCACGTCCGCCTGGCAGTTGGCAGAAAGCCGCAGCCTCTTCACTTTTGGTATCAAAGGGTTTTTTGTCCCAAAGCTGTGTAGGCACTTTGGCACGCAAAAATTCTGCTCCCGTTACGTTGAGGTCAAATTGTATGTTGTGCCCAATCAAGATTTCGGACTGAGCTACATCTAAGGCAAATTTTTCTAAAATTTCTTTGAGTGGTTTGCCTTCTTCTTGGGCAATTTTGGTAGAGATACCGTGTACTTTTTCGGCATTGTAGGGAATGGTAAAACCCTCGGGTTTGATGATATGATTTTGGGCAGCCACCAAATTTCCCTGCTCATCATGGCATTGCCAAGCAATCTGCACTAGTCTGGGCCAGTTGTCTAGGTCAGTATGGGGTGCTTCAAAATTTTTGGGGAAACCTGTGGTTTCAGTGTCAAATATTAAGTACATTGGTAATTGTCAATTGTTAATGGTAAGCAAAAGGGCATGCCCTTTTGCTACAGCCCTTTTGCTACAGCCTTTGGCTACAAATATAAACAATCAAATGGTTTTGTGGTAGCTGACTGATGATTTTTTTAACTATAAAACAAAAAAACGGCTTGAGTATTTTCCCTCAAGCCGTAGTTCTTTTTTTATAAATCTTATAAAGTAATGATGAATGTCTTTTACTCGCCCTGCAAGCCAAAAGACTCACATGAAGGTTTGTATTTACCCACTCATTTTTTTATGACACTCATCAAGTTCTTTTGCAGTCATTATTTCAACAAAGTGTTACTAAATTTTGTAAGTTACTTTTCTTTCATAAACTCAAAAATCCGTTGATTTACTTCTTGATATTTTTCAAACTGTACCATGTGTCCAGCATTTTTAATCATTTTTAGCTGTGCACTGCTTATTTTTTCTGTGCCTAGTTCACCTACTTGCTGTGTGCTAAGCTGTGCATTGAAGAATTTATTAGGAATGAGTTTATCTTCTTCACCATAAATAATCAAAGTGGGTATTTTGAGTTGAGGGAGCTGCTCGAGTACAGGCTCGCTCAACATACCTTTTACTGATTTGGCAACAGCCTGAGAAAAGCCGTCAAAATCGCTAGCTGTTTTCATTTTGATGCGGTCTGTAATCATAAATTCAGCACTTTCGGGCATTTTAGAGAAATTCACTTCCAGATTACTCCTGATTTTTTGGTCAGGTGTATTCTTGATTTGCTCTGGGGTTGTAAAATTTTCTAAAAGTTGTGCCTGTTCGGGCTTAAAAGTCTCGAAGCCTGCGGGTGCTATCAGTACAAGTTTTTCTACGTTTTCGGGATATTTCAAGGCAAAAGTCATCGCGATTTGCCCACCCATAGAGTGTCCTATGAGGGTTGCCTTTTCTATGGCTAGTTCTTGCATCAGAGTCTTCAAAGTTTGGGCAAAAAAACTCATGGTGTAGTTGTGATTACCTTTACTAGATTTGCCATAGCCGGGAAGATCCAAAGCTATACAGCGGTATTTTGTGCTAAGTGTATCTAGGTTGTATTGCCAAGCAGGGAGATAACTCGCTAATCCGTGTATGAAGACAAGTGTTTGCTCACCTTTTCCCATTTCTACATAAGCAATTTTTAATGAATCGCCCAGGCTGAGTTTTTTGACTTCATAGTTATAAGTGAGGGTATCTTGTGCTTGTAGCACACCACTGCCCAACAACCCAATGCAACAAAACAAGTAAAATAGATTTTTTTTGTTAATAGATTTCAAAGCAATATAAGGTTTAAATTGATAATTAAAAGATTAATTTTTGAGTAGTAGTTTGTTGTTACAAAGCATTCTGCAGAAGACAGCGTTCCATTTATTTAATTTTGGTGAATAATATCAGTA
>CAYZQI010000213.1:0-6833 GCA_964480455.1 uncultured Cytophagaceae bacterium
TTTTAAAAAAAGTGTGTCCTAATCGTAGCTCCTCAAGAGAGGGCATAAGGAAGTCAATTTGACTTGCACCCTTTGTTTAGCAATCAAATACTGAAATATGATGAATAAAGTGAATCCTAAGATAGATTTAGTTTTTAAGAAGCTATTTGGTTGAGAAGAAAACATAACTTTTCCCTCAGATTGAAGGATTCTTTCCTCTTTTTTTGATTCTTTGACAATTTTTGTGATGGTGTGCGATAAGATGAGCTAAATACTGTTTAGAACATAAATGCCAGCGGACCGGAAGTCCGCTGCTACAGATTTTTACAAAAATTGTCAGACAACCAAGTCTTTTTTCAATCCCTATCTTGCCGGCAAACTACCATACTTTAAGTAGAAATACATATTTTTGTAGCCATTAACATTTTAAAACAAATTAAAACTCTATGACTCCTAAAGAATTTTTATTTCAGTACTTGAATAACCCTTCTCCAACTGGCTTTGAGAGTTCGGGGCAGAAAATCTGGTTAGATTATATTCGCCCTTTTATTGATGAATACATAGTAGATACTTATGGCTCAGTGATAGGTGTAGTCAATCCACAAGCAAGCTATAAAGTAGTGATAGAGGCACATGCTGATGAGATTTCTTGGTTTGTAAACCATATTACAGATGATGGATACATCTATGTGATTCGTAATGGTGGTTCAGACCCTATCATTGCTCCTTCTATGCGTGTAAACCTTCACACTAAAAAAGGAATTGTGAAAGGTATTTTTGGCTGGCCTGCTATCCACGTGCGCTCATCAGGCGATAAGCAAAACCCAAAACCCGAAATGGATAATATCTTTATAGATGTGGGTTGCAGCAAAAAAGAAGAAGTAGAAGCACTTGGCATACACGTGGGCACTGTAGCTACTTTTGAAGATGAACTCATAGAACTTAACGAGAAATACTATGTAGGTCGTGCCTTGGATAACCGAATAGGAGGCTATATGATAGCCCAAGTAGCACGTCTGCTACACGAAAACGGCAAAAAGCTAGATTTTGGTTTGTATGTTGTCAATTCTGTACAAGAAGAAATAGGGCTAAGGGGTGCTGAAATGGTAACCCAACGCATCAAACCCAATGTAGCCATTGTAACTGATGTGTGCCACGATACTTCTTCACCTTTGGTCTATGACAAAAAGCGCGATGGAGCTACCAAGTCGGGCAGCGGACCCGTCATATCCTATGCCCCTGCGGTGCAAAATAACTTGCGTGATATGATAATAGAAGTGGCAGAAGATAAAAAAATTCCTTTTCAGCGTTTGGCTTCTTCACGTTGGACAGGTACAGACACCGATGCCTTTGCTTACTCCAATGGGGGCGTAGCTTCGGCTTTGATTTCGCTACCACTTAAGTATATGCACACTACCGTAGAAATGGTAGAGAAGACAGACGTAGAAAATGTTATACAGCTGATTTATCAAACCCTGCTTACCCTCAAAGATGAACAAGATTTTAGGTATTTTTCTTAATCTTTTTTAACTCAAAAACCGTCATTAAGACATCATAACAAGATATGAAGAGATGTAAATTGATGAGTAGTAAATGCACTTGTCAGTTTGCATCTTTTTTTGAAATCAATTTTTTATTAATCCAAATCAATTTATGCAAAAAATTACATTTTACTTTGTCCTGATGTGTCTATTTGCTTTTGTTCACACAGGATATGCTCAAAGACTTCCCTCACTAGAAGGTGAGTGGCAAGTTATGAAAAGCTATCAAGTAAAAGAGGGTAATGCTACCCTTACCTACAATATGGAGGAAGAAGGTGCTTGGCAAAGTTTTTACACCTTGAAGCAAATCAGTGAGAATACCTACCAAGCTACTTTACAAGTAACTGGCGACCAAATCGCACCTGAACCAATGGAGTACAAATTAGTGCTAAGTTTGCGTGACAAAAACACTCTAATAATGGATTTTTATGATGAACAGGGAGAACTAGAGTCAAGCTGGAAGGTAGCCTACAAAAAAGAGGCACAGCAACTTACTGAGCTGTTCAATGAGCAACAAACTCCTAATTATGAAGGTGAAACTACACGCGAAGAATGGGAAAAAATTCGTTGAACGATTTTGGTTTTACAATTTAAAACTTAAACCCAATAATAAGAATATCATCAGTTTGTGCCCCTGTACCACACCAGTCTTCAAACTCCTGGGCAAGTTTTTGTTTTTGTTCTTGCATGGGCAAGTGGCTAATCATCAGTAAGAAATTACGAAAACGCTTGCTCATGTATTTTCTACCATGTTTCTCACTATATTGGTCTTGAAATCCATCAGTAAATATATAAAAAGTATCTCCTGCCTCTGCTTTGATGTCGTGCTGCTCATAAAACTTATCCACTTTGTATTGTGAGCTTCCCACGGGAAATTTAGAGCCTCTAATTCTATTGACCTCACCATCTTTCACAAAAAAGAGAGGATTATGTGCAGCGGCATATTTTAAGCAATAATTTTGTGCATCAATACTCAGTACAGCCATATCCATGCCGTCGTGTATGGGCTTATCTGTGCTGCGCCTTTGTAGCATATCAATCAACTGTTGGTCAAGGTTCAGTAAAATATCACCTGGCTCAGTAATATGCCTGTTATTGACAATTTCATTGATGAGTGAGTTGCCAATCATTGTCATGAGTGCGCCTGGTACGCCGTGTCCTGTGCAATCGGCAGCTATCAAGATTTTTTTTCCTTCTTTTTCAGTAAACCAATAGAAGTCTCCACTCACAATATCGCGCGGCTTAAAATACACAAAAGCATCATCAAAGCAGACTTCTACTTCTTCGGGGGTGGGCAAAATAGCCTCTTGTATCCGTTTGGCATATCGGATACTGTTGGTGATATTTCGGTTTCTGACCTCTAGTTGTTCACTTTGGCTGAAAAGCTGGTCGCGTTGTTTTCTGATTTGTTTGTTTTTGAAGTCAAGTAGTTCGGTAGCTTCTTTTAGAATATCATTTTTTTGTTTGAGTTCTTCAGAATTTTTTTGTATATTTTCATTGATTGCTTCTAGCTCTTCAAGGTTTTGCCTGATTTCTTCCTCGGAAGCACTCAATTCTTCATTTTTTTGTTTGATTTGTTCTTCTGAGTGCTTGAGGTTATCATAGAGTATAGTCAGTTCATCTTGTTTTTGGTGCAGTTCGTCCACGTATTTAAGCGTAACCTGCCGTGTAGGTCTAAATATCAAGAACCATTCTGCAATCAGCAATATGATGAGTGCAAACAAAAGATAGTTTTGCATGGTTTGTATCTGCTCTATTCTATGGGTTACTTCTTGGTCGTATTCTATGGTGATTTCATTGGTAAGGCGGAGGTAATTGTCTTCACTACCCAAGATGTCATCAAGCCATAGCTGGGCTTCATTGAGTAGCAGTGTGTCTGTAGATTCGGGGTTTAACTCTGTAAATTTACGGGCTAAATTTCTGATTCTGCGAAAATGTGGGTTTATTTCTTCAAAAAGGACTTGTATTTTAGGGTTCTTACTCTTTACTAGCCCTAGGTTGGGGTCGCCATCTACAAGTGCAGTATGAAAAGTCTGCCAAGAGTTGAGCAGTTCATTGAGCTGATTCTGGATATTTTTCCGCTTTTCAGCTTGGTTAGTTCTCGTAAATTTTAAAGTGTTTTTTACAATTTGCTGGCTTAAAGTGCTTTGTTGCCCTGATATATTGATAACACGCGCATCATTGGCTTTTACCTGAAGTTCTTGGCGAGTAAGCCAATAGCTTGTAAGAGAGATTGTTGCAACCAAGCTGAGTGCTAAAAGGAAGTTCAGGGTTAGCTTATTTTTCAAGGAAAAATACATATTTGATAGTTATCCCTTTTTTTATTTTTATATATGTTACTTAGTACAATCATTAAGCCAAATAGTTAGTGTTTTTTTTTTAATAAGTAATACTACT
Organism: uncultured Cytophagaceae bacterium; assembly: GCA_964480455.1. Taxonomy (GTDB): domain Bacteria; phylum Bacteroidota; class Bacteroidia; order Cytophagales; family Microscillaceae; genus JAABSX01. The sequence goes on from CAYZQI010000213.1 coordinate 3,918, forward strand.
CTTTTAATGTTTGCTAATCTCTTATCAAAGATTTGATGGCACATAGATAACAAAAATAATAACGATAAAAAAGTATTCTGCTGTTTTTATTGTGAAAAAATATTTATCCTGAACAAATAGATGCCTGCAATGCAGATGTTCTTTTTTAAAAATACTCTTGAAATAGTACTAATTACAACACTATAAAGCAATAAGGAGAGATGGATAAAAAGGCATGATAGTAACATAAATAAGCATCTACTGAGCAGCAAGACACTTATTTTTTGTTTTTTGATGAATTATCTTCAAGTAAAAATTAAGGTTCTGTAAGCAATACTTTCTTGATTTCGCGGCTTTCTAATCTTTTGATAACCACAATGTAGATGCCTGGCTGTAGATTATCGGTGGGCATAGATACTGGCTGCACTACATTTTTAAAATGCTTTAAAAGACGACCCAAAGATGAATGTACCCTCACCTGAATAGGATTCTGTACTTCGCCTACATTTATGGTAAGTACATCACCCTTGCGTACTATGATGGGTTTTTCTTGATTGATAAGTGCGACTTCGTTGCTTTTTGCTGTAAAGCGCAGCACAGTGGTATCTGACGGATGTGCCATAATTTTGGCATAGCTTGCTTGAGCCAATGCACCACAAAATATACTTGTAAGGAGGATAGTAAACAAAAACTTATTCATTTTAAAAAACACCTGTTTATTTTATTGTTATTTACAAAGATACTAATTCAAAATAAAAATGATTTTTTTTCGCTCAATGCGTCTGTAAAAGAAAGGGTAGGCAATACACTATTTATTATTTTTTTGCATATATACGACACTAACTTACATAAGTTTGCATTTTTAGTGAGGCTAATTTATCGCCTCTTATCTTTTTGATGAATGCACCTTTCCAATTCTTACTTAGGTGTGATTGAATAAATGTTGTTACCCTTACTTACCACAAAGATATTACTTTTTACTCTCAGAATGGAGTATCTTTTCATGAAAACTTGATTGATTCTCTTGCCATCGTACATATTGATATAAAAACAACGCCAAATATTGACTACCAATAGCAGTAGAAACGTGCCAAAGCCAATGCGAACCCATATACATCACTGAGGTAGCCTCAAAATCAAGATACCTAAAGGTTAGTGCAAGTCCAAACCAAGTCATTGCCCATAGCAAAGCACTCATATAATGAAAATCAATTTTTCTCAATAAAAGCACGGCTGGTAAAAATATTACAATCCCTCTCAAAAAATAAGTAATGTTAATTGCCTGACCACCAAGGGAATGTGCCCAAAGCCATTTTTGCAGCAGCGCATAGCCCAGAAATAATACCACTACATACCACCAATTTTCCAGCACCTCATACCAAAAATAAATACCTATCGCAGCAGTAAGCACCAAGATAGGCAGTATATCCATCAACAAAAGCCAATGAGAAGCCCTAAAGCCATGAAACAAAGCACTGCCCAAACCGCCTAAAAATAAAAGTGGCATACAAAAAGTAAGAAATGCAAAGCGATGGTACTTCCCTTTTAGAAAATATGCCCAATAAAATACAGGCACCCAAAACGTCAAAGAAGATATTGCATTCCAAGGCTCTACTATAACATAAGCAGGGTTGGTTTCAGCATAGTATGCCCCCCCGTCTGTGAGGGTTTGTGCAATCAAAAAATAAAAGGGAATCTGGTAGTATTGGGTCATTACGTAATACATCTCAGGTACAGGGTAGCAAGTGCAATAAAATCTAATTGAAAAACATTCACCGAAAAATTAAATGTGTGTTTACTGCTATTTTAGTTAAAAATAGTACGAATAAATACTTGAAATTAATTATTATAAACCTGTCAGGTTTTAATATAAACTAATTTTGGACATGGATTTAGCAAAATAACAGACGGCTATCTTTTTTGTTTTGTGTATGCTTAGGCTTATCTTTACCACATCAATCAATAATTTTAAGAACTCAAACAAAAATACACATGGGAACTTTTTTTAACACTATTAATACCAATATTGCTATTTATGCTCCTAGGATAATCTTAGCTGTGGTAGTGCTATACTTTGGCTTCGGGTTTATCAAGCAAATCATACGCCTTACCCACAAACAACTCGTTAAAAATGATGACCCTACTCTCAATCGTTTTTTGGAAAATCTGATAGGAATTTTGCTCAAGGCGATGCTCTTCATCAGTGTAGCTTCTATGGTTGGCATAGAAACTACCTCTTTTGTGGCAGTGCTGGGTGCAGGTGCATTTGCAGTTGGTCTTGCCTTGCAAGGTAGTTTGGCTAATTTTGCAGGAGGTGTGTTGCTGATTTTATTTCGCCCTTTCAAAGTAGGTGATGTACTAGAAGCACAAGGATTTACAGGTATAGTACACGAAATCAGCATTTTTACGACTATAATCAAAAGTTTTGATAACAAAACCATCATCATTCCTAATGGGCCTTTGGCTAGTGGAAATATGGTTAATTATTCTACCGAAAGTGAAAGACGCGTAGATATGGTATTTGGTATCTCCTACAGTGATGATATGGACAAGGCCATTAGCATCATTCAAGAACACATACAAGCAGACGGGCGTATTTTTAAAGACATTACTGGCAAAGAACCCTTTGTAAGAGTTACAGAGCTTGCCAATAGTTCTGTGAATATCACTGTCAGAATGTGGGTAAAGTCGGCAGATTATTGGGGGATTTACTTTGATATGCTAGAAAAAGTGAAAAAAAGCTTTGACAGCGAAGGCATTAGTTTTCCTTTCCCTCAAATACAAGTACATACTAGCCCTGCAATGACTGCTAATGCATAATAAGCGAAAGTAATGGTTACGTGGCATAGGTAAGGTACATTGTGCATCAATTTAGGCAGCTACTAACTACAAGAGAATTTAAAAAAATCAAGTATAAAATTTGTGCCTGACTACTGA
>CAYZQI010000214.1:0-6755 GCA_964480455.1 uncultured Cytophagaceae bacterium
TTGTGTGCGATAAGATGAGCTAAATACTGTTTAGAACATAAATGCCAGCGGACTAAAAGTCCGCTGCTACAGATTTCCACAAAAACTGTCAGACAACCCAAATAGTTAAAATGCCTTGCTAGTCCTCAAAATCTTCACGCTCATCATCAGCATCATAAAAACTAATGGGCGACTCGTTGCTGATGGTATCAATGGCAGACATAATAATTTGGAGGTTTTCACTGTAATTTAAGCTAAACAGTTCATTGCCAGCTAGGGTAAATATTACCATATCGGCATCAGGAAGATACTCTACGAGCAATTCTTGAGGCTGTATGTCGCCTGTTTTTACAAAAGTTTTGAAAATTGCAGAATGCATAAATTTAGGGGTTTAGTGTTTTTAATAATTGCCCTAATTTAGCACAATTAATTGTAAGATTACTATGATGCGATTATTTTTACTTTTCTCAACGTATTTTTAAAAAAAACAAAACCCAATTGAGGGGCATAACCGTTCAAAGGAATATCTGTTCACCAAAATCTATTATTCACATGGCACATATTAATCAGGCAACCCTAGAAGAACTCAAAAAAACGGGCGGAGGTAGCAATTTCGTCAAACAAGTGATTGATGTATTTTTGAAAGATACCCCTACCATTCTCAAAAATATAGAAGCTGGACTGAAAAGTAAACAAGCCGAGGCACTTCGTAGTGCAGTACACAAATACAAATCAAGTAGTAGAGGTGTGGGCGCAGCAGGCCTCTCAGCACTTTGCCTAGAAGTAGAGCAACTTGCCAAAGCAGGAAAGCATACTAGCCCCGAAGCAAGCCAAAAAATAGCTCAAATCAAAACTTTGGCAGCACAGGTAGTAGAAGAACTCAAAGTAATCAAAGGTAAGCTTTAACCGTAAGATTATAAACTCTTCAAGCCTAGCTTTGCTTCTATCTGATTGGTGAAATACTGCCAATCATCTGGGTTATGTAAGAGGTCAATTTCTTTGATTTCTACGGTGAGTAATTTGCCTTCTTGGTAGTCATCTATCCATTCTTCATAACAGATATTGAGATGATGCAAATAATCATCAGAAATATTAGCCTCAAAATCACGTCCTCGTTGTCTTATTCTTTCCTTGAGCTTAACCAAATCTGCCCTGAGGTATATCATCAAATCGGGTGCTTTGACAAATTTTATGAGCGACTGAAAAATCTGTAAATAGTTGTCATAATCACGCTGACTCATAAAACCATGTGCTTTGAGTGTGCGTGCAAAAATGTACGCATCTTCATAGATGGTTCGGTCTTGAATAATGGGCTGTTGGCTGGCTTTGATGGCAAGTGTCTGACTAAAACGATTATTGAGAAAATAAACTTGCAAATGAAACGCCCACCTTGGCATATCTGCATAAAAATCTTCTAAATACGGATTGTCTTCTACTGATTCGTAGCTTACCTCCCAGGTGTAGTGTTGTGCAAGTTTTTGTGCCAAAGTAGTTTTACCTGCGCCAATGTTGCCCGCAATTGCAATGTGCATTTTTTTGAATCTTTATCTGATAAAGCACTCCCTAGTAAAGAAAGCTAAATAAAGTGGACAATTACTTTTTGTAAGATAATCACGACCAGTTAATCACTAATAACTAATCTCTTACTTGTGATTTATTGTTTATCAAAACTTTACAGCTTTAAGCGTTACTGTATGCTTTTTTTAGATATACTTTTGACCACAAAGATACCATAAATTAGCAAAAATTGTTGCTTTCTCTACTGTTTTAAGGCAATCTCCTAGAAATTTTGCAAAATAAATCGTTGGTTACTTTGTTTGAGATGCGATTAGTAAGTTTTTGTACTCAAAAGATAAAACATTCTTTGGTCAAATGCCTGTGCCAAAACCTAGTTTGAGATTAAATCAAAGTAATCTGATTGTTTGCAAAAAATAATCATGAGAATTGATTAAATTTGTAGATGTATGGAAAAAAGATGGACTTTTAAACCAATACCTTCTGCCGCTGAGGTCAAATCTCTTGCCAGTGCCCTAGGCATAGAGCCTACCCTAGCTTTGCTATTGGTGCAGCGAGGGGTACATACTTTTGAGGAAGCAAAATCTTTTTTCCGCCCTAACCTAAAAGAACTCCACGACCCTTTTTTGATGAAAGGAATGACGGCTGCGGTTACACGCCTCGAGGAAGCCATGCGAAAGCAGGAAAAAGTGCTTATCTATGGCGATTATGATGTGGACGGAACTACTGCCGTGGCATTGGTCTATGGATTTTTGCAAGGCTACTACAAACATTTGGATTACTACATTCCGAATAGGCATAAAGAAGGCTATGGCATCTCTAAAATTGCCATTGACTGGGCAAAGCAAGAAGGCTTTTCGCTCATCATTGCCCTTGATTGTGGTATCAAATCTGTAGAATTGGTTGCCTATGCTCAAAATCTAGGGGTAGATTTTATCATCTGCGACCATCACCTGCCAGGAGAGGCAGTTCCTCCCGCTTATGCTGTACTTGACCCCAAGCAAGACGATTGCCCTTATCCTTTCAAACATCTTTCGGGTTGCGGCATTGGGTTTAAGTTTGTGCAGGCCTTTTGTAGGCATAATGACATAGAGCCGCTACGCTTGTTTGAATACATGGACTTGGTAGTGGTCAGTATTGCTGCCGATATAGTGCCTATGGTGGGCGAAAATAGAATTTTGGCTTACCACGGCTTACAAAAACTCAACCATACGCCACGTGTGGGGCTAAAGGCACTCATACAAGCCTCTGGCTTTAAAGACGAACTTTCTTTAGATATTCGTAACTTGGTGTTCAGCATTGGGCCGCGCATCAATGCCGTAGGGCGCATGCAGCACGCCAAAGAAGCCGTAGAACTGCTCATCTCTCACGAAAAATCAAAAGCCGATGATTTTGCCAAAATCATTGACCAAATCAACCAACAACGCAAAGAAATAGATACCGCCTCTACCCAAGAAGCCCTCATGATGATTGAAGCTATCCAGCAAGAAGGGCAGGCTACTCATACCACAGTATTGTTTAAACCTAACTGGCATAAAGGAGTGCTTGGCATTATTGCGGCAAGGTGTATAGAAATGCATCACCGCCCTACCATCATCTTGACCCAAGACGAAGAAGATATTTTAGTAGGCTCGGCACGCTCGGCAGGAGGGTTTAACCTCTATGAAGCACTAGAAGATTGTGCAGATTTACTACTAAAATACGGAGGGCATCAGCAAGCTGCAGGGCTGAGTATGCACAAAGGCAACCTTGAAGCCTTTAAAATGCGTTTTGAAGAAAAAGTATCTGCACTTATCAAAGAAACACAACGCACACCACAAATTGAAGTGGATTTAAAAATAAAACTTAGCCAAATCACAAGTAAATTCTTTCGTATCTTGAAGCAATTTGCACCTTTTGGGCCTGAAAATATGCGTCCTATTTTTGTAACTGAAAACCTTACTGCGCAGTATCCACGTATCCTTCGCGAAAAACATTTGAGTTTTCAGGTCAGGCAAGAAGGTTCGCCACTTACCTTCAGAGTGATAGCTTTCGGTATGGCAGATTTTTATGAAGCATTGCTCAAAGCAAAATCAGTAAATATTTGTTATTCTATTGAAGAAAATCTCTACCAAGGCAAAAACTATTTACAACTAAGAGTAAGAGATTTGAAGTTTAATGACCTAGGGGCTGAGGAGTTGAAAAACTGAGGAGATGAAGGATTACATTGTTGAATAATCTAATGACTCAATGCCTTAATGACCAATGACTAAGAATCTGGTAACCAATACCTAATGACCTAAAACCGAATAACTAATAGCAATAAAATATGTCAGTATTACGCGCTCAGAATTTATTAAAAAAATATAAAACTCGCTATGTAGTCAAAGATGTTTCTTTTCAAGTAGCACAGGGTGAGATAGTAGGCTTGTTAGGGCCTAATGGAGCAGGCAAAACCACCAGTTTTTATATGTGTGTGGGTTTGGTGAAGCCCAACAAAGGTAGTGTTTTTTTAGAAGAAGAAGACATTACACAGCTTCCTATGTTTAAGCGGGCAAGAAAAGGTTTGGGCTACCTTGCCCAAGAGGCTTCTGTATTCAGAAAACTGACTGTAGAAGACAACATCAAAGCCGTATTGCAGATGATTGGGATTCCTAAAAATGAACAAAAAGAACGCACAGAAGAACTTCTGGAAGAATTTAAACTCACTCATGTGCGCAAAAATCTAGGGCAAGTACTCTCAGGCGGAGAGCGCAGACGCACTGAAATTGCACGGACGCTTGCCATCAAGCCTAAGTTTATTTTGCTTGATGAGCCTTTTGCAGGCGTGGACCCACTTGCCGTTGAAGACATACAGCGGATTGTCTATCATTTGAGGCATAAAAACTTGGGCATACTTATTACAGACCATAATGCAGACGCTATTCTTTCTATCACTGACCGCGCCTATGTGATGAAAGAAGGAGAACTTTTTGCATCGGGCAATCCACAAGAGTTGGTAAAAAATCCTGCTGTTAAAGCAGGCTATTTAGGTGAAAATTATACGCTCAATCGTAAATTTAGGAAAGAAGATGTACCCACAGAATAAAATAACTAGGTTGTGGGTTTACATTTTTAAAAGTGATATTTAACCCCTCCCCATTTGAGCATTGGGGGCATCTAGTTATCTAATTTCAATACAGCCATAAATGCTTCTTGTGGTATCTCTACGTTGCCCACTTGCCGCATACGCCTTTTACCTTTTTTCTGTTTCTCGAGTAGTTTTCTCTTACGGCTAATATCCCCTCCATAGCATTTGGCAGTTACATTTTTACGCATAGCTTTGACAGTTTCTCGAGAGATAATCTTCTGACCGATAGCCGCCTGAATGGCTATTTCAAAAAGCTGACGTGGTAGCAGTTCTCTTAATTTTTCGCAGAGGCGTTTGCCCCATTCGTAGGCTTTATCGCGGTGAACAATGGCAGAGAGCGCATCAACTTTTTCGCCGTTGAGCATAATATCAAGTTTGACGAGGTTGGAGGGCTGAAAACCTATCAATTCATAATCTAATGAGGCATAGCCTCGAGAGAGTGTTTTGAGTTTGTCAAAGAAATCAAACACAATCTCAGCCAGGGGAAGTTCAAAAACCATCTCTACGCGGTCGGCAGTAAGGTAATGCTGATTTTTAATCATACCTCTTTTTTCTATACAGAGGTTCATAATTGGTCCTACAAAATCAGCCTTGGTGATGATTTGAGCTTTTACAAAAGGCTCCTCAATGTGTTTCATTTTGCTGGGGTCAGGCATTTCGGAGGGTGCTTGTACGGAAAGTACTTCACCACTGGTAAGGTATGCCTTGAATTGTACTGAGGGGACGGTAGTAATCACGGTCATACCAAACTCACGCTCGAGGCGTTCTTGTACGATTTCCATGTGTAGCATACCCAAAAAACCACAACGAAACCCAAAGCCCAAGGCGGCAGAAGTCTCGGGTTCCCATATTAGCGAAGCATCATTGAGTTGAAGTTTCTCCACGGCGTCTCTCAGGTCTTCAAACTCGCTCGTTTCTACGGGATAAATGCCCGCAAAGACCATTGGTTTTACATCTTCAAAACCTTTGATAGCTGGGGCAGGTTTGGCACGGTGTGTAATAGTATCACCTACTTTTACTTCCTTGGCATTTTTGATACCAGAGATAAGATAGCCTACATTACCTGCTTCTATGACCTCCTGAGGGTCTTGGTTAAGTTTTAAGATGCCTATTTCATCAGCTTCATATTCTTTGCCAGTGGCCACAAATTTTACTTTATCACCTTTGCGAATCTGCCCTTCAAAGACTCTAAAAATGACCTCTACGCCTCTAAATGGATTGAAGGTAGAGTCAAAAATCAAGGCTTGTAGAGGAGCGTTTTCATCGCCTTTGGGGGGTGGTATTCGTTTGATAACTGCCTCTAAGATGTTTTCTATGCCTATTCCTGTTTTGCCGCTTGCTTGTATGATGTCGTCTGGGTCGCAGCCAATAAGGTCTATAATTTCCTCACTAACTACTTCAGGGTTGGCATGAGGGAGGTCTATTTTATTGAGTACGGGGATAATCTCTAGATCATTGCCAATGGCGAGGTATAAGTTGGAGATGGTCTGTGCTTCTATGCCTTGCGATGAATCTACAATAAGCAAAGCCCCTTCGCAAGCCATAATAGAGCGTGATACTTCATAAGAGAAGTCCACATGCCCTGGGGTATCTATTAAATTGAGTGTATATTCTTGCCCTTCATAGACATACTTCATCTGGATAGCATGGCTTTTGATAGTAATGCCTCGCTCACGCTCTAAATCCATGTTATCAAGAAGTTGCTCTTGCATATCACGGTCGGCTACGGTTTGCGTTTGTTGCAACAGTCGGTCAGCAAGGGTACTCTTGCCGTGATCTATGTGTGCAATGATGCAGAAATTTCGGATAAATTTTTTGTCCATATTAAAACAAACATAAATAAAAATCTGATTTTAGAGAAGTTGTTTTATCAAAGTGATGATATTTTTTTCCAGAATCATATATTTGGTATTTGTAGCATACCAGTTGAAATGAATCAGATTGCAAAACTATAACATAATAGCGATATGTTGTACAAAAAAGTTTTGATATTGTGTAAAAGGAGAGGTAGAGGTGTATATCCTGAAATATACAAAGCCGTACTTAATGTGTTTATGAACTACGGCTTTGTACCTAGGAAGGGCATTGAGTAAAGCATTTAAGGAATGAATAATAAATAATTTGTACAATTAGGGCAAAATAGTATAGTTCA
>CAYZQI010000215.1:0-6725 GCA_964480455.1 uncultured Cytophagaceae bacterium
TAAAGAGTTCGTAAAGTTTGCTCTGAGCGAGACGCTCAAAGCAGTTGCGGTTGTGAGTCAAGACGCTGCGACCAGAAGGGGGCTTACTCTTTATGCAGTAAGTTGCTTATTATCAAAGAGTTAAATTTCACTTTCCTTGAGGGAGATGGGGTGGTGGCGACGAATAAAACACTCAGAACCATGTCTGCTAGAATAATATTTGGCACTGCTTGACTTTTTACACAACCCCAACAGAACAACAGATTTTTAATCTGCATCAGCCTTATTCGCCTCCGTTCATTAACTGCGCTTGCAAATAATTTGCGCCTGTGTGTACAAACTGTACTTTATTTGAGAGTGCTTTTTTTGGTGCAAAAGCTGTGTAACCTTCTTCGGTATTGAATACTTGCACGGCTATTTTGTCAAAAAACACCTTTCCACCTTGCTCTTTGCCTTTCGAAAACACATAATAGTTTTCGCCCTCTTGGATAATTGCCTCTTCGGGCAAAACTGCATGGCTTTGGGCAGCAAGCAAAATACGGGCATTGACAAACATTCCTGACACGAGCTTTTGCTCTACCTTTGGGTCAGTGATGTGTGCATGGACATTGATGGTCTTAGAAACAGCATCAAAACTCTGCCCCACCAAAAATACTTCGGCTTCATAGGTTGCTTTCCCTAGGCTAGGCACTTGAAAAGTGATTTTTTGCCCTTTGGCTACTTGTATTGCTTCTTTCTCAAAAACCATCAGCTCGAGGTGTTTGTGTTCTGTACCTTTTATTCTCACCAAGGGCTTGTCCATTCTTACAAACTCTCCTAGGCTTACCTCTACAGTTTCTACATAGCCATTGATAGGGCTAGTGATGCTGGAGTAGGCTTGTAGATTTTGAGCAGTCAGGCTTTGTGTATTCAGACCCAAAAGAGCCAACTGCTGCCTCAGACTAGCTTCTTGGGCTTGCTTGATTTGCATATCACGCTTCACTTGTTGCAGTGTTTTTTGGGCATTGATGTCTGCCGCACGCAGTTCTTCTTGCCTTGTGAGTTCTTGCTGAAGGTAGGTCAGTTCACTTTTGAGGGTGAGGTAGCTTTCTTGCATACGCAGATAATCACGGTTTTCAAGCACGGCAAGGGTCTGACCACGCTGGACAAAATCACCTGGTAATATTTTGACAGATTGCACAAACCCTTCCTGACGTGCATGCACAGTCGCTTGGTTTTGTGGAGGCACATCTACCTTGCCATTGACAAAGAGTGCAGAGGAAAGCTCTTTGCTGCTGCTTTCTTGCCAAGCCAGCCCTATTTTTTTGATTTGATTTTGCCCAAGGCTCACCACCAAACTACCTGGTTCGGTAGTTTCTTCTGCTTGTGTGATGGCTTTTTCTTCTTTGGAAGTGCTGCAAGCCATCAAAGACACAAAAAGTAAACAAATGAATTGATTTATATTCGTTTTCATATTTTTAGAATTTCAGATTTTTTAAACAATAAATGCGTTTAGTTTCCTATTAAATAAGCCATTTCAGATTTTAAGAGATGATACTCCAACAAACTCTCTAAGTAAAGCTGCTCAATGGCAAAAACCTCTTGGCGAGTTTGGGCAAATTGGGTATAATCTAGCTCACCTAATCTGTAGCTTTGCTGCGATTTGCCTTGGATTTCTCGGACAAGGGGCAGAGCTTCAGACTCATAATACAGGCGTTTTTGGGTGTTTTGAGCAAGTTTCTCTTCCAGTACTTTGCTTTGCTGCTCCATTTGTCTTGCCTGATAGCGGTACTCCAGATTGAGCTGTTCAGTGCGGATTTTGGCTACTTCTTGGGCATTTCGGGCATCACTGCGCCCTATCGGAAGGCTAATGCCTGCTATCAAAACGTGCCGATTAAAAGTACCGCCTTCACGCATATTGAAGTAACCTGCCTGCAAGCTGGGTTTCTTTTGTGCTGCCCACCATTGGGCTTGGGCTTGCTCTAGTTTTTCGCTTTGTGCCAAATATTGCAAGCTAGGGTTATTGCTGAGGTCTTTCACTGCCAAGGCAGCCTGTGGACGTGGCAAAGTCAGGGCAGCAGGCAATAAACTTTCTTGGCTATTGAGCAAAATCTGCAAGCGTTGCGCCTGAATCTGAATAGCCTTTTGGGTTTCTTGGCTTTGCTGACGGATCTGTGCCAATTCTAAATCTGCCCTGTTCTGCTCTAAAGGTGAGGCTTCGCCTGTTTTGACACGCAAGGCAGCTACCGTTTTGAGCGATTGCAATAAGCTATCACGATGCTCTAGCAAGGCAAGTTTTTCGTACAGAAAAAGCCATTCATAATAAACGAGCCGCACCTTAAAACCTAGTTCGTTGCGTGTGATGCTGCGTGCCTGTTGCCCGAGTTGGCTTTGGGCTTGGTAAAATTGCTTTTTGCTTCGATAAACACTTGGCAACTGAAAATTCTGAACCACACTCACACTCATATCTGTATCGGCATTGTTTACATTGCCAAACTGCGTCTGAATATCTAGGGGGCTGAGCGTAAAGCTATGCTTCGCTTGATAGTCAGCTTGGCGAGTGGTATAATCCGCCATTTGCAACTGCTCATTCTGCTGGTAGGCCTGCTCAAGGGCTTGCTCAAGAGTGATGGACTGTGGCTGGGTTTGGGCTTGTACGAAATGCCCTCCCAGACTCAATAGCAACACAAATAATCCTACAAGGCCTTTTTCAGAAAAAGAAAATCTGATATTCATGGGTTCATTCCTCCCTCCAAGCCACGCATAAAGCACTGGAATCACTACCAAAGTGAGCAAAGTAGCCGTGATTAATCCGCCAATCACTACAGTAGCCAAAGGCTTTTGGACTTCTGCGCCTGCCCCATGAGAGAGTGCCATCGGCAAAAAGCCAAGACTGGCTACGGCGGCAGTCATCAAGACGGGGCGTAGGCGAACGGCTGTGCCTTCTAAAATACGGCGATAGATATTTTTCATGCCTTCATTTTCTAAGTCGTTCAGATAACCAATCAGTACAATTCCATTCAAAACAGCCACTCCAAAAAGGGCAATAAAGCCTACACCTGCCGAAATACTAAAAGGCATACCTCGCAGCCAAAGTGCTGCTATGCCGCCAATGGCAGAAAAAGGAATGGCTGTAAAAATCAAGAAACTTTGCTTCAAAGAGCCGAACGTAAAATACAACAAGCTGAAAATCAAGCCCAAAGCCACAGGCACTGCCACACTAAGCCGTGCTTTGGCTCGCTCGAGGTTTTCAAATTGTCCTCCAAATGTAAAGAAATAGCCCGCAGGTAGCTTCACTTTTTGCTTAAGCGTAGCTTCAATCTCATTGACCACACTTTCTACATCTCTGCCACGTACATTGATGCCTACGGTGATGCGCCGCTGTGTATTTTCTCTTGATATTTGCACGGGTGCATCTACAAAATCAATGTCGGCAACTTGGCTCAGTGGAATTTGCTCGCTACTGGGCAGTGAAATATAGATTTGTGAGATATTCTGCATGCCTTTTCGGGCATCTTGGGCATAGCGCAGCACAAGGTCAAAGCGTTTTTCGCCTTCATAGATTTGCCCTGCCACTTCGCCTGCAAAGGCAGTTCTGATTTGTCGGTTAAGGTCGTCTATTTGTAAGCCATATTGGGCTATTTGCGCCCTTTGATAAGTGATTTGCATCTGAGGCAAGCCCTCTACAGCTTCTACTTTGATGTCGGCTATGCCTGCTATTTTGCGAATGGCTTTGGCGACTTTTTCGGCATACGCAGCCAATAGGCTTAGGTCTTCTCCATAAATTTTGATGGCTACATCAGATTTGATACCTGTGATGAGTTCATTGAAGCGCATTTCTATAGGCTGCTGAAATTCTATGGCAACGCCTGGAATCACTGCCAAGGTTTCTTCCATTTTTTCAATCAATTCATCTTTGCTGCTGGCTGTAGTCCATTCAGATTTATCTTTCAAGACCACCATCAGGTCATTTGCTTCTATGGGCATCGGGTCTGTGGGAATCTCAGAAGTACCTATTTTAGAAACTACAGTCTCGACTTCGGGAAATTGGAGCAGGATTTTTTCTAATTCTGTAGAAACTGCCACCGTCTGGCTTAGGCTCGAGCCTGTAGCCAAGCGTACTTCTAGGGCAAAATCGCCTTCGTCTAGTTTGGGAATAAACTCACCACCCATTTGAGAAAAAACCAACAATTCACCCACAAAAAGTGCGATGGTAAGCCCCACCACCAACTGCTTGAAGCGCAAAGCACCCAAAATCAAGGGTTTGTACACTTTTTGCAATGCCTCAATGATGCGGTCTGAGAAGGTTTTTTTGACCACAATCTTTCTACTCAAACACAAGGCACTCATCATAGGTACATAGGTAAGTGAAAGAATCAAAGCCCCGAGAATGGCAAAACTGACCGTCTGCGCCATCGGCCCAAACATTTTCCCTTCTACGCCTGTGAGTGTGAGGATAGGCAAATAGACAATCAGGATAATGATTTCGCCAAAGGCGGCTGATTGTCGGATTTGTGTGGCAGATTTCAGAACGCTTGCGTCCATCTCTGCCCTAGTCAGTGTCCGATTAGGGAATTTATGGTAAAGGCGATGTATGATTGCCTCCACAATAATCACTGCCCCATCTACCACCAAGCCAAAATCAATGGCTCCTAAGCTCATCAGGTTTGCCGAAACCCCAAAAACGTGCATCATACCCAGCGCAAAGAGCAATGCCAGGGGAATGACCGAAGCCACTACCAGTCCTGCACGCACATTGCCCAAAAAAATGACCAGCACAAATACCACAATCAAGCCTCCTTCTATGAGGTTGGTTTTTACGGTATTGATGGCACGCCCTACTAGCTCGGAGCGGTCAAGAAAAGCCTTGATTTCTACGCCTTCGGGCAGTGAATTTTGTACTTGAGCCACCCTCGCTTTCACTCGCTCAATGACCTGTGCCGAGTTTGCTCCTTTGAGCATCATCACGATACCGCCTACTACTTCGCCTTTGCCGTCTTGGGTCATTGCGCCATAGCGGACAGCATTGCCAAAGCGCACTTCTGCAATATTCCGAATCAGTAAGGGGTTTCCTTCTACCTTTTTAATCACTATTTGTCGGAGGTCATCTTGGCTTTTTACCATTCCTTCTCCCCTGATAAAATAGGCTTGCTGATGCTTTTCTATGTAGCTGCCTCCAGTATTTTGGTTGTTGTTTTGCAAAGCCTGATAGACTTCATCAAGCGTAACATTGTAGGCACGCAGTTCTTCGGGGCGGATAGCTACTTCGTATTGCTTCACAAAGCCGCCAAAACTGTTGATTTCTACCACACCCTCAATGCCTGAGAGTTGCCTCTTGACTACCCAATCTTGCAGGGTGCGCAGCTCCATTGCATTGTATTTCTGCTCATAGCCTTTGCGTGGACGCAAGACATACTGATAAATTTCGCCCAAACCTGTGCTTACGGGAGTCATCTCGGGCTGCCCCATTTCAGGTGGAATATTTACATTGGTGATGCGCTCCGTAACGTATTGCCTTGCATGGTAAATGTTCACATTTTCTTGAAAAACGACCGTAATCACAGAAATACCAAAGCGAGAAATAGAACGGATTTCCTCTACTTGCTGCACATTGGCAAGGGCAAGCTCGAGGGGTGCAGTGATGAATCGCTCTATCTCCTGCGCCGAATAATTGGGCGATTGGGTGATGAGCTGTGCTTGATTGTTGGTGATGTCGGGCACGGCATCGATAGGCAACTGGGTGAGGGCATATACGCCCCACAAAATCAGCCCTAATGTGCCCAAAAGTATCACTAATTTATTTTTAATGCTAAATGCTATCATTTAATTTAATTGTAAATGGTTAGTGGTCAGTTGTGAATGGTTGGTGGTCAGTTGTAAATGATAGAGTTCGGAAGTGAGTCATTAAAATTAGGAAAACTAGTTTCCGATAACCCATCAACCAATGACCTTTTTTAGCCATTGAGAATCAATCGTTTACAATTAACAACTGAAAATTAACAATTAAATAAACTGCGGAGGGGGTGAGGGAATAGCAAAAGCTAAAGAGTGGTAATTGCTAGAAAATATTGCTAAATAATTTGAAGACAGATAAGTGATTTTGATGCCTTTCAATTCGGGCAATTCAGAAATGAGTACATCAAAGATTTGTAAGCCCTGATGTTGGTGATGTTTGAAGGGAAGTTTTTCGTGGTCTTGGTCTGTGTGTGTATTTTCTTGATAATGTTGGGCAAGAAAGTCCAAAAAATTGAGGTTTTGGTGTGATTGGGTATAATGCTCAATCAAGAAAGGAATTTTATATAGCTCTTCCATATCACTTTTGGGCATCAAAGCACCCAAAGCAAAAAGGGGGAGGAGTAATAGGGTAATAATTCTTTTCATTTATGAGCCTAAAATGCAAACCACGGAAAAATAATTCCAAAAGTCAGGGTTTGCTTGTAGTTTAGATATGGTCTAAGTAAAGTCAGACTGCTATGGATTTTATTCAGCATTTTATTTTATATTTGGGTTTAAAGAGTTCGTAAAGTTTGCTCTGAGCGAGACGCTCAAAGCAGTTGCGGTTGTGGGTCAAGACGCTGCGACCAGAGGGGGGGGCTAAAATGCAAACCACGGAAAAATAATTCCAAAAGTCAGGGTTTGCTTGTAGTTTAGATATGGTCTAAGTAAAGTCAGACTGCTATGGATTTTATTCAGCATTTTATTTTATATTTGGGTTTAAAGAGTTCGTAAAGTTTGCTCTGAGCGAGACGCTCAAAGCAGTTGCGGTT
>CAYZQI010000216.1:0-6686 GCA_964480455.1 uncultured Cytophagaceae bacterium
TATGTTGCAAAGAATTAATCCTTAAAACAAAATCTAATTTCCCGACAAGTTCTTATAAAATCCCAGCGGTAAAGAAGTTTTCTGAATTAATTAAACTATTGATTATCGAGTAATTAACAAGAAATCTTTTATTCTAATCAATCAGCCTGAAGTAATAGTTATCTTTTTAAAATATAACGGGTGCAAGTCAAATTTCCCCTTTTAAACACCTCACCCCTTCCCTCTCCTCAAGAGCTAGGATTAGGACACTTATCTCGTAAATAATTGATTATCGATAGATTAAAAATTTTATTTTGAAATGTAACTTGCTGATAATCAATTTTTTAAAAAAAGTATGTCTTAATCGTAGCTCCTCAAGAGAGGGCATAAGGAAGTCAATTTGACTTGCACCTAGTATAACTTCTGAAGAATAACATTTAGAAAAAACATATTTAACAGGCTGAAGCACTCAATAAAAATTAAAATTTTTTTACTTTTGTTGTCAAAACCATATTTTAAATATAATCATGACAAAGAAAAAGAAATCTTCAAGTAAACTTATTCGTAATCTTATTTTAATAGTAGTGGGCTTGGTAGCACTTTCATTACTGGCGCGTGCTCTTGGCTGGATAGGTGAAGAGAAAATTACCTCAGTACAAACAGCATTTGCCAAAAAAGTAAAGATTGTGGAAAAAGTAACTGCCTCAGGTAAAATACAGCCCGAGACAGAGGTGAAAATTAGCCCTGATGTATCGGGTGAAATTGTAGATGTATTTGTAAAAGAAGGCGACTCTGTCAGTCAAGGTCAACTACTTATCCGAATTCGCCCCGATAATTTTAGAGATGTTGCCCAAAGTGCGAGGGCTTCCCTCAATTCAGTACGCTCCAATTATTCACAATCGCAAGCCGTTTATCTCCAAAGAAAAGCAGAACTTGCGCGCACTTTTGCTGAGTATGAACGCAATAAAAAACTATTTGACCAGAAGGTAATTTCCGAAACTGAATTTCTTACTGCTAAGACAAACTACCAAGTTGCCCAGCAACAGCTCAAAGCTGCTGCCGAAAGTGTAGAGGCTGCCAACTACAATGTGCAATCTTCGCAAGCCAATCTCAACCAAACGCTTGACAACCTCTCGCGTACCGAAATCTATGCCCCTGTGAGCGGCATTATCTCAAAACTTAGTGTAGAAAAGGGTGAAAAAGTAGTAGGAACAGCACAAATGGCAGGTACTGAAATGCTTATCGTTGCTAACCTTGACAATATGGAAGTACAAGTAGATGTCAATGAAAATGATATTATCAAGGTCAAAGAAAGCCAGTCTGTGATGATAGATGTAGATGCTTACACCAGTGCAGGCAGAAAATTTAAGGGCATTGTTACTGAAATCTCTAATACTGCCAATACTACTGTTTCGGCTGATGCGGTTACAGAGTTTCAAGTAAAAATCAGAATATTGCCCGAGTCTTACAAAGACTTAAAACAAGGCAACCGCTCCCCCTTCCGCCCTGGTATGACTGCCTCCGTAGATATTATCACCAATGAGCAAAGCAATGTACTCTCGGTGCCGATTGCTGCCGTAACTACGCGCGCCGCTGAGGAGCTACAAAAAAAAGGAGCTAATGTAAAAACTGTTGCACAAAATGAAGCAAGTGATAACAATGAGCGCAAAACCAAATCACAAGAAAAGGAAGTCAAAGAGATTGTTTTTGTTTATGAAAAAGAAAAAGGAGAAGCACTTGCCAAAGAAGTCAAAACAGGCATTAGCGATTTTGAAAACATTCAGATTTTGAGCGGATTGAAAGAAGGTGAGGAAGTCATCACTGCTCCCTTCAACCTTGTATCTAAATTGCTAAAAAATGGTGAAAAAGTAAAAAAAGAAGAATAAATAAAAGAGATTCTTTGACAATTTTTGTGATGGTGTGTGATAAGATGAGCTAAATATTGTTTAGAACATAAATGCCAGCAGACTGGAAGTACGCAGCTACAGATTTCCACAAAAATTGTCAGACAACCATAAAAGATAAGATATCAACAGTATTTCTGATATAATAGCAGATTTTAGTCTGCTATTATCTTTTTTATCTTTCTCTAAACATTGATAAAAGCTCTGTGCTAAATCAAAAAAAAACAACAACTTTATTTTTATTGTTAATTTATAAAGTTTTAAAGTGAACTTTTGAAACTTTATACTTAATTTGCTTGAAATTTATTTTTTTAACAAAAGATTCAAAAAAACATGAAAGTTAAACTTATCCCTCTTATTACCTCCGTTTTTGCCCTTGCAGGCGCGGGTGCTGCCGCATTTTTAGTCTATCAACAAATCCAAAAGAGAAAACAAAACGAACTTGAAGCAGATGAAAGTGAGCTTTATCTCTACAGATCTTCTACAAACGGCTACTCTAATGATGATGATGATGAAGTTTTTGATGATGAAGATGAAGATATTTCTAAAATACGTAAACAAGAAAGACCCTCTCCAAAAACTAAAAAAAATAGAAAAACTGCAAAGCCAAAAAGCGAAGGCAAAAAAGTAAATCCAAAAAGACAAAGAGCAAAATTTGAAATCGACACTGGTGAAACTTACAAAGGTAAAGCCGTCTATCAAGGCAAACAAGGTGCAAAGTATTACTACTCTGACTCAGGACTGAGAATGTACATGAAGAAAAAAGAGGAAGAAGAATAAATCTTTACAGTAGGCCAAAAAGTCATCAACACACATTTCGTGTAAAATAAGCCACTTTTTAGCTACACAAAAACCAAAATTAAAAAAGAATACAATGAGCAAACCTATTCATATAAAGGCTACAGGCTATACGCCCGAAGTGCTGATTTACACACCTGAAAATAAAATATATCTTAATTTTCAAGATGATACTTCAGAAATGAGTAAAGGTTTCCTCCCTTTTTTCAATCCGATTTTTGATTTTATAAAAAGTACTTACCAAGCCACTCAAAAAATCAACAGAAATTTACTTCAATACTTCGCTCAACAGTTTACAAAGTTGTGCCCACACACTTGAGCTACTCAAGCAATTGCAATTTTTGAGCCACCAAGGAGTTGCAAGGTTGGTTTTTGAAAAGGAGTAGATGATGCAAATTTGTAATTGTATTGCTTTTTATTTCTCTTTATTTTTACTCAATAATCAATCTACAAAACCAATACAAGCCTTTATATAAGCTGATATGGATACACAAACTTGCTATCAAAAAGCCTTGCTCTTTGCCGCCGAAAAACATCAGCAGCAACAGCAGTTCGTGCCAGGTACAAAGCTCCCTTATACAGTACACATTAGCAATGTGGCTATGGAAATCTTGGTGGCAGCTCCGAATAGCCCAGATTTTATGACCGAGTTTGCAGTGCAGTTAGCACTACTACACGATACCCTAGAAGATACAGAAACTACATTTGAGGAATTAGCTATTAATTTTGGAGAGTTTGTAGCCAAGGGTGTACAAGCACTTACTAAAAACACAGCATTAGCTAAAGCTATGCAAATGCAAGATAGCCTAGAAAGAATCTGCCAATGCCCGAAAGAAGTAGCAGCAGTAAAACTTGCCGACCGTATCACCAACTTACAACCTCCACCTCATTACTGGACCAATGAAAAAAAACTTAGCTATCAAAAAGAAGCATTACTCATTTTTGATAGCCTAAAAGACGCAAATACTTACTTGGCAAAACGCCTTGCTGAAAAAATAACAGAATATAGCACCTACATTCAATAATCAATCATAGATTTGTTTTTGTATGTTTTGTCTGTAAATCAAGATAAAAAATAGCGTCTATGAAGTAAATTTAATCTATCAAATTTTATTTATGAAAAACACGTTTTCAAATCTTTTTGGCAGCATAATATTATGGTTCATTTTTGTAAGTGTTATCCATACTGCTCAAGCCCAAACCCCTCCTTGTAAATTTTTATTCAAAGGTAAGTTAGCTGGTAAGCAGATAACTTTCTGTTTTTATCCTGATAATAATGATGGAAACGTAGCAGGACATTACTACTATGGAACGGGTAATGCTGGCACATTAGGTTTTAACGGAACGGCAGTACTCAACAAGAACATAAATGCTTATACGCAGCGACTGACCGAGTACAATGTAAGAGGAGAGGTTACAGGCTATTTTGTAGGCACTTTGAAGAACGGCATTATGCAAGGCATTTGGACAAGTACTGATGGTACACGCGTTTACAGCTATAAATTAGTAATGCAGCGATAGGGCGGTCTATTGGGTATTTACTTTAACTAAAAAAAAGTTAAAATTGTCAGACAATTTTTGAGATGAGTCTGTAGCAAAAGGGCAGGCTCTTTTGCTACAGATGCTGAAACAGACTGAAGTCTGTTTTACGGTACTGTTTCCACAAAAATTGCCAGAGAACTAAACTTAAAAGTAAAAGATTACTTTTGAAATAGGTTGAAGAAGTAATCTTTTGTTTTTTATCAAAGTTTTCTAGCACCTCAGTCTGCAAACAGCCAGACCTGTGCTTCTTTTACATTGTTAAAATATTTGGGCAAACCATACTGCTGAGTAATCCCTTCCTCATCCATCATCTGCTGCATAGATACTTGTGCAAACAAATCATCTGACAACACAAACGCCATTTTTTGTAGGCTTGCCGTTTTAGGAGCAATCTCTTTGACTACCCATTCTTGTAGTTCAGGGCTAACCGTGAATTTGAGTAGCTTGTTATCTACTAAAAGTCTTTTGGGTTGATATTTTTGTACCATTTCAGCATAGTAAGACATATTGCGCTGAAAGTCCTCATCAGTCATCTCTTCACTCTCTTCTAGGTAGCTATAGCATATTAGAGATTTTGAGGCATCAAAGGTAAGGTGATAAAAGCGGTTTTTGTCTAACTCTTTCATAGAGATAAGTTTAGGGTTATGCAGGGTACAAGTCAAATTTTCCTTTTTAGCACCTTTCCCTTTTCTCATGGGAGGGCATAAGGAAGTCAATTTGACTTGCACTCCCTTATGTAAAATGCTATACTTTATGCAAAGTACAGCATCTACTGAGATATTTCCAACTTTACTTGATTTATTTCAACACCAGTTTATCCCCATCTAGTACGGGAATGAGGTCATATTTATCAAGTGTAAGGCAAAAATCTATGTCCTCCATACGCCCTCTGCTAGTAAGCCTTTGGAAGTGCGAAGAATCTGTCAGAAAACGAGTAGGGTTATTTTTGCCTAGATGGTATGATGAGCGAGCCAAACCACAAGCATCATTGTTGAACTTAAAATCATTGATGAGTTCATCAAGGATGTTGCCTGCAAAGATAGAATCTTCTAAATTCACACGTCCTTTCCAACCTGCGCATAGCAGAAGAGTATCTTGTCTTTTCTTTAAAAGGTATTTTACAATGGAAGTTTTATTTAAAAAAGCTCCAATTACAATTTCTTTTGCGCCCATACGCTTTGCCATATCTATTGCCTGCGTTCCATTAGAAGTGGTCATGGCAAGTGTTTTGCCTTTGATATCTGCGTCAAGATAAGCCAGAGGTGAGTTGCCAAAGTCAAAGCCCTCTACTTGGTCGCCATCACGCTCGGCGGCGGCAAGGTGTCCTTCTGATTGAAGCACCTTGCAGTCTTGTACTTCTGCTACGGGTATGACACTCGTAATGCCATTGGCAAAAGCCGTAACAATACAAGAAGTGGCTCTAAAAATATCTATCACTACCACAATTTTATCATTCACCTCATAAAAAGGCAGTAATTCAGGGCTAAGGCATACTTCAATATTTTTCATAAGTGTTGTACTATGTTTGTTAAGAAATTTATTTTATACAAAGGGTAGCTTTACAACCTCTGCTTTGAGTTGCTTGTTACGAATTTCTACAAAAATTGTACTGCCGATACTACTTTGCTCAATCGGTACATACGCCAAGCCTATGCCTATATTGAGCGAAGGCGACATAGTGCCTGAGGTTACCTCGCCAATTTTCTGCCCTTGGGTATCTGTAATGGCATAGTGTCCTCTTGGGATACCTTTGTCTATCATCTTAAAAGCAACTAACTTTCTTTTCAGCCCTGCTTCTTTACGTGCTTTGAGTGCTTGAGAATTTACAAAATCTTTGGTAAATTTTGTTACCCAACCCAAGCCTGCTTCAAGGGGACAAGTAGTATCGTCTATGTCATTGCCATACAAACAATAGCCTTTTTCTAGGCGGAGGGTATCTCTCGCACCTAATCCTACGGGGATAAGGTTTTCAGATTTACCTGCTTCCAGAATTGCTTCCCACACTTTTTGTGCATTGGTATTGGGTAAGTATAGCTCAAATCCGCCAGACCCTGTATAGCCCGTGGCAGAAATGATTACATTTTCTATGCCTGCTAGTGTTCCTTTTTGAAAGGTATAATAAGGCATTTCTTCAAGGGCTACTTCAGTCAAGCTTTGTAGTACTTGTGTTGCTTGCGGGCCCTGCACAGCAAAAAGTGAAGTATTTTCAGAGATGTCTTCAAGAGATGCCCCTATTTCGGCATTGTATTTTTGAATCCAGTTCCAGTCTTTTTCTATGTTGGAGGCATTTACCACCAAAAGGTACTCTTCTTCATTGATTCTATACACCAATAAATCATCTACCACTCCACCTTGCTCATTGGGGAGGTAGGCATACATGGCTTTGCCGTCAAATAGCTTGGCAGCATCATTAGAAACTACTTTTTGGATAAGTGCCAGCGCATTTTTGCCACGCACCATAAA
>CAYZQI010000217.1:0-6467 GCA_964480455.1 uncultured Cytophagaceae bacterium
GCGAATTAGTCTTTGCTGTTCCCCGAAGGCTTTTTGGATATTGCAACCCCAAATCTCCGAATTTAACCCCAAACTTTCGCACACCAAGTCTTGAGTGCGTAGCCTTTCAATTTTTTTCTCTATAATATTACCTAACGGTTCTCAGCTATACGCAGGCAGGGATTTTAACCACTGAACTTCCTACGAAGAACTGACCATAATTTTACTACTTCCCTGTCCTACGAAGCACGAAACCCCTGCTTGCGTATAGGTGATGTTATCGCTTCGGTGTTCTTTCATTCGGTATCGTTTTCTGCGTTGGCAAAGACATACTCTTTGGCAAGTTTTGGCTTGTGCGGTTGGCTTTCGAGCGACTTGGCAATGTGTATGGCTTTAGGTGAGGGTATATCTTCTAAATAAGTGAATAAATGTTCAGCCCAAGCTTTCGATAATAATGGAGGAACTGCATTTCCAACTTGTACATAATAATTTCTTTGAGTTTTTGAAATCAGTTGAAAATCATCAGGGAAAGACTGAAATCTCAAACCCTCTCGAATAGTAATCATTCTATCTTCTTCGTAATGTATGTTACAGCCAATATTTGGTCGATTGAAGTGAGTGTTAATTGTATAATTTGGCATTTCAGGGTCAAGTCTACCATAAGTAGTAGTTCTTCCTCCCGTACTCTTGAAATACATAATTCTTTTTGTTGAAACACTATCAGGAATGTCCATATAATTACCGCCTGGCTTGACGTGTCTAATTATTTCTTTGTCTGTTGGGCTAGAATAAGGAACTATATGTAAAGTGGTTTTATCAGCACTTTTTCGCATTAAAGTCTGATATTCATTTTGAGGTTGGTGCTTATATTTTGTTTCTCCATTTTCTGACGGGGAATCCAAATCGGATATTGCTTCAAAAGAAGAAATCCATTTTCTTTTTCCTTCTTTGTTCTCAAAATGGGTTTGTTTAGGAGCAGAAATATCAACTCCTATTTTGTTACCAATAATAAAGACTCTTTTTCTTCTTTGTGGAACACCGTAATCGGCAGCATTGAGTGTATATATATTTATGTAATAACCAATGTCTTCAAATGCTTTTTTCAAGTTGTCAATTACCTTAGAGCCATCAACTGCTTTAGAGGATTTAATTCCTGTAACATTCTCAAAAAGGAATATTTTCGGTTGAACTTTATTTACAACATCTAAGTAAGAATATACTAATGCTGATCTATTATCATTAGGATCTCGTTTGCCAATTCCTGAAAAGCCTTGACAAGGTGGACCACCAATTATAATATCAGCATTTGGAATTGTTTCTAAATCAATTTTTGTAATATCTTCATTTACTATATGGTCTCCGATGTTCAATCTATAAGTATCACAAGCATCTTTCAAAATGTCATTTGCCCATATTAAATCATATCCAGCCTGTTTAAATCCTAAATCTAAACCACCGCATCCTGAGAATAAACCTATTACTTTAATCTTGTTTTTTTTCATAATCTTCTGTCTTCTACTAGGTCGGCTAAGAATAATTCAAAATAATCTGTCATTACTGCTGCATTTGCAAAGCCCAAATTATTTCTAGTAAAAATGATTTGGGCAATTTCTAAATCAAGATTTCTTCTTGGTGTTATTATTCCTTCATCACCACTAAAATCGGGATTAGCAATATTGATGGCATCAAACGCAGAAACAACAGACAAAATTTCTGCTTGTGTAAATTTTGTCAAGTCAGGAATTTTGAAACGGTTGATTTGAAAACCCTCCAATTTTCTTAAACCTTCCTGATTGTTTGCATTGAGTTCAAACTGAATTTGTCCGAATGCTGATAGCAAAAATGCGGTTATGAATTTGTATTGTTGTTCAACCGTTGCATTAGCATTTTGATTTCGCAAATCGTTACAGTAAAAGAAATTTGTTGAAAGAGTTAAGTTGTGATTGTGTGGATTGTAATAAACACAATGCTTTGTCCTGTCAGCTCTAGGAATTAAAATTTTCGGATTAATGGTGTTTCTGGAAGCTGCATTTACAATTGTTCTCCATTTTTGCAAACCAAATTCAGCAACACAATCATCGAAGAAGTCAACTAAATCTTGATTGCCTTGTAATGCAACTGGTAAAGCATTGGCCTCATTTCTATCAGCTCTTGCAGGAAAGTGAAATGCTTTATCAAGTTCAATATCATTAATACTCAATATATAATTCCTGCGTTGAAAATTATTTTGAATACCGTAACTTACCCTTGGATTGAGTGCAACTGGGATATTAATTCTTGTTCTCTGAACTCCTGCGTTTCGTTGTACTGGTGTTAGACGTTTGCCTAAACCGAAAAAATTGTTGGCTTGTTGGTCAAACGTTGGAAAAATAATTGTTGAGGCTCCACTAGCTTCTGCACCGCCTCTTCCAATGCTTGCAAAATGATGGTCAATGTCAACTAATAAATTTAAGTTTAAGAAATCGTCATAGTTTTTATCATTCAAATATTGTTTCCAATTTGTAGTTGGGACAAGTGTGTTTCTTGGAACTAGTCTTAGTTTGTACGATGCTGTTGTTGTATCCGCATTCAAAGCAAGTATCGCTTTCAGATTGTCGGGATTAAGTAAAATATTTTCATCTGAAACTCTCACAAAAGAAACATTTGCCGAGTTGTTTCCCTTCTTTAAAATCACAATTACTGTTGTTACAACAAACTCTTGAAAATATTTTCTCGGATAAGAGACGATTGCTTCAACCTTGTCAGAGATAAATTGCTTCAAATGTTCTCCGTCTTCATTGTTCAGGAATTTTGTCATTAAGATAATCCCTGCTTTGCCATTGTTTCGCAAATAATGCCAAATGAAATTAGTGAAGTAGAAATAGAGGTTAGGCTGTGAAGCATTTGCAACAAAGTAATTCAAACCTTGACCTGTAATTGCAGTTCTCATTTTTGTTTTATCCGCTACTGTAATAGGTGCATCAGGATTGTCGTTCCGTAAAAACGGTGGATTCATTACAACAGCATCATACTGATTTGCTCTTGCGTTATGAAATATATCCCCAATTACAATGTTTGCAGATGTGTTGTTATTTACCTGTGCAAGATTTTTTGAAAGCAACCTGAAAGCAGATAATTGAGAAAGGAACGGGTCAATTTCAATCCCATCAATTTGATTTAAAATTTGGTTGTGTGTCTTAGCTTGATTAGCCGTTACGGCAAGCAAACTTATCTGGTCATATGCAGCATCAAGCAATGCGCCATCACCACAACCTGGGTCTAAAACCTTTGCATTTGGAGAATCAATGCAAAGAGCAGCAAGTAAGTTTGATAATTCAGCATCAGACATAACCTTTCCCTTGCTGTGTAATTCTTCTCTGATATAAATTTTTGAAGTAAGAAGATTAAAGACATAAGAAGGTGAAGGGTTGTTTGCTACTGCATTAGCATTGTGCTGAACAAAGCACTGAATTAAATCTCTGAAATACTGCAAGTAGTTTGCAGTAAAGTTATTTGGGAAAAGTCGTTGTCCTTGATTAGGATGATCAGTGAAAATTTGCTGAAAATCTAATTGTATTATTCTGTTGTAATTATTTGAAAGATTGTTTTTGAACTGCGGTAACGTTGCGTTGTTTGGCGGGTAGTTGTGGAAATATGCAGCATTTGGGTTTGCAGTTTGGGTATAGTAATCTTTCAAGTAAGCATATGCAAGAAGTCGGAACAACTCGTAAAGTGTCAGTTCCCTTTTTACTGCTTCAGGATAGCCTAGTAAATTATTTAACGCAACATAGTTATTGTGAAAACTTTCAATGACAAGCTGCCAGTTGTTATCCCAATCAGGTGGTACACGATTGAATATATTCGGTAAAATATTTTCAAAAGTTGCTTGCAGTTCTGCAACCGATGCCGTTGCATCGTGATTAACTGGATTGAA
Source organism: uncultured Cytophagaceae bacterium (assembly GCA_964480455.1). GTDB lineage: Bacteria > Bacteroidota > Bacteroidia > Cytophagales > Microscillaceae > JAABSX01. The sequence goes on from CAYZQI010000217.1 coordinate 3,893, forward strand.
AAGCGAATGTTGTCGTGGATTTCCTTTAAGTAAACAACTTGTCAACGGTACACCATTTCTGTCCGCAAACAAAACCAACCTTTCAATGTTGGTTACACAAAAGTATTTGTGATAATTCGGTTCCCAATGAGGCCCAAAGTCGGTTACATAAGAACGCGATTGATTTTGGTAACGCTGTGATTCAACATCTCTTTGAGTTCTTTTTACTTCAACAATAAAAACATAACGTTGGCTTGCTTTTAATTTTATTGCAAAGTCGGGGATGATTGTGCTGTTAGGAATTGCAGGGTGGTGAATTACTTCTGCAATGTTATTGTAACCACCATTCACCAAAGCATCGTTTAGTGCTTTCTCAACAAGCGGGTGGAAGTCTGCAACCTCATCAGAGTTATACCAAAGGTTTATCATCTTAATTCAAGTATTCTTTTATCTCATTATTTAAATCATCAATTGTTAATGATGAACTGGTTTTTTCATTGTATTCGTCAATTAACACTAAATCAATTTGTTCAATTATCTGCTTTTGTTCGTTTGCATATCTGCTCACGTACATCAATTCTTTTCCTAGTAATTCTAATTTTTTGATGCTGGGTTCTGTAAGTTTATTCAAGTCAATTATTTTCACTTCTTTAAACTCGTAAAGCTGTATTTTTCTCAAACCATTTCCCTGACTTCTTGATTTACTAAGTGTATTTAATCTCGTAAAAGATGAGTTTAAAATTGAAAAAGTTGTTAATTCATTATCCTTGATGTTGAGAATATAAAAGTTATCAGAACACAAAAACTTTTTTGGGTTATAAATGAAATCAATATTGTTTCGTAAGTAATAATTGAAGATGAAATTGCCTGTTGCTTTTAAATTTATTTTATACCAATCTCTTTTAGTTTGAATATCTCTTTTTACAGCTATAAACTTTTGAGGAGGGGTTTCTAAAATTTCATTTTTGACTGATTCTAAATATTGTTTAGTTTCATTAGAGATTGACCCATTAACTGCTAGAATATAAGCGTTTTCTTGGTTTACAGTGTAGGTTTTAACCTGTGAAACATCCTTGACTATTGGTTTTAGCTCAGGCAATTCATTTTTTGAGAAAATAAAATGGCTATTTACTACTGCTGATGTTCCTCTTTGGATTGGTTGAGAAACAATTGTTTTAAGTTCCTTAAATAAGCTTGATTTGAAATCGATTTTACTCTGATTGTTGAAACTAAAAGTTAATAACTCTTGCTGTTTTAATTTAAAACAATTTGTATTTATGCCATTATATGTTCGTAAATCGTTTAAATCATTTAGTGGATAGTATGATATAGACTTCTTACGGTTCTTATCTTTTATAAATTTTAATACAGTAGCACCTATTTCTACGTTATCGAAGGCACTTTTTTTGAAATGATAAATACTTTCTAAGTGTCCTAGTTTAAGGAAAGACTCTTTTAAAAATTTTCCAAAACTGCTGTAAAGCCAACTGTCATATATCACAGCAACCATTACGCCACCTTCCTTTAAATGCAAAATGGACTTCAATAAAAAGTAGATATATAAATTTGATTGCGATGGAATTGTGGATAAAAGAGAAGATACATTGTACCTAATACTCTCTTTTGAATTTGCACCGTCAATCAATAGTTCTTGTCTTACATAAGGCGGATTTTGGACAATTTGGTCAAACTTTTCCGTAATTGGCAAATCAAAGAAGTTGCCCTTGATTAAAGTTCTATTTGGGCTTTCGTAAAACTCTTTTATTTCTTCAGTGATTAAACTAATGTCAATTTCAATTCCTTTCAAATTACAATTTGAAAAGTCCTTAGTCATTGCTTTAAAAAAAGTGTTTGGGCCAATACAAGGATCAAGTATTGAAAAATAAGGTTTTAGGTTTTCTCTCAATAAACCAATCATAAACTTTGCAAGAATTACAGACGTAAAAACTTGTCCTAAATTTTCATCTTGTTTAGGTTTGTCAGTTTTAGCCTCAAAATCCTTTGAAAAGAACAATTCTAACTGCTCTTCAAAAGTTTGAACGACCTCTTCTAATTCTTTGTATGGTTCACAAACATTATTAAGCATTTTTAAGATTTTTATATTTTACTTGTTCCTCGGCTACTTTCAAAGCTGACAAGGCTGATTCTTCATCTCTTACAATTGAATATACTTTGTTAGCAAGCCATAATGATTCAAGTTCTTCAATCGGTGTTTTAAAGAGTTCCTTCAACTTTGTTAAATCTTCTCTTTTTATGGGTTTTTGGTCATTTTCAACTTTGCTTAGAAAACCTTCTCCAATTCCAAGTTGATATGCAAGTTCTCTTTGTTTAAGACCAGCTTGTTCCCTCAATTCTCTTATTTTCTGTCCAAGTGTCATTGTCTAAAATTATACTTGTCTAAATTTGGTCAAATGTAATAAATTATTTTGGATTGTTTTGTCGAGCGTTGGCAAAAAATGGCTCTTTTGGTTTTTTGAGCGTTGGCTTGTGTATCGGAAAAACCAAATGTGCCATTTGCGGGTCGGCTCTTTACACTGAGCGATAACGCCCAAGGCTTGGCGAAGGCGGGGATTTAAAAAGCACCCAACTATCACCA
>CAYZQI010000218.1:0-6351 GCA_964480455.1 uncultured Cytophagaceae bacterium
AAATCAAATCAAATCAAATCAAATCAAATCAAATCAAATCAAATCAAATCAAATACTTATTTATTCTTTTATTTTGCTTTGTAAGTCAGTTTAGTTTTGCCCAAAGTTTCAATGACTTGCGCACCAAGTTAGACTATGTATTTGCACCCCTCAACAAATCACAAATTCCTACGGGTATTTTAGATGAATACGGCTACGGACTCATAGAAGCCAAATCAATCACAGCACAAGATACCCTTGATATCAATAGCTGGAGAGCCTTGTATTACAGCCTCTTCACCGCTCGCATCTATGGCACACAGACCCTCCCTAGCCTAGATACGCTCAATGCTCGGTTTAATCAGTACACTGGCTCGGCGATTCAGATTCCGATAATCCACTACAATTTCAATGGACTCAAGCCCAATGCAGTAACTTCTAACCTGCTTAGTGTCCAGAATCAACAATTTAGAGACGTAGCAGGCAGGACACAAAGTCCCTACTCAAGCCACAGCGTTTTTGCGGCTGCCCTCAATCAGAAAATGAGCGAAACGGGAGATGTTTCTTTTATTGTACGGTCTAATTTGTTTTTGAGCAATACAGGCAAGACCCTTTCTCAGATTCAGATAGACGCAGGTAACGGTATGGGCTGGCAGACACTGACCTTGAATCAAGCTTTCACGGTAAACTACACGACAGTAGGGCATAAAATCGTCAAAATACGCTGTACTTATACAGATGCTACCACGGTTACCTCGCAGTCCTCCTTGATTGTTACTAAGATTATCCCCAATGTGAGCAGCTTGTATGACCCAAACGAAGCCAGTTTTTTCGAGGACATAGACCCTGAGTTCAACCATGCGGGGGCAGTACTACGCATCGTCCTTTCAGAACTGAACCCTACCCGAAATACCACTCGGCGATTGATGAAACCCCTCATCATTGTAGAAGGCTATGACCCTTCAGAAACACTAGGAGGTGAATTTCCTGCTTTTGGCTATAATGAGTTTATTACGTTTATTAATAGACCTGCCTTTCAGGGTTATGACTTTAACTTCCAGCTAGACAATGTAGCGGGTTATGATTTGGTATATATAGAATACAACAACAGTGTAGATGACATCCGCAGGAATGCGGCTATGTTCCAAGATGTACTTCGCTGGGTCAATGACAACAAGGTAAACAATGTCAATAATAACAACCTAAGAGAGCAGAATGTAGTGATGGGCTTGAGTATGGGTGGCTTGGTAGCACGCTTTGGCTTGGCACAGATGGAAAGAAATGACAGGCTAGGACTTCCTGATAATGAACACGAAACTCGTTTGCTCATCACCCACGATAGCCCACACCGAGGGGCAAACGTACCTGTGGGTTTGCAAGCACCAGCTCAGCTGCTCCTCTCTGTGGGTACCCTTCGTGATTTGTTTCCTATTATTCAGGATACAGGAGATTTACTAGATGCACCCGCTACGAGGCAGTTGCTCATCTATCGTACTGTAAGAAATGGCGCAAACAACTATGCCTATCAGCTCAATAATTTTCTGGACAATGAGTACCGCACTATGATTACTTTCCCTGCCAATGACCCTGCTCCTTACAGATTCATTGCTACCTCAAATGGGGCAGAATGTGGTAATCCACTTTTCGCACCCTATACAGAATTGACCAGATTGAATGCCAATGCTTTTGCTTTTTTAATTCCTATTATTTCTATTTCTGCCCGTGTCCAATCAGAGTTCATTGTGAATGCACTCCCTAATCAAGGAGAAGTAAGGCGTATTTTTAAGTTTAGGGTTTGGTTTAGGACTTGTTTGTTGGGCTTGATTTGTATAAACTCTGACATTATCAACGAACAAGCCAACTCTACTGCAAATTTATTACCCATTGATGGAGCACCTGGAGGTACTTATGATTTAGGTACATTCGTTCCTGATGAATTATTAGAGCCTTTGAATAGTAGCTTTAATTTTCTATACATTTTTGGATATGGCTCAAGATTTGGCGTAGCCCCTAATTTCAGTTTTGTTTCTACTGCCAGTGCTTTAGACATTACCAATTACAATGCTGCCTCTCTAAGTGCCAGCTATACCGCAGGAATTAGCCCTCAAAATCAGTCAAGGGCTGCTAATTTTATAGCCCAAGAACCCCTTAATCTAAATGTATTCAATGCCACTCACTTAACTTTCACCGCCCGCAATGCACAATGGCTTTTCAACGAAATGGAAGGGAATACACCCAATAACCTGAATTGTTCGCAGGTTTGCGCCCCCACATTCACCCTGAACGGGCCAAATTCCGTCTGCAATACAGGCACTTCTCAGTACAGCGTAGCGAGCTTGCCCACAGGAGCAAATGTAACTTGGTCAGCTACGGGACCAGTCAGTATCAACTCTACCACGGGAGTAGTCACCGCTACAGGCAACGGCAATGCTACCATTACAGCTACCTTGCCTGATAATTGTGGTTCGGTGGTGAGTAGGGATGTCTGGGCTGGTTTACCTGCTACCCCCACAGATATTATTGGGTTTACTCCTAATATTTCCATGTTTTGTCCCAATCAAATAGTAGATTTAAGTGTAGAAGATATCAATCCATTTGAAGGCATTGATTATCAGTGGACTATATTTGGTGGTGTATTGTGGGAAAGTATCACAACAAATCAGTCAGCGATTAGGGTAAAAATAGATCAATATGGTGATGACCAAGTAAATTTTAATTTTTATGTGAAAGCAGTAAACACTTGTGGGGAAAGCGCTATTTATAGTGAGTTTGGATTTACTTCCTTTAATTGTGGCGGAACGCCAAGCCCTAATTTGATGACTTACCCCAACCCAAGCGATGAAGAACTTATCGTAGAAGCAACTACCGACACAGCCTCTGAAAAAGCAAACTCAGCAATTTCACAAAACAAATCCAGCACTTCGGGCAAATCCTTAGCCAATCTTGACAGCGAACTAGAGCTACTCAATGTCTATCAGGAAGTAGTCTGGCAGGGGCAACTCAAAGCAGGCAGGGCAAGCATCAATACAAGCAGTTTACCCGAGGGTACTTATTACCTCCGTCTTACGAACGAGGGCGAAACACAAATAAGGCGTGTGTTGGTGAGGCATTAAATTATCCTATCACTTATAAAAAAAAAGTCATTCAATGGCTCTCATCTAAGAGAGTCATTGGCCTTTTATACTGTTCTAAATAAAAAACCATAAATTTTATCCTTAAAGATATTTTGCAATTATTTAAGTAGCTCGTTTTCAAAACGCCGTAGGCGTAAAATCTTTGTAGAAAAAGGAATGTAAGCAAGCAAAACCCTGCTAGGGTTGCTATCTTTGATGCGATTTAAGATTTGGATTGATGTAGCTAAATAATTACGATCTTTTTTTATCGGGCAGGAATTTGTTTAATTTCCTCTAAAAAGTCCACCCGATTTGCAATAAATCTTCAGCTTATCAGTAGCACGCTGGTCGCCACGGGATTCGCTTTCTTTCCAGTCTAGGCAAGCAAGGCTTTCGTTGCGAAGCTCAAACTGTACATTACCCCGTTCATAATAAATCCAAGAGGTCTGATAGCCTGAAAAGATGGCCTGGTCAAAATCCAGTAGGGCGCGGTCAAACTGCCGCAGGCCTGCCCTACAAGTCCCTCTGAGGTAATAGGCTTTAGCTGTGGTTGCACCGCCTTGAGGGTTGGCTTTCAACAGTATTTCTGCATCTTCTAGCGCACCAGCAAAATCTTTATTACTTATTTTGATGGCAATGCGTTCTTCCAATGCTTCATTCACTACTTCAGTATCAAAGCGTTGTGTATCAATGAGTTGGTTGAGTAAGCTCATTACTTCTATAGGTCTTTGATTGCTTTGCTTTGCTCGCACAAGCTGCTGGAGTTTTTGCAATAGTGCATCAGAGGCATTGCTTCCGCAGTGGGTTCTTATCCAATTAGATGCAGACATAAGCCCCGTATCAAAGGCACGAAACCAGTCCTCACAGATAGACCCTGTTTCAGAGTTATTGAGCAGTTTGGCACTGCTGTAAGCAGAGTCTATCCGTGCTGCACCACGCTGTTGGAAGGCAAGGGCAAATCTATTATCCAGAGCAAGGCATTGACTGTAATCTCCTACAATATCAAAAAAAGAATATGCTTTCCGAGGAGTGTAAACTCCTTTGATAGCATTGTATTTTGCTTCTCCGCGCATAAAAAAAGCAAGAGCATTGTTGGGTTGTAGGCTAACTACACGGTCAAAATCAGCAATAGCACTCACATAATTACCCACTTTGATATGTAAAATTCCTCTATTGATGAGTGTCTGTACATCATTGGCTTGTAGGTTCAGCGCGAGCCCATAATCATCAATGGCAGGTTCATACAAAAAAGCCTGTGTGCGGGCGGTTGCCCTCAGAAAATAATTAAGTGGGTTGGCTGATTCTAAGGAAATGGCAGTCGTAAAGTGCTGGATGGCTTCTTGGTGATTGCCTCTTTCGCCAGCATTCATCCCTCTTTGCCTGAACTCAGCAGCAGACTGCGCCAAGGCTGCCCATGAGGTAGAGAAAAATACAAAGCAAATTATCAAAAAAAGTTTGTGTAGCATAGGTTATTAAAATTTAAGAAAGATGAAGTAATCTAACCATTCAAGGCTCGTTCAAGGTCTGCAATGATGTCCGAAATATGTTCTAAGCCAACTGAAATTCTGATTAAGCCCTCTGTGATGCCCACTTGTTGTCTCTGTTCGGGGCTCAATTTTGAATGTGTAGTAGAGGCAGGGTGCGTTGCGATACTGCGTGTGTCGCCCAAATTTGAACTAAGTGAAATCATTTTGAGTTGATTCAAGCAATTTTGTGCCGCAGTTTGCCCTCCCTTGATTTCAAAAGTAACCAAGCCGCCACCCGCACACATCTGTTTTTGTGCGAGCGCATACTGAGGGTGCGAGGGCAAGAAAGGATATTTTACTAAGTTTATCCTCGGGTGATTCTCCAAATATTTTGCCAGTTCGAGGGCATTTTGACAGTGTTTTTCCATGCGTACTGCCAGTGTCTCGAGACTTTTGGAAAGTATCCAACCGTGAAAAGGCGAGAGGGCTGGCCCCGTATGCCTTGCCATAAACATTACTTCTTTGATGTGCTGCCTGCTGCCTAGCACCGCCCCCCCTAGCACACGCCCTTGCCCATCTATGAATTTAGTGGCAGAGTGAGTTACTATGTCCGCACCAAATTTCACAGGATTTTGCAGGTAAGGCGTTGTAAAGCAGTTATCTACATTCAAGATAATGTTGTAGGCTTTGGCAAGTTTGCCCAGTGCCTCCAAGTCAATCAAATCCAGGGCAGGATTAGAAGGACTTTCCACAAACATCATTTTGGTGTTTTTTTGGATACCTTTTTCCCAATCTTCAGGGCGGTTGATGTCTATGTAGGTATGCGTAATGCCCCAGCGTGGCAGGAGTTCAGTAATGATTTGGTGGGTAGAACCAAACAAAGAACGCGAGGCAAGCAGGTGGTCGCCACTACGCAAAAAAGAGGCAATACTGATAAACATAGCCGCCATGCCCGAGCCAGTAGCAATACCTGACTCAGTACCTTCTAGCAAGCAAAGCTTTTGGATAAATTCATCATTGCTAGGGTTAGAGTAGCGTGAGTAGATATTTCCTTCTATTTCATTGTTGAACATAGCGCGTGCATGTTCGGCATCTTCAAACACAAAACTCGAGGTAGCAAAAATAGGTGTACTATGCTCACGGTGCTGGGTGCGTTCGGTCTGAGTGCGTATGGCAAGGGTTTCGAATTTTGACATCTCTTTTTTCAAATTATTTATTTTGCTGGTAAATAGCCTGCTTTTATCGGATTACTTCAAAAGAGTAAGAAATTTGGGCTGTTTTTTCAATGATTTTGGCTACAGAGCAATATTTTTGAATGGATAAATCCAATGCTTTCTGTGCTTTTTCTTCTTCTATGTCGCCAAAAAAACGGTAGTGTAGATGTATTTCTGTAAACAAAGAAGGTACTTTACCTTGTTCACGCACTGCTTCTACCGTGATTTTGATGTCGTTGAGTTCTTGCCGTTGTTTTTTCATGATGTCTATGACATCTATTCCACTACAGCCCCCTATGCCAGCAAGTAGCATTTGCATAGGTCTAAACCCTGCATCATGCCCTCCATGCTCTGCCGAACTGTCCATAATGACAGTTTGTCCTAGCTCGTTGTGTGCTTCAAATCTGTAGGCATCATCTATTCTATTGATTTCTATTTTCATTATTCTTTCTCAAAACTAAACACTATTTAACTATTTGCAAAATAAGTAATTTTTTTGGTGATTTCATTAAATTTATGTTTGTCTTGTTTTATGGTTGAATGGTTAGCTTGTTTTATGGTTGAATGGTTAGCTTGTTT
>CAYZQI010000219.1:0-3883 GCA_964480455.1 uncultured Cytophagaceae bacterium
AAAGCAGCTTTATTCTTTCGGGGCTAGAGCTGCCTAATTTTTAACGAACCATTGCAGCAACAATAAAATACTATTACCAAAATAAGATTGCCTATGTCAATGTACTACAAAATAGCCTCAGAAGAGCAATACCAAATGACCTTCAAAACAGGAAATTTGCTATTGATTGTAATGTTAATCTTGAGCTTAGTGGGGCTTGTCATATTATTGATAGGTCTTACTGCACCAAGCGAAGTAGCCAACGAGGAAAGCATTAAGGGGCTTAACCGTATTTTAATCGGCTCGGGTATAACAGTAATAAGTATTTGTAGCATTATCTATTATGCCCGACACGATAATCCTTACAAAATAGTACTAGACAACCAAACCCAAGAAGTGAAGGTATATCAAAAAATCAAAGGAAGTACGCAAGTAGCTGTGTTGCCTTACCATCAAATTAAAGATGTGATAATGCGAGAAACAATACGCTCAAGTGGCAAAAGCCGTACAAAAGTCTATACAATTTATTTACAAAAAAAAGATGCTACGCTTTGGCAACTACAAGAGCTAAACAGCCGCAACAGTGCCGAGCGTTACTATCGTCGTGTGTATGCTTTCTTGCACATAAAAGAAAATGACGGTGTTGAATACCAGCCAAGTGTGCCTGCTGCCTTTCCTGAGCATGTTATGACACGCTTTGAGTATGCCGATTATGTAGCGTACAGTTGGAAAAATAAGCTCAGTTTCAAGTTTGTAGCATTTATTATTGCATTGGCTGGGCTCTGGACAATCAATTCTAAATTCTATAGTGATTTGCTAAATAAAGACGATCAATATACTTTTTACATCTTTGGTGCTGTGCTGCTCCTCTTTACATTGGGGGCGATTTATGGCATTATCTCAAGTTATCTGATAAGTCATAGTTTACATATCTCACGCACTTCAATAGATTATCTACAAAACGGAAGCCCTAGCCGCTCCATTCCCATCTCAGAGGTGGCAGTAGTTGGTTTTAGTTTTATGACACAGATGGGAGGTATGCCGCTAAGTATCATCACAAAGGCGCAGCAACAACGGTTTAGGGAGCTAGAAGAGGCCAACAGTTTGCCCAATATTTTTGAGTTGGCGATGCTGATAAAAGATATTTTTAGAATACAAATTGATGCACTTTCAGTAATAGACAAAATCAATTTGGAATATTTTTTAGAGCAAGATTTAAAGAAAATAGGTGCAAGTGAAGTACAGTAGTAAAGTTTTAAAGGTTTCACGCTTACAGCGTTTTTGCCCGTAATGACTATAAAGTAACCTATTCCTAAGTAAAATATTGATTTTTAATTGATTCAACCCAATAACTTATACATAGCTAATCTTCTACTATGAAATCATTCAATTATTTGTGTTTCTTTTTGTGCTTCTTAAGTTCTTTTACAGATATTTTTGCACAAAACATTCCGCTAGGCACATGGCGTACACACGCCAACTACCAAGCTACCCGAAGGATTGCCCCAACACCCGAAAAAATATTCTGTGCGACTACACAAGGCTTGTTTTCGCTAGACCGTAGCGACCAAAGCCTAGAAACGCTCTCCAAAATTAGTGGATTAAGTGAGAATGTAGTAACAGAAATTGCTTACCACACGCCTACACAAAATCTCTTGATTGTATTCCAAAACAGCAACATCAACTTGCTTAAAGACAATACCCTGACTGAAATCGCACTCATCAGAGATGCCAATCTTACTGGAAGTAAAACCATTAATGATATCTTTTTTGAAGGTGATATTGCCTATCTATCGGCTGATTTTGGAGTAGTATTGCTAGATGTACGCCAAAATGTAGTACTTGAAACATGGCGCAACTTAGGGCAATCAGGCGAGCGGCTTGCAATAAAGGCAAGTACTATTTCGCAAGATAGCGTATTGCTGGCAAGCGAAGAAGGTATTTTGATTGCTTCACGCCAAAGTAATTTATTAGATTTTAACAACTGGCAGTTTTTTGATACTCAAAATGGGCTACCCAATGCTGTACCTATTGGTATTGTGAGCCGTGGCGGTGCAGTCTATGCTGCCTACCAAAATGAGGGGATTTATAAATATACTCATCAAGGCACTTGGCAGGTACTCAATAGCCCTAGTTTTTCATCTATCAATCATTTAGACCTTGCCCAAGAAAACCTCTTGGTGAGTTTGCAAGGACAGTTTTGGCGCATCAACCAAGCCGAAGAAATAGAAGTAGTAAATAATGCCTTGTTCAACCAAGTGCAGCAAACTCTACAAGACGAGGCAGGTACACTATGGCTGGCAGACAGTCAAAATGGGCTTTTAGGTAATCTCCAAGGTAATTTTCAGGCATATTTCCCCAACAATCCTGCACGCCCCGAAAATCAGTCTGTCAATTATTTGAATGGTAAAATGATAGTCAGTGCAGGTGGTTTTACATCAAATTATACTCCTCAAAATCAACCCTATGGTTTTTATACTTTTGAAGATGGATTTTGGAAAAATTATAATGCTTTTGACACACGTTTTTCTGAGAATATTCCCCCATTAAATGATTTGGTGCAAGCCACCTACTCCACACGGACACAAAGTTATTATTTTGCTTCTTTTGGGCAGGGGGTCTTGCTACAAAACAGCGAAGACGCTTTTGAGGTGCTTGACCTCAACACGTCCAACAGCACTTGGCAGGCAGATGAAGACGGTCTGCTTAGAATTGCTGATGTCAAAGCAGATAATCGTGGTGGAATTTGGTTGGCACAGCACTCGGTTAGGGCAGGGCAGGCTGCACTACATCAAATTAATGATGAAGGTATCTGGCAAAGCTTCACACCTAGTTTTGCAGCGGGGCGACACCCTCTAGGCATTCTGATAGATTTCAACCAAAATAAGTGGCTCAGGCTAACACCCGAAAGGGGAGGCGGAATCTGGGTTTTCAATGAAGAAGGCAATCGCTCTCGCTACCTTACCACACAGGTCAATGAAGGCAACCTGCCCAGCCAAAGTATCAACGCCCTTGCACAAGACCGAAACGGGCAAATGTGGATAGGTACTAACCAAGGAATTGCTGTATTTCTAAATCCTAATGCTGTATTTGAGGGTGCAGTCAATGCGATTACACCTATTTTTGAACTGCGCCCGTTGTTACGTGCCGAAGTCATCAATGCCATTGCTATAGACGGAGGTAACCGCAAATGGATAGCCACCAACAATGGGTTGTGGCTATTCAGCCCAGATGGAAGTGCTTTGGTCTATCATTTTACAACAGAAAATAGTCCACTAGGCACAAATATTATCTTAGACCTCAGCATAAACCCACAAACAGGGGAGGTATTTATCATTACGGCACAAGGCTTATTTTCTTACAGGGGTACGGCTACGGCAGGCACAATCACCCACCAAAATGTAAAAGTATTCCCTAACCCTGTCCGCCCCAATTTCAATGGTTTGGTAGGCATCTCAGGACTGGTAGAAAATGCCAATGTCAAGATTACAGATATTTCAGGGAGACTTTTCTATGAAACCCGTGCAGAGGGAGGCTCCGCTTCTTGGGATTTGAACGACTACAGCGGCGTGCGTGCCAAAGCAGGGATTTACCTTATTTTCAGTAGCAATTTTGATGGCAGCGAAACCCTTGTCAGTAAATTGGCTGTGTTAGAGTAGAAAAAAGCATAGACCAAGACCTATGCTATTCAATCAATTTTTTTAATGACTAATCAACTAATGGCTTTTTTGGTTAAAGCTGCGAAGCTGGAGCTTCGAGTTACAGAAATTTAGGGGGGGCTTTCCACTAGTCCTGATTGAGTTTAAGGGCTTCAAGCTGTGCTTTGAGTTGGCGTAATTGTTCTTCGGCTTCATCTGCACGTCTTTTTTCCTCGTCTGCTCTTTGCTTTTCCTTTTCTTTTTCA
>CAYZQI010000219.1:3983-6212 GCA_964480455.1 uncultured Cytophagaceae bacterium
GCCATTGTTGCGAAGCTGGAGCAAATTCCCCCTTTGGGGGGTTAGAGGGCTTTCCTTTGGGGGTTAGGGGGCTTCAGTGAGCTTTAATCACCATTTTTACCAGCAGCATACTCAGGCTTGAGGCACACTACGAAGTAAGTCTGTACCTTGCCTATATTTTTTGCTTCTATCAGCTCTGGGCGTGGTTCACAGACAAAAAACTCCTTTACGGCTTGGTAAGTTTCTTCACTGATTTGTACTTTGCCTACTTCGCCTGTGCTTTCTAAGCGTGAGGCAAGATTGACACTATCCCCCCAGATGTCGTAGGCGAATTTCACTTTGCCAATCACTCCAGCCACAAGGTCGCCTGTGTGTATGCCCATGCGCAACTGCCAAGCGTCCATTTCAGAGGTTTCGGCATTGAGTTGCTGGATTGCCGCTTGCATTTGCAAACCTGCCAAGACCAAGTCAAAAGCGTGCGTATTGGTTTCGGTGGGTACGCCTGCCACTGCCATATAGCAGTCGCCAATGGTTTTGATGCGCTCTACATCATGCCTAAGTGCAATATCATCTAAGGATTCAAAACAACGGTCAAGCATTTTGACCAGTTTTTGTGGTTCGTCTTTGAGGCGGCGGGCAGTGGTAGAAAATCCATTGACATCAGCAAAGAGAATAGAGGCATTTTTGAAATAGCGAGGCGTAGCATCATTGCGTTCTTTGAGTTCTTCTACTACCTCTTCAGGGAAAATTTTGAGAAGTAGTTGCTCACTTTTTTGCTTTTCGTAGTGAAAGGCAAGGGCAGCCTTCACACGGGCAAGCATTTCTACGGGTTCTATCGGTTTTTTGATATAATCCATCACGCCCGCATCAAAAGCAATTTTCAGTTCGGCGGGAGTAGTATTGGCAGTTTGCATCAGCACAGGAATTTGCTTGAACAGCTCGCTAGATTTGATAGCTTTTACCAACTGTATGCCGTCCATTACGGGCATATTCCAGTCTGTCAGCACCAAATCTATGTCTTTTTCTTCTTCCAGTATTTCCATGGCTTCTTGCCCATCAGCGGCAATCATCACTTCAAAATCAGGATTTTCGGCAAGCAGGTAGTCGCTCACAATGTCTAAGTTCATCTGTTCGTCATCTACGACAAGGATTTTTGTAATCATTTTTTTGTTTATTAATTGGTCATTAGTTACTCCACTGAGCCACATAACAGTATGCTGTACAATATTTGTTGTCACTCTAGCTGTCATTCTGAAAGAATCTGAAGACATGTCAAAGGTAGGCTACGCTAAATAACAGATGCCTACGGCATGACAGCAGAGAAACTTGTCTCCTCTTCGGAGGCTTAGGTTGTCATCTCCTCAAAAGCCACTTTATCCCTCTTTTCCCTCACCTTTATCAAAGATTCCTTCCAAGTTTTTAGCCGCTCAGAGTCGCCTACGTCCATGCGCTCTAGGTAGCCTTTGAGCTTGGCACTACGCAAGCCTAGTTTACGTATCTCTAAAAGATACTCTGCCATTGCTTCTTTTTCTTCAGCACTTAGCTGGATTATTGCCAGTGTACCCTCTTCTTCGCTGCTTTTTTTCTCCTCAGGAGCGATGTAAGGCAGGGCGAAATAAAACTTGGTGCCTTTGCCCTCTTCCGACTCGAGCTCTATGCGGCTATGATGCGCTTCTACGATATTTTTACAGAAAGTTAGCCCTATGCCCACCGACTTTACCCCGCCTATGCTGCGTGCATCAGGATTGACGAAGGGCAAAAATATCTCTTCAAATTTATTTTTGGGGATTCCCTTGCCATTGTCTTCTACACCCACAATCACCTGCTGTGTATCGGGTTGTACTTCGGCAAAGAAACGTACCCAGCCACCTTTTTCTTCGCTTTTGGTGTATTTGACGGCATTGCTCAGGAAATTCTCAAATACCCGCTTGATGTAGCCGTGGTCAAAGTTCGCCATCAGTTCGGCAGGAATTTCATTACGAATGGCTGGCTTGCTGTTTTTGGCAAGGCTAATCAATTGGATTGCTTCTTCAACGGCTTTGTGGGGTGCATTGGGGCTAGGCTGCACAGTAAGTTTATCAGCACGATAGACATTCATGATGTCCTCGATGAGGGCAAGCATATTGCTTGCTTGCTGGTGAATCAGCCCTAAACGCTCTTTATCACTGTATTTGGGATAATCAGGCTTACTAAAATTCAAGATAGGGTTCAGTGGGTTGCGTAAATCGTGGTTTACGGCAGAAATCATCA
>CAYZQI010000220.1:0-6185 GCA_964480455.1 uncultured Cytophagaceae bacterium
CGTGGGCGAGAAAGGAAGAAATAACCTGCACTTTTCAGAAGTTGGTAGATAATAGGAGTCTTGTCTATATACAATAAGGTATTCTTGCGGATTTTAGAAAAATCTTGTATGCCTATGGGTAGTGCTTGCATCTTGCTTTGCTTTTAATGTTTAGTACAAATATACAAAAAATGTCAGTTATTTACTGACATTTTACTTTCTACTTGAGTTATATATTACAAGCCAAGGTTTGCAACTTAGAAATAGTTTCAGAAACTCAGACAGTGGGCCTTATTGTTTTTACGTGCTCCCCACTACCATTAAAAATTACAGCTTCTATTTCACCACTTTCTTCTACTAAATCCATTACATATTTGAAAGCTCCTTGTTCATTCTCAAATACTTCAAAATAATCTTGTCCCTGATTCAAGTATAAACTCCTATCCTTATTGAGAATATGCCCCGTGGAGTATTCTGCAATAATTACAACAAACTTTCCTAAACCAACTTTTGGAATTTCCATAATCAAAAAACTATTTTTTTAAATGAATTTTTCTTCGTTTTGTTCTTCACGCTTGCAAACTCAATACTCAAAAGCAATTTGCAAAGTATTAATCCTAGAAGATTACTCTAACATCAACTCTTCTAAAATCTTTTGGGCTGCAATAGCGATGACTGTACCGGGGCCAAATACGCCTGCTACGCCTGCATCATACAAAAATTGATAATCTTTGGGAGGAATCACTCCGCCTGCTATCACCAAAATATCTTCTCGCCCTAGCTGCCTTAGTTCGCCAATGAGCCGTGGAATGAGGGTTTTGTGTCCAGCGGCAAGGCTAGATACGCCCACGATATGCACATCATTTTCTATGGCTTGCATCGCTACTTCGGCAGGCGTCTGGAAGAGTGAGCCTATGTCCACATCAAAGCCCAAATCGGCAAAACTTGTGGCTATGATTTTTGCCCCACGGTCGTGCCCATCTTGCCCCATTTTGGCTACTAAGATACGAGGGCGGCGACCTTCGGTTTCGGCAAATTTATCAGCCATTTCTTGAGCCAACTTGAAGTTTTCATCATCAGAAACTTCGGCAGAATACACGCCTGAAATGGCACGGATAATGGCTTTGTGTCTGCCAAAAACTTTTTCCATAGCATCTGAGATTTCGCCTAGTGTAGCCCTTACTCGGGCAGCTTGCACAGCCATTTCAAGCAAATTGCCCTCGCCCGTCTTGGCACTGCGTGTGATAGCTTCTAGGGCGGCTTTTACATCAGCATTATTTCTGTTGTCTTTTAAATCTTTGAGGCGAGCCAGTTGTGCGTGCAGCACAGCCGTATTGTCCACCTCCATCAGTTCAATTTCCTTGTCGTGCTCGGGGCGGTATTTATTAACTCCCACGATGATTTCTTTGCCACCATCTATTCGTGCTTGCTTGCGTGCAGCAGCTTCTTCTATGCGCATTTTGGGCAAACCTGCTTCTATGGCTTTGGTCATTCCACCCAGTTCTTCTACTTCTTGTATCAGCTCCCAGACCCGATGACAAAGGTCGTGCGTTAGTTTTTCTACATAATAAGAGCCTCCCCAAGGGTCGACCACACTGCAGATGCCCGTTTCGTGCTGCAAGAATAGCTGTGTATTGCGGGCAATTCTCGCCGAAAAATCAGTAGGCAAAGCAATGGCTTCATCAAGCGAATTGGTGTGCAAAGATTGGGTATGTCCCAGCACGGCAGCCATTGCCTCTATGGTGGTGCGTGTTACATTGTTAAAAACATCTTGCTCCGTGAGGCTGTAGCCTGAGGTTTGGCAGTGTGTTCGGAGGGCAAGCGATTTTTCACTTTTGGGGTTAAATTGCTTCACGAGTTTTGCCCAAAGCAAACGGGCAGCACGCATTTTGGCGATTTCCATAAAGTGATTCATGCCGATTCCCCAGAAAAAAGACAAGCGAGGGGCAAACTCATCAATATCTAAACCTGCCGCAATGCCTTTGCGGATATACTCCAAGCCATCGGCAAGGGTATAGGCAAGCTCAAGGTCGGCGGGTGCGCCTGCCTCGTGCATGTGATAGCCGCTAATGCTGATAGAGTTGAATTTGGGCATATTCTCAGAGGCATATCTAAAAATATCACCAATGATGCGCATAGAAGGCGAAGGCGGATAGATATAGGTATTGCGCACCATAAATTCCTTCAAGATGTCGTTCTGAATCGTGCCAGTGAGTTGTTCAGGTTTTACGCCTTGCTCTTCGGCTGCCACAATATAAAAAGCCATAATTGGAATCACTGCCCCATTCATGGTCATAGAAACCGACATTTGGTCAAGTGGAATTTCATCAAAAAGGATTTTCATATCCAAGATAGAATCAATCGCTACGCCTGCTTTGCCTACATCACCCACTACACGAGGGTTGTCAGAATCATAGCCACGGTGCGTGGCTAGGTCAAAGGCTACGGAAAGCCCTTTTTGCCCTGCGGCAAGGTTACGGCGGTAAAAGGCATTGGAATCTTCGGCAGTAGAGAAGCCTGCATATTGGCGGATAGTCCAAGGGCGTTGTACGTACATTGTGCTGTAAGGTCCTCTGAGAAAAGGTGCTTTGCCCGCAATGAAGCCCAGATGTGCTACTTCTTTGAGGTCATTTTCGGTATAAAACTGCTCTATATTGATGGTTTCGGGGCTTTTCCAAGGCTTTCCCTTTTCTTTTGGGTTATTTTGGATAGATTTAGAGAAATCTAACTTTGCAAAATCGGGTTTCATATTTTTCTATTTTACAGTTGCTTGTTTTTTCTAAAAAAATCACAGCTTACTCAAACGTTTGCTGTTCTTTGTGCTAAGATAGTGATTTTTTAGTTTTGTGATAGGATATAGCTGGCGATTTTTTTCACGTATCCACTTTGGTAAATTAAACACTTTCTAACTCGTAAAATTTACTTTACATAGTAATAAATTGCATCACCTAGTTTTTAGATGAAATTGGTTGTGTGATGATCTGCAGTGGCGGCCTTTCAGGCCGCCAGCACGTATTTTCTAAGCCGTAATCAGCTTGTTTATTACACGCTATCAAAAAATCGTCAGAGTACCACAACTTTTAATTTTTTGAAAAGGTAATGCACAAATAGCGTATATTGCCTTTTTGCTGTTTTCAGTGCATACGGTCAGCACGGTATTCAAGGCCTTCCATAATTTTGGCTTCTTCAGCAAGGAGTATTTGTAGGCGTTCATCTACTTCTTGAGCAGGGGCATATTCTTTAGCCAACTTGATAAAATTTACATAATGGGTTGCCTCCGAAATCATCAAATCGTGGTAAAAACTTTTGAGTTCTTCATCAGCAATATGCAATGAAAGTAACCTGAAACGCTCACAGCTACGTGCTTCTATGAGTGCATTGGTGAGTAGTCTGTCCATCAGGCGGCGTTCGGGTGCGCCGCCGCTTCGCTCCAGCTTGGTAAGTTGTATCACATACTCATCTTTACGAGGCTTTCCGAGTGAGATATTTCTTTTTTTCATTTCACGCAATACCATTCTGAAATGCCCCCACTCTTCGGTTACTACGGGTGTAAGTACCTCTAACAGTTTTTCGTGTTCAGGGTATTGCACAATCAGAGAGATACAGCTACTTGCAGCTTTCTGCTCGCAATAGGCGTGGTCAATCAAGATTTCTCCAATGTTTTTCTCTGCAATATCCACCCAGCGTGGGTCAGTTGGAAGTTTAAGCCCTAACATAGTTTTCTTATTTTGAGTTAAAGATAGCCTAAAATTAGTACAAAATCTAACCTTCTTTAAAAATCAACTATCAAAAAAAGTCCTTATATCTGAGAATACAAGGACTTAGTAATATATTTTTCTTAGATGGATTAATAGAATTTATAACGATTATCTTCAATATCAGAAGCTTTTTTGATGGCTTCTGCTATCAAGAATTGTACTCTTTGGTTGAGGCGTGTTTCTACATCACTGCGGTATTTGGCGTAATCGGCAATTTTAGCGGCAGGAACTAGGTTGAGTACTTCTAAAACCAGCACTCCACTTTCATCGGCAATTGCCTCAGAGCGATTACCCTTTTTCAGTCCGAGTGCTGTACCTACTGCCTTAGGGTTAAAGCCTGCATTTGAGAGTACATTCATACTCAAAGATAAATCGGTGGCAGTACCTACAATGGCTTCATTACCATATTTTTTTGCTATCTCATCTAGTGATTTTTCTTTTAGATTGAGTTTTTGAGTGATTTGTTGAATTTTCAAGTTTTTGACTACTTCACGGGTCAGTTCTTCTCTGAAAGTTTCAATGTTTGAGGCACCTTTATAAGTAGCCCCTGTGAGTGTAGCAATGATGTATTTGTTTTGTTCTTGAAGTGTGATTACCTCAGAGACATCACCAATGTTTGCTTCGGTGAAAGCCCATTTTACCACATCTCTTGCTCCTTGAATAGCTCCTAAGTTGCTGGCAGTAGTCGTCAATCGGTTGGCGTTCTGAAGTATCAGTTCAGGATTTTCGGTTACTTTTTTACGCAGTTCATTACCGTCAGTGCTGGCTAATTTGAGCTCTTCGGCCTTGATGAGGGCATCATTAAGTGTTTCTTCAGAAGGCTCTAGGGTAAGGCTAATGGAAGCAATTTTGTAGGCAGTTTTGTTGCGCGGCTGTGTAACTTCTACGATATGGTATCCAAAATCTGTTTCTACTAGGTTGGGCAATAAAGTTGGGTTATCTACCCCAAAAGTGGCTTGTTCAAAAGGAGCTACCATTTGCCCTTTGCCATACCAGCCCAAATCACCTCCCTTTGTAGATGTACCATCTTCGCCATATTGAGCGGCGAGTTTTGCAAAATCGCCTCCTGCTTTGATTTCTTCTAATACTTTATTGGCTTTGGCGCGTACTTCAGCTTTCTGCTCGGCAGTCGCCCCTTTATCTGCTTTGAATAGGATATGCCTTGCCCTCACATATTCTACGGTATCTTCTTTGACATCAGACACTTTGAAAATTTTGAAGTCCTCTCCGTCTAGGTGCGGGCCATAAACTCCACCTTTCAATATGGTAGAATTTTTATCAAACAAAACTGTGGGTACTTGCCCTACGGGCTGAAACTGATAAGGATTAGGCGTTTCGGAGTTGATGGCAGCAAAAGAGGAGTCATTCTCTACCTTTGCAAAATCTTTTGCCAATTGCTTAATTTCATCAAAAAAAACTGTACTATCTTCGGCAGAAGGAGATACATCAAAACTCACAAAATCAAGGCTACGGGTTTCTTGTGCTTCATATTTTGCCGAATTTTTAGCCAATTCTTCCTCGAGCATTTCGTCGGTTATTTGGGCAGTAAGCGTTGAGTCGGCAATAGAAGTGTAAGGTACGTACACAAACTTTACTTCGGCCTTGGTGCTTTGGTTTTCGTATTCACGCTCTGCTTCGGCAGTAGTTACATAAGACGACATCTGTAATAGTCCTTCATATTTGGCTTGCATACGCATTTTGCGAATACCATCTTCAAAGGCTGCCCACTGCGCCTGCTGCTCAGGTGGGCGTTGGGAGAGTGTTTGTAAAAAACTTATAATGGCTTGTTTGTCAAAAATATTTGTTTCAGGGTTGGTAAATTGCTGTCTGATTTGAGGGTGAATGAAAATTGAATCCCCTTGCACCATTTGGTACAGCTCTTCGTCAGAGACTTGTATGCCTAACTTTTCAAATTCGCTCAGGTAAGCATATTCAAACACAAAGTTATTCCATACTTGGTCGCGAATACCGTTGAGCTGTGCGTCAGCAGGGGCTTGCCCCGTCTGCATGCGGTAGTTGCTGAGGGCTTGTTTGTATTGTGCATCATACGCTGCCAGTTCTACATTTTCGCCGTTGATATTACCAACATATTGCTTTTGCCCTCCAAAAAGCCCACCACCCAAAAAGTCGGTGAGTACAAAAGCAATGATAGAAATGGCGATAAAAAAAATTGCTATCCCTGCGTTATCTCTAATTTTACTAATAATTGCCATGCTTTCTTCTCAATTTTTTTAAAAATTCGTGCAAATATACAAACCCAAAAGGAAACCACAAGCATAATTAAAAAAGTTTTGCTGTTGCCTACTGGTGCTTTTGTGAAAGTGTGTTGGTAAAAGATAACTGAGTAAATCTGGTTTTAAGCCTTTATAGTGTCTAAAATTGCTTTTGTAAACACAATGGTTCGTTAAAAATTAGGCAGCTCTAGCCCCGAAAGAATAAAGCTGCTTT
>CAYZQI010000221.1:0-6135 GCA_964480455.1 uncultured Cytophagaceae bacterium
CAATATAAAAGTTTTTGTTAGCATACTTTAATCAGTAATTATTAAGAGCACAACAAGACCTAATATTTACAAAGCCAAGTACCTAGTCTAAATTCTGAATAAAACCAAGGTCTAACTTTAGGTCTTCGTCGGTCAAATGGAAGTGCGCTTTAAGTTCTTCCATTTTTTCTTCTAATCTGAGCAATGTTTGTCCGAGTCGTTCTATTTCCTCCTCATTAAGTTTGCCCCCTCCACGCATCTAAGTGCTTGTTTTTCAACCAATTGTCTAATAATTTCTACAAGCCCTAGCACAAGTTTTACCAAGCCGTTTTCGGCATTTTCGGGGCTAGCATTGAGCCGCATGAGTGATGAAACCTGCTCTAGTTTAGTGCTTTGTGCTAAAAAAGCCTCAATGTCTGTGCAGTCTATTTTAGGTTGATTTTCCATTTTTTATTGCATTTTTTTTAATGAAATCTTTGATACGCCTATTTTTTGGTATAACAAACACAGCCTACAGTTCTTCAGTTTTTCAGTTCCTCACCCCTTCAGCCCCACAGTCATACCATACCCATACTCAATACGCCTAGTACCATAATCCACTTACAAAGTTCGCTCAAAAAGGCAAATTCTTTACGTGTATCTGCGCGCAGCAATCTTACAAAAAATACCATGAGAGGAGGAAGTACCACAAGGTAGAGGTAAAAAATAAATTTTCTAGGGAAACTAAAATATGTAAATATGAGAATAGCTACCAGAGTAGCTAAAAAAACATAAATCACATTTTTTGTTCGGCGAATGCCCCAAACAATGGGCAAAGTACGGCAGCCAAAGTGTGCATCTCCCCGCACATCTTCCATATCTTTTACAATCTCACGGACAAGGGTGATGAAAAAAGCAAACAAAGCAAAAGCAATCACCAAATCTTGGTTCTTTGGATAGTAAACAGCCAGCATCAGCACAGAGAATGAGGTCAGAATACCTATCACAAGATTACCAACAAGAGGCAGTCTTTTGAGCTGATTAGAGTACCACCACAGCAAAAAGCCCGATAAAAAGGAAAGCACAAATACCTTTTCACTTAAAAACCAGGCCAAGCCTAGTGCCAAGGCATTTAGCCCAAAATTGATGGCAAGTGCTACACGTCTTTTGATATATTTGCCTATTACTATGCGCTCAGGCTTGTTGATAGTATCTATTTTAACATCATAATAATCATTGATAATGTAGCCTGCAGCAGCTATCAAAATAGTAACACTCACTAGCATAAAAAGATAGGAGTCGGTAAAGTTCGCCCACACTCGGTTAGGCTCATCTATGAGGCATATTTTTATCATGTACTGCGTCATACCGATAATGAGCAGGTTGTTGAAGCGAATTAAGCGCAAAAAAGCAAGTAATTGCTGTGTAGGAGAGATGTTGAGGCTTAAAGTTTCCATGTGTGCTACGCGCTCAAAAAATATCAGTGATAAAAATAAAAAACTTTCCGTGCTGTTTGTATCAACAAGCAATAATTTTGGCAAATTGTTCAATCAATGTAGGCACTTGTGCCTCCCAAAAAATATTTTGGCTTGTTGTATTGTCCTTAAAAGTGTGGTTGAAAGCAAGACTTTGCTTGATTTGCCGCCAATGTACACTAACTTCTTCTACTTTTCTGAAATCAAGGAAGCAGGTCCTTGCTGTGCTGTAGTCATTCAGATAATCTTCCCAAAACCGATTAGGTGAGATACACATCAATTTTTGCAATGCTAAACATTCAAAAAACTTAGTAGGAATGCGCTGTGCATAGCTTTGATTGACTTGATAGGGCATCATTACAGCATCTGCCTTGAAGATGGCTTGCATTATCTCAACATGTGCTACCAAATAGTCAATCCCTTGCAAATGCACATAGTCTTTATCTTTTGCCCAGTTTTTTAGCTGCATCTGAATAGCTGCCGAAGGCGCATAACCTATTACTTTTAGCTCAAAAATTCTTCCTTCTTTATGATAGAGTGCCTCTGCCCAATACATTAAATCAACAATGCCATAATCTTTTGAAATAGTGCCACAGTAGAGCAAAAGAGGTACTGCACGCTGTTGCAGTCGAGGTGGTAGGTTTTGCGCTGCTATACTTTTTACCTCTGATTGTAAACACTTATTTTCAAGTAATAAATAGGGACGCATTTTGGGCTTTTCGCTGACATAGCATCGCTCTGCAAATAAAAAAAAAGGCTTGCAAAGCAGTAGCAATTGTTCTAAACCGTTCACAAAACCTGCCAACACCCCGCGAAGATACTTAGGATATACTTGTGTATAGCGCAGGTTGTAAGCATAATTCTCTTGAACATCATACACAATGGCAGTGCCACAAAAGAAATACAGCCAAAAGGCAGCAGGAATTAGCTCCCAAGTAGTGATTATCAAACAACTAGGACGCAGCTTGGTAAGCCAATAAATAAGGCGAAAATTTACCCAAAACCTTGAAATATGTAAACGCCCTCTCCCAAACAGCCGATTAAAAAAAATCTCTTGTCTAAATGAGGAGGGAAGAGGTTGATTGCTAGGGTGATAGGCATAGAGATATAACTCAGAAGTGTCTAAATGCTCAAGCAATGTTTTGCCTATTTTATGGTATATTCTTATGTCATCAAGGGGCTTCAAAACCGAAGCCACTGCAATTTTAGAAGTTGCGCGAGGTTTCATGACTCAAAAGTATTGACTTATTTTTTAAATTTTAGTGCTATATGACTTTACTTAGTATTGATTTCTTTAGCACATAGCTTTTACAGATTTAAAAGCTCACACAGAGGACTTTTTTGCTTACTAGACTCTCTTCTACAAAAATTTCAGTCCTAAAAGATTTCAAAAAGAATATAAGATTGTCATCTTTGCAGTAAAAACGTATCAAGAGGCTCAACACTTTCAGATGTAACATCTTTTTGGTCAATCCTAATACAAGCCCTCATAAAAATCGGATATTTACTTATTGAACACTCGCTTACTAAAACGCAAAAAATAACTTTGACGCTTTTATTTATTAAGTCTTTGATAATGAGAAGGTAGTGTTATATTTGTAAGGTTATTAGATTGGTCATTTTCCATAGCGAAGGGTTTGCAAACCCTTTGCTATGGAAAATGTAACATTACATTTGGAACACTACCCAGATTGATTACTTGAAAATAATTAAGCAAAAATGGATTCTAACTACCTTATTTTTGGTAATCCCTGATTAAAGTGTGTATGCTGAAAAAACTTGTTCATTACATCCCACCCAAACCCTTCCCCCCTAGGGGAAGGCTTAATCTTAATTTATTAAGTCGTTCATTACCAATAACTTAACTCCCACTTCTTCTGGAGAGAAGAAGCTGGGAATGAGGTAAAAACGGTTGGAAAAACCATACACACTTAACTGTTGGACTACCCCCCAATCTATTACTCAAGCATTGCACCGATTAAAATATAAAAAAACGATTTTCTGTTTTTTTGTGATGCACTTTTTTGAATGCCTGTGGGCGTGCTATCTTGGTAGAAATTGTGTCTGAATTTAGTATAAATCTCATAGAGATAAACTCTTCCTCAAAGACTTCACGCTTGCAGCGTTTTCGCTTCCTAGCTTTCAACAGCCATCAAGTAATCTTTGCGAACCTCTGCCCAAGCTGTGCAGCCTGTCAGCCCAAGGGTAAGGTCTGCATCTGCCATAAGGTTGGCGAGGGTATGCTTTACACCTTCCTCGCCTGCCAATGCCAAGCCATAAGGGTAAGGTCTGCCAAAAAGTACAGCTTTTGCGCCTAGGGCAATTGCCTTGAATACATCACTGCCCTTGCGAATACCACTATCAAAGAGTACTGTACCTTTGTCGCCCACAAGTTCTGCTATGCGTGGCAGCATAGTCAGTGGACTTACTGCACCTTCTACTTGCCTTCCACCGTGGTTAGAAACTACCACGCCATCAGCACCATATTTGAGGGCAAGTTGTGCATCTTCGGGGTGCAAGATGCCCTTGAGCAAGATAGGCATATCTGTATGCGCCCTCAATATTTTGAAATCTTCCCAAGTAAGTGCAGGGTTGGTGAATACCTGCCCAAAGAGCATAATGGCAGCCATAGGGTCTTTTTCGGGTGGCTCTTTGAGCATAGAGCGAAAAACGGGGTCGCTAAAATAATTTGCCAATCCTTCTCCATACAAAAAGGGCAGGTATGCCTGCTCAATGTCCAAATCTCTCCAAGCCAATGTGCGGGTATCTACAGTAACTATCAGTGCAGAATAGCCTGCTTTTTCAGCACGTGTGATGAGGCTTTTCATAAATTCAGGATTTCTGCCCCAATAAAGTTGAAAAAAGCGCACGGCACTGCCCATTGCTTCTGCCACTTCTTCCATAGATTTAGAAGAAACTGTGCTGAGGGTCATTGGGATATTGAGCGAAGCCGCTGCTTTGCCTACTGCAATTTCAGCATCGGGGTGTGCAATAGAAAGTACGCCCACAGGTGCAAGGGCAATCGGAGCGGCTATTTTATGCCCAAATAAGTCAATTTGAGAATTGGCTTGTGATACATCACGCAGCATACGTGGCACAATTTGCCATTTCTTGAAGGCATCAGCATTGTTTTGCATAGTAGCACCACTCCCTGCCCCGCCTGCAATGTAAGCAAAGGCTTCGGGTTTCATAGTTTCGCGGGCTTTCTGCTCGAGTGCTTCGGCGGTGATGGGCAGTGCTGGTTTTTTTTGCATCATACGCCCTTCTACATAAATCTGCATTTGTCGCTTCATTCCCATAGACTGGGTCTGGATTCCTAAGTTCTCTTGCATATCTTGTTTGGTTTATATTTTCTGTTATTTTTATGCAAATTAATCAAAAAAATAATTGTCTGCTAGTTTTTGTAATAAATCTACAACAGTAAAATTATCAGACTTTCACAAAAATTCTGGAGAAGCTAATTTTTGATACACTGCTTTTCTTTTAAACCAAACCTTCTTGATTTTTTAATTTATTTTCTATCTTGGACTGCAAATTAGGAAATCATCAAATATGGAATACATCTTAGGCATCAGGCATCACGGGCCAGGTTCAGCAAGGCATTTGTTAGAAACATTAGAACACATACAACCCGATATTTTACTTATTGAAGGGCCACCTGAGGGTGAGGAGATGCTTACATGGGTAGCTCATTCAGAGATGAAACCTCCCGTAGCATTGCTGGGCTATGTACCTGACACCCCTCAAAAAGCTGTCTTTTATCCCTTTGCTAGTTTTTCTCCTGAATGGCAAGCCATTCTGTATGGTGCAAAGAAATCAATTCCTGTTAGGTTTATTGATATGCCTCTGATGCACAAACTTGTAGATGAACCCGAGGAAGAAAAAGAAGCCACAGATGAAAACTCTGAAAATATACTAGATATTGACAAAGATATTCCTTGGCGTAATCCGTTGAGCTATTTGGCTGAGATTGCAGGCTTTGAAGATGCCGAGCTTTGGTGGGAACATCAGTTTGAGATTGCTTCACAACCCTTAGAAGTTTTTGATGCCATTGCAGAAGCAATGACCTCGCTCAGGCAAAACCTACCTTCAAGGGAAGATAAAAACGAAGAAATCCGAGAGGCTTTTATGCGAAAAGGCATCAGAAATGCACAAAAACAAAAGTTTAAGAAAATTGCAGTCATCTGTGGGGCTTGGCATGTACCTGCCTTAAAAGACATACCTTCTGCCAAAGAAGACAATGAACTACTCAAGAATCTTCCCAAAACCAAAATTGCTACTACTTGGATACCCTGGACCAACCAAAAACTTTCTCTAGCAAGTGGCTATGGCGCAGGAATAAACTCACCTGGCTGGTACCAGCACTGCTGGCAGCACCCCAAAGATGATGGCACTATTTGGCTCTCGCATGCTGCCAATGTATTTAGAAAAAATCAATTTGATATTTCTTCAGCACACATCATAGAAGCCGTCAGGCTTGCCAATAACCTTGCGGCTCTTCGTAATTTCTCCAAAGCCAGCCTCCTCGAACTCAATGAGGCAACACAGTCTGTAATGTGTATGGGCGATGATATACCCATGAAAATTATCTGGAATGAGCTCATCGTAGGCAAAGAAATAGGTACAGTACCTGCTGGCACACCCCAAGTACCGCTCCAAAAAGATTTTGAGCAAACCATCAAAAAACTTCGGCTCAAACAAA
>CAYZQI010000222.1:0-6071 GCA_964480455.1 uncultured Cytophagaceae bacterium
TTGAACTATACTATTTTGCCCTAATTGTACAAATTATTTATTATTCATTCCTAAGCAAAAATCATTAGTTTTTAATTTTATCAAAAGGTTTTTTGTGCGTTGCTCATAGAATGCTCTGAAAGAGCAGTAAAACACAAAAAAAGGCAATGTGTTTGGTTATGGCACTGCCTTTTGTATGATAGCTTTTTTTTTATTTTAAGTATTCCTTACCGGTTTTATCTATGTAAAAAGTTTTATCTCCTTGAGTAACCAGGGCAACTCCACGACTGAATATTTTATTTACATCATCATATTTTGGAGGTATGATTAACTTTCCTCTGGTATTGATAAAGCCCCACTTTCCATTTTCGTAGATGGGTGCAATCCCATCACCAAAATCCCCCACTTTTGAATATTGGCAAGCAATCACTACTCTTCCTCTAAGGTCTATAAAGCCCCATTTGCTACCTTGCCTTACAGCGGCAAGTTTATCACTAAAATCGCGTGTTTCTGTGTAGCTGATAGAAATTCTTGCTACGTTTTTTGAGTCTATCCAACCTTCTTTGTTGTTGAGGCGTACACGGGCTAGTCCATTTTCAAACTTTCCATTGGTAGTGCTTGGCTCTTCGTACTGAAAATTGATGACTACATCGCCTTTTTTATCTATAAAGCCCCACTTCACCTTACTAAATACCTTAGCAAGCCCCTCGCTGAAATCATATACTTTTTCATACTTAGGCATTACAATCATTTTCCCTTGCTTATCTACAAATCCCCAAAGCCCATTTTTTGAAACAGCCGCCCTTCCTTCGTGAAAATCGTGTGCTTGTTCAAAATTAATAGGAATTACTATTTTTCCTGTGCGGTCTATAAATCCAGTGGTAGGGGCATCAAAGTTAGAAGTATCAATCAATGCTATGGAAGCTAGCCCGTCACTAAAATCTCCTATACCATCAAATTTGGGAGTACTTACCTCTTTGCCTTTAAAGTCTACTAATGTCCATTTGGGGAAGGGATCTGCTTGTATGCCTACGGCAGCATAACCTTCTGGGCTAAAATCTCTTGCAAAATCATATTTGAAAGGCACTATTGTTTGTCCTTTTTTGTCTATGAAGCCCCATTTATAATTTTTTCGTACTGCTGCCAGTGTTGCAATTTCTTTAAAGTAAGTACTATCAATTTGCTTGGGCTTACCTTTATCATCTTTTACGATTGCACCTTTTTCATCTCTTTCGGGTACTTTTATGGTTACTTTTTCAAGGATAGGATAAAAGGGTTGTGCTTCTTCATAAGTTCCTCCAATTTGGGTGTAAGACCAATTGCCACCTTGATTAATTGGAATGGGGTCTGTTTGAGCTTGGGCAGCAACGGTACAAAGGCTCACAAAAAACAAAGCAAGCAAGACAACATGGATGTGTATAAAGTTTATCATAAAAATCGTAAAGTAATGAGTTTTATATATTTCCTAAATGATATTTGTAAAATTATGCCATTTATTGAGATGAAATCAATTACAAAAATTATAACGCAATTGTGTAGTGCTAAGTCTATAATATGTAAGTTGTTTGCGTTAATTCTTTATTAATTCCTAAAATATTCATATCCTTTTTTATCTACATATCCATACTTTCCATTGAGATAGACCTTGGCGATGCCTTGGTCAAATTCATTCACGCTGTCGTACTTAGCATAGACCACTATATTGCCAAATTTATCTACAAAGCCCCATTTACCACCTATTTTCATAGGGGCTAGCCCTTCTTTAAAACTGCCTATTTGTGCATAGTGTGCGTTTACTACTTCTTTGCCGTTTTTGTCTATATAGCCCCACCTACCTCCACGATTGATTTTGGCTACGCCTCCCTTGAAAGTACTCGCAAAGGCATACTGAAAAGGGATTTTGGTATTGCCTTGTGGGTCTATGTAGCCCCAAGCCCCGTTGAGCTGTACGGCAGCCAGCCCTTCATTAAAGCTAATTGCGGCATTGTAGATGGGTATAAGTTCTCTGCCTTGCTTGTCTGTAAAGCCCCATTTTCGAGAGGTTTGTACTCTTGCCATGCCCTCATAAAAACTTTCTACAGCAAGGTATTTATGTGGAATTATCTTTTGCCCAGTAGCATCTACAAAACCCCATTTACCGTCTTGCTTTACCCCTCCCATATTTTCGCGAAAGGGAAGTGCAAAATCGTATTCAATTCTTACCACAATTCTATTGTAAGTATTAATGTATCCCCAATAGTAACCTTGCTTGATGGCGGCCAATCCTTCATTAAAATCACTTGCATCATTGTATTGGATAGGAATTACTACTTCTCCTTTTCGGTTGAGAAAGCCATAATAACCCTCTTTTTTGACCCTTACTAGCCCATCAGAAAACACAGAAATATCTTCATAGATGGGTGGTGCTACCTCCTCCCCTTGGGTATTGATAAGTCCATATCTTCCATTGATATAGACGCGTGCTAGCTCATTTTCAAAATCAGAGGCATAATAGTATTTAAAGGGTACTACTTCGCGCAGCTTGGTATCTATAAAACCATACAACCGCCCCGATTTGACGCGTGCCAGTCCTTCACGGAAGGGGTGGGTCTCATCATATTCTATAGAAATGACAATTTTTTGAAAAGGGTTGGCAAAGCCCCATTGCTCACCCTTTCGGTAGGGTATAAAACTCGCTATGTCTTCTTGTGGGGGCTTGACTTGTGCCTCTACTACTGCGCCAAAAGGTGTGATACATAAAATAAGTAAAACAATAGAATAGATTTTATTATGGAGTTGCATAGGTTTATTTAGTAATTTTACTGCAAAATAAAGCGATTAAAAGGCATTTAAAAAATGAAAAAAGATTTATTTTAGCTAACTTTGGAATTCGAAATAAATAATATCCTAGAAATTTGGAAAATATACTCCCTGCCAATGAAGTTGATTTTGAAATCAGACTACCTCTTTTTGAAGGACCTTTTGATTTGTTACTCTTCTTTATAGAGCGCAATGAGATAGATATTTATGATATACCCATTGCACAGATTACAGCAGATTTTCTAGGCTACCTATCACATCTTAAAGAAATGAACATAGAAGTAGCTAGTGAATTTATACTTGTAGCGGCTACACTGATGAAAATAAAAGCGCGTATGCTTATTCCCAAAGAAGCTGAAAATGCTGAGGAAGACCCACGCAAAGAATTGGTGGATTACTTGCTAGAATACCAGCGATATAAATCTACCGTAGAGATATTTGAGCAGCTAGAGGCAATACAAGCACAAAAAAAACCCAGAGGCTATCTTGCTCAAGAGCTAAAAAAGATAGCAAAAGTGCAATCTATTGATTATGAGCTACATAACTTAGATTTGTACCAACTGCTTAAAGTCTATGAGCAAGTGATACACCGCTACGAGAAAGCACAAAATGCCCCTATACACAAGATAGTACCCTACCCCTACTCTGTGGAAGGGCAAAAAAAATACCTCATAGAACGCCTGCAAACTGCCCAGCGCATTTCATTTAAAGATACACTTGCAGAAAGCAATAGTAAGATTGTGGTCATTTTCAACTTTCTTGCAATTTTAGAGTTAATTCAAAATCGAGTCATAGTTTTGCAATTGGAAGAGGGATTCAATAATTTTTGGATTGAAAATGCCCCTGCTCAAGAGCAAACCCCCTCCAAAGGAAATATGCTCAATTAATCATACACTGACAATTCATGAAAGAAGATATTTCAGCAAAACAAGTTTTAGGAACTTTTCAACCTTGGAAGATAGCCCTGCCCATAGTGCTTGGGCTAAGTGCTACGGCTTATTTGCTTTATACTAACTATAACTGGAGCGACTTGGTAGGCTATCTGCAGCAAGCCAACCCAGTTTGGTTGTTGATGGTGCTGCTTGTTTTGGTCATACGTGATTTGTTTTACATCATCAGAATTCGTTATCTTTCAGAAAAAGCCCTCACATGGAAGGGTAGTTTTTATACCATTATGCTCTGGGAGTTTTCTTCAGCCCTCAGCCCTTCAGCCGTAGGCGGTACAGCCGTAGCCACTTTTCTGCTTTTCAAAGAGGGCATTAGTTTTGGTAAATCACTAGCGTATGTACTGGTATCTGCTATTCTTGATAACTTGTTTTTCATTGTGTTTGGTGGAGTTGTAATTTTACTCAATTTTTTGGAAGTCTTTTCTCAGGGCAGTATTTTTCCCTCTCCTGATATTGTAGAAGAGGGTGCTATCCGTGAGTTGGTACGCCGCTTGCCTACAGTTTTTTTTACGGGCTATGCCATTGTAACTGCCTACAATCTTTTGATGATGTATGGTTTATTTGTTAGACCTGAGGCAATCAAGTGGATATTTGTGAAGCTGACCTCTGTCAAATGGTTTAGACGCTGGCGCAAAAGTGCTGAGAAACAAGGTGATGAACTTATCATAGCCTCCAAGGAGATTAAAGGAAAAACTTTTTCTTACTGGGGTACTGCCATTAGTACCACGGTAATGGTTTGGGTAGCGCGTTATTTTATTGTCAATTGTTTGATTGCTGCATTTGCCACCCTCGTACTCGCCGACCATAGTTTTATTCTTTCTCGCCATGTTATTTTGTGGGTGATTTTGCTAATTGGCTTTACGCCTGGTGCAGCTGGAGTGGCAGAGATAGCTTTCTTAGGATTTTTTAAGCAGTTTGTGGTTCAGACGGTTTCTATTGTAGCTATTTTGTGGCGCATGGTAACCTATTATCCTTACCTAATTTTGGGTGTGTTCTTTCTCCCACGTTGGCTGAAGCGAGTTTTCCTTCGTGAGCAGCAAGAGCAGAGTGGTGCTTGAAAACTAACCTATACGTTCATAAAAAGGCTATTTTCTTAGCAGACTTAGTTATTTTATGCTTAAATCACCACCAAAATAAGTAATTTGTACTATTCCTGCTTGGCAGCCGACTTACGTGCATTGAGTTGTCTTCGATAATAAGCAAGGTAGGGATTATCTTGGCAGCAATTTTTATTTTTGGCAGGATAAAAACCTTCATGTGGACGCGCCTTAAAGTTTTCTTTTTTCCATTCTTCCTTCTCCTTTTCGAGTTCTTTGTCGAGTTCTTTACGCAAATCTTTGTCTAGCAGTATGTCCAAATCGGGCTGCCCTGCATCCACCCAGCACGTAAACCAAAAGTCGGCTACCATTTTGATAGATGCACGCATACGGCGTTCTACTTGCCCGTTGAGCATTTGGTGATATGCTCTTGCAAAATCTCTTGAATAAGCTCGAGTGGTCAGTCCATTGCGTTCATCAAAAGTATATTTTTTATCAGGAGAAAAACTTTTTGTAAGCTCACGCTCCAACCTCAGCACAGAGTCTAAGGCTTGATGGGCATTGATGACTGCCTCCCAAGCCGTCATTTGTGTATTCTCGAGGTATTGTGCTCGTCCTACAAAGAAATTATATTCATCGGAAAACAACTCAGGCAAGCGCGACTCCCAAAAGCCATGAATTCCTATCTGGCTGGTAAGCTGCCCATTATAGTTTTCTGTGGTATGTAGTGGCACATTGGCATCACCAATATAATGCCCCAGATCTGCTGAAAGTCGTAAAATTTCTTTGGCATTTCTGCGCTTAAGTGCTTCGGTAAGCCTAAACTTCATTTTTTGAATATGCCAAGGCACTATACCGTAGGCTTGCAGGCTGTCCTCGCCGTGTGTGGCTACTGCCCTACTCCAATAGCGAGGTATTTTATAAACTGCACTATCATTATAAATTGGGTCATAAATATCTATATCTATAAAATGCCGAGGAGCCTCTCCTTCTACGGCATAGCGGCGTTTGTCAGGATTTACGGCATTTTCTGTGAGGTAATCTATGTAATACTTATAAAACTTCATCATCTCTGGGGGGAGTGAAAAAACCGCCAGACGATTGATGCGCTGATGCCCAAAAAAACCCCAAGCATAGCTATTGGGCGCGTAGCAGAGGCAGCAGAAACATAACACAAAGAGTATCTTTTTTTGCATAACGAGTACTTTCTGAATTATCTAAATAAATTATGAATTTATACATAAACAAAGATAATGATTCTTTGACAATTTTTGTGATTGTGTGCGATAAGATGAGCTAAATACTGTTT
>CAYZQI010000223.1:0-6061 GCA_964480455.1 uncultured Cytophagaceae bacterium
AAGTAAACACTTGACTATAATTTTTTTGAAAAAAAATACTTCAAATAATCCCCCAATATATTTTTTGACAAAGGAAAGACTATTTGAAGTTTGTATAATACACAGGTAGGTTTCCTTGTTCAAGCATCTGAACAAGTGTTCTCCCATCAGAAACTAATGTATAACGATAAGACTTGTTGCTGAACTTTGAATCTATCTCAATGATGTATTTGTCATAATATCCTTCGTTGGCATTGGATATTTTTTTATGAGAAACTACTATTTTCTGAATGGCATTTTTAGGGAAAATACTCAAAATCTGTCTGTTTTTGATGTGTAATAGATAATCTTCGTTTAACCAAAAGCCTACTCTTTTTCTGGATATTCTACCAAACAAATGAAACTGTATTTGCCAAAGTTTCCAAATACTCCAAAGCACCGCCAAAATTATGATTATTAAAAGCCAATAGTCCAAGCTGAGCGAAGAAGTAAACTGCACGAACAGTAGCATTCCACCCAAAGCAAGTCCTAAAAATGCCATAAGTATTGTAATAAACATACCAAGCTGGCCTCTTTTATCCGAATGGAATAGTAAGTTTGCAGGCACTTCGGCAGATTTATCTTTTAGAAAATTCCATTCTGTTCCCAGTGCTGCCTCTATTTGAGAAGTTTTGACTTGAAAGAAGTTTTGATTTTGCATTTTTTGAGGTTTTGTATTTTTCTACTGCTCAATAGCAGCCACCAATTTCTTGATGCCCAACAAGCCATAATCAAAAACGTGTTCTGTATCATCTTCAAGTTGTAGGGTAACTTTCTTTTTGAAAAAGGAGCTTTTAGGAGTCATTTTTTGAATCATGCTTTTAGGAATGATGACGTAACCCTCAGTTCCTGAAACGTGATACATCGTTTCCTTAAGTACACCTTGTAGAGAAGTATCATATTTTGCCTCAAAAATTAGCCGTTTGTCAGTAACTTCCAATTTTCCGAGGTAGTGTCCTCCCTGAGGTAGAATGTAGTTGAGTGTCCATTTACCCAGTGATTTTTCATTGGGATCAAGTTCAAATTTTGCCATAGTATATATAAATTTGTAAGTTATGATATTTAACTTAGCAGCGTAAACACTTTGCTATAATTTTTTTTAGATTATTTTGAAATAGCTTAGACACTGAAAAACTAAGCTATTTCAAGGGATTTGCTTTTGCTTTCCTGTTACTTGAGTACTTGAAGAAAGTATTTACCATTTTTCTTTACTATAGAAAATTCGTGAATGGTTTCGTTGATGAACATCTTAGAAGCATCATAGTTTCTAGTGTAAGTATCACCATTGAGGGCATACAATATCCTTCCTGCATCAACTACTACATTGTTGTTAGTCGGTATCTCACCCTCTTTCATCAATTCTTGAATTGATTTTGTAGTCCTATCTACAAGTTTACCTTGATGACTGAGGATGTCTGTACTCGAACGTTTATTACCATTAAAAAAAGTAACATATATCTTATTGTTATATACAAATAAAGATGCGCTTATATTTGGATGCTTGCCTAGCTTTGCAGTAATCTCAGCCTGACCTAGTGTAACACTGGAGTCGGTCATGTTTAAATTAATTTTTACCACATACAAAGTGCTTCCAAATTCAGCAAGAGCAAAATGACTAGTTCCGATTCTTATCAGAGATGTAACCTTGGCTCTAGGATTAGTATTAGGCAAATCATTTTTGATGGCTGCATTAACCCTAGAGGCGATTAGTAAGGCTGACCACTTTGTGTCTTTAAAAGTATCCATATACACTAAAACTGTATTGGTCTTGTCATCATTGAGATGTCTTAATTGAAATAAATAGGGGCTATGAAATAACTGTTCGTACTCATGGTTAGAGCCAAAACTCATTTCACTTGGAGGCTTTGGAAGAGTGAGCAGACGCCCCATCATAGGATTGTAGAGCCTTCTCTCAGAAGATCCTACTTTATTGAAAGTAACCAATGTACCTACTCCTCGGTTATCACTAATCAAGGTGTAGCCATTTGTGTTATTAAATAAGTTGCTTTGTTTAAGAGTACTTGTCATAGGGTCATAAGTAAACCCCATGCCACCACCACCACTTACCATAATGAAGGCTCTTTTCTTATCATTGAGAAAAAATCCACTAATAATCTTCGCTCAGTTCATAGGCTTCGAGGCATCAGGTACATTGATTTCTACTTCTGCAAGTAATTGTTTTTGACAATCTTGTTTGCTGTCTTGTCCAATTGAACAGGAGAAGTAGGGGTGTTTACTTTATTAGGTGCCTTGTTTGGCTTTTTCTCGTTGGACGGTATTTGACCTTGTACGGCGAAAGACCCTAAGACAAAGATTAAGATTAAATATGTTTTAAATTGCTTGAAATTCATAATAATTGATTTAATAGTTTGGAAATTGTATTTATACTTCGGGCAGATGCAAGTCAAATTTCCCTTTTTAGCCACCTCAGCCCTTCCCTCTCCTCAGGAGAGGGCATAAGGAAGTCAATTTGACTTGCACCCCTTTGGACTTTATTGCTACTCCCACGGCTGGCACTTGGCTACATTGGCTTTTTTTATCAAGTAGCCAAACTCGCCTTTACCGGCGTGATAGTTAGTAGCTCCTACCATTTCGTAGTCTGAAGGCATTTGACTGAGGCTTGTAAATTTCCAGAAAGACTGCCCATTGGGCATAGAAAGTCCAATTTTCATCAACTCAACTGTGCCATCAGGACGCTCTATCGCGGCCCAACCTCCAGTATTTTTACCAATGATAGGCTTACCAATTTTGCTTTGGTCACGTACTACGCCTATTTCATCAGTTTGGGTATATTTGAGGAACTTACCGTATTTGGCAAAACCCTCTTTGTTGCCAATATTTCCAGTATTATCGGTGCATTTGGGCATCATAATCGTCTCGATGCGTTTTTGTAACAAGGCATCATGCAAAGCCTTCATTTTTTGCTTATTTGCTGCACTTAAATCAAGGCTGAAGGTTTGGGTAATTTTAGTATCTCCACCCATATTTTGCTTTCTACCGATTTCAAAAGCCAATTCCATTTCATACTGTCCATCAGCTTGGGCTAAAAAGTAAGCCAAAACATTGATATGTGGGTCAAACTGATAAGGACTCTTAAAATTGAGGGCATTGGCATCTGGGAAAAAGTTAAACTCGGTATAGCCTGTTTTTTCTAATAAATCTTTCAAGCCATTTTGCCAATAAAATAACTGTTGTACTTGCTTGTACTGCCCTTTGAGGGTAATATTAAGGTGTACTCGATTGGTGCTGCTCAGGAGATTTTTAGAAAAGTAGCCAATGGCTTTGATGCCTTTATCGGGGGCGATTACCTCACTTGTACTTGCTCCAGATTCTTGCCCAACTTTTACATCTTTGGTAAATAACACAATCTTATTCATGTTTTGCACATGGTAAGGACTGCTGATAAAGGGGGCAGATTTCACAAAATTTTGCATTTCTGTATCTGCTTTGGTCTTTACAGATTTCACACCTGCATCATTCGGAAATAGTTGAGCAAAATCATCTGCCAAAGAAGCCACATCGGAGAGGAAGGCAATCTTTGTTTTTCCCTCAATAAAACGTGCACTGCCGCTGTTTTTTACTGTTTGTAAATAGTTCTCAATTACTTGGGAGGCAATCGGCTTGATATTATCAATGTTTTGGGCAAATTCTAGAGCTTTTTTGCCATTAAAGCCTAATTGCTGTACCTGAGATTTGTTATTATTTATGGTTTCCAAAAACTTAGGAGCATCTAATGTTACAAAATCTGTCAGTGTTGAAGCATACCAATTTTGGGCTTTGCTCAAAAAATTAAGGTCTGGAATTACCTTACTGCTGATATAAGATTTTAAATCTCCACTTGCTGCTTGATTGCTACTAGGGCTTGTATCCTCTTCTATATTTGTCGCTATGCTGCTTGTAGTGATGCTACTTACATCTGCTTTGAAAGAGTCAAAAAATTTATTCGCCGTAGCTTCATCAATTTTTCCCGTTTGCTTGGCACAAACTAAAGTCCATATCCGCTCTTCGCTTTGCCAAACTTGGATTAAAAAAGTACTTATGCCCTTTTTAACAGTAGCATAGCGACCTTGCAAACCGTTTTCTTGCATTTTTTTAACTTCACCTTTGATGCTTCCATACATATCAAAAGAATGCTGAAAAAAGTCTTCTTTATCTTCAATGTAGCCATCTTTGGTCAGAAAAGTAACTCGATAGACTTGCTTGTCGCCCATTGAAGTAATCGTTTTGTAATCGCCATCAATTTCTACATTGGGCTTGGCGGGTAAATCTATTTGAAATTTTCCCTCGGGATAGGAGTAGGTTTTCCAATCAAAACTATAAGAAGTATTGTTAGAAACATATTGATATGTACTAGAGAGGCGTTTACCCCATAAAAAAATGCTACTGAGCATCATTATTGCCCCTATTACAGTAAGATTGAGTTGTGCTTTCATAGTATAAGATTATTTTAAATTTGTAGCTTAGTGGGCTTAGGTAAAAAAGGTAAACACTTCCGTGTTTTTTTGAAAAAAAATCTTTTTGACCTTACTTTACTTTAAACTTAAATTATTAAAAAAACCTGTGCACCTGTTAGCCATTGCCGATAAAATATACTAATGAAGATAATTGATGATAAAGTATGGATAAATGCAGTCAAAAAAGGAGATAAAAGTGTATTTAAAACATTTTATATCACACAAAAAAATCCTTTTTTGGCTTGGGCTGTTAAGCAATTTGCTTATTCTCAAAGCGAGTTAGAAGACCTTTATCAGCAAAGTATGTTGATTCTCTATGAGAATATTACTGCTGGAAAGTTAGACGAACTCTCAAGTAGTGTAAAAACTTACTTGTATGGAATTAGTAAAAATTTGGTATTGAGCCGTCAAAAAAAAGAAAAAATAGTGCAGAGCCATCAAAAAAAAGTAAGTGAACACCTTAATGCACAAGCACAACAAGCTGAAACCGAAGAAGAGCAACAGCTCAAAAACTTAGTCAAAGAGCTCATGCCCTTGATGAAAGACCCCTGTGGGCGTATTTTAGCGTGTTTTTATTTTGAGGGAAGAAAAATAGAAGATATTGCCCAACTTTTAAATTATAAGAGCAAAGAAGTAGTAAAAGTACAGAAAAGCAGATGTATGCAATACCTAAAAAAAATGATGTTAGAAAAATTAGCTGCTCAAGAAGCCAATAAGCAATAAAAAAACGATGGAAGATTTAGAAAGCATAGAAAAATACCTCAAAGGAGAGTTAGACGAGTTTGAAAAACTTGCTTTTGAAGATAAACTACAACAAGATACCAACCTACAAAAAGAACTAAAACTACACAAGGCAATGATGCAGGGTGTCAGAGAATTTTTTGGAGAAAAACTGCTCGAAGATTTTGCAGCCTGGGACAAAGAAGTGCCTAGCAAACAAAGCCAAGCCAAGCAAATATTTTTGCGCCCGCTGCTGGCTGTAGCAGCTGTGATTTTACTACTTGTAGTGATGTATGTTGGTTTGAACTACAGCAAATCCATTGATAATCAGGCACTTTTTGCAAACTATTATCAGACTTATCCTAACTATGCCAGCAATACTGTAAGGGGCGAAAATGAAAATATAAAGGTATCTCAAAAAGCATTTCAGCTGTATTCCGAAAGAAAATACAAAGAAGCCATCAAGATTTTTGAACAACTCAAAGCAGAAAATAACGAGGCTTATTATGAAATCAATTTTTATTGGGCTTTGTGCTATCTCGAGCTTGATGAAATTGAGCAAGCCGAAAATAAACTAGCCGTTCATGTACTCAAAAGTAACCCACATGATTATACAAACCCAGCCCGCTGGTACTTAGCACTTACTTATCTTAAGATGAATCAAATTGAGCAATGTAAAACACAACTCAGCTACCTTATTTCCAATAATACAGATTATACCCAAAAAGCAAAAAAATTACTCCTACAATTACCGTAGTAGAGCCTCACCTAGTGCGAGCATCGCTTCGCTCATGCTTGCATCAGGGCGAGTAATGTCGTGTGTTGGTAGCATTCTTATATAATCAGCAGAAACTTAAACCAATGTATAA
>CAYZQI010000224.1:0-6056 GCA_964480455.1 uncultured Cytophagaceae bacterium
TTTAAGGAAAGAGTAAAAAATAACTCATCATCTTTATTTTTGAATAATTGATAATAAGCATACTAAAAGCCAATAAGTACCTGAAATTAATTATTTGACAGAAGCCTGACAGGTTTAATATGCTGATTATCAGATTTTTGTAACTAAAAACCTGTCAGGTTTTAATATAAACTAATTTTGGGCATAGACTTAGCTCATAATTCCCTACTCCATACGGGTGCAAGTCAAATTTTCCTTTTTAACCACCTTACCTCTTCCCTCCTCAAGAGAGGGCATAAGGAAGTCAGTTTGACTTGCATGCACCTCTCTATACCATGCCCAAACGCCATACGCCACATGCAAACACAATAAGTAAAGAGAAGGGAATGAGTACTTTCCAGCAAAGATACATCAGTTGGTCAACCCGAAGACGGGGATAGGTCCAGCGAGCTACCATTTGGAAGAAAACCAGCATAAAAGTTTTGGTAAATATCCAAAAAACTGCTGTTACTGTACCAAAGACTGTATCAGGGCTGCCACTTGTCCAGTCTGCCAGTGCCACTGTACCTAAGTTGGGCAAGGGAGTATTCCAACCTCCCAAAAACAAAATCACACCCAAAAAACTGACCAAGAGCATCATGCCATATTCTGCCAGCATCACAAATGCCCATCTCAGGCCTGAATATTCAGTATGATAGCCTCCAATAAGCTCAGATTCAGCCTCAGGAATATCAAAAGGTGCACGATTGCATTCTGCCAGAGAGGCAATGAAATAAATCACAAAACCTACTGTAAGCAGCGGCATTCTGAAAATATTCCAAGTTAAGATACCGCCTATTTGCGTTACTTCTATGCCTGTAGCCTTTATGCCAAAGAGGTAGTTTTCTGTGGATTGATGCAAGCTATGCTGCTGTATCCAGATACCCTGCTGATAGCAAATCTCTTGTAAATCAAGGCTTTGGCAAATCATAACAACAGAGAGAATAATCAATCCAATCGGAATTTCATAAGAAATGATTTGTGCTACGGCACGCATTGCCCCAAAAAGTGGAAACTTACTATTAGAAGCCCAGCCTGCCATTAAAATACCAATAATATCTAGCGACACAATGGCAAGGATATAAAACACCCCCACATTGATAGAAGACCCAATGATGGTAGGCGTAACAGGGATAGTGGCAAACCCGGCGAAGATGGCTACAAAAATAATCAAAGGGGCAAGTTTAAAAAGTCGTTTGTCAGCTACTTGCGGAATGATGTCCTCTTTCATAAGTAGCTTTAAAATATCTGCTGCCGTCTGTAAAATACCTCCATAGCCTACTTCCATAGGTCCCATACGGTCTTGAATGTAGGCAGCTACCTTTCGCTCGGCATAGACCCCTAGTAGGGCAAACAAGGCAATGAATGGTAAAAAAAATAAAAAAGCTATCAATACAAATTATGATTTTAATGGCGTTGGCTGCAAAAGCAATGCGCCCCTGCAATTACTTCTTAATGCAAAAGTATAGATATTTGTTACATAAATGATGAAGAATGATTAATTTGAGAAAATACTGTTGTAAGTATTTGTTTATCAATGCTTTATAATTTGATTGTGCTTGCCTAGCATTGTAAAAATACTTTTTTGCTAGGAAAGCAAAAAAATAAAGATAATTTTGCTTGATTTTTAAGCAGTTCTAAGCATTTGATAGGATATGATTTTAGGTAGTTTAGTCAGAGAAGTATTACTGAAGACGCTCAACAGTTGGCGTGAATACCTGAGCCACAACAGGGCTGATGTGTATTCAGAGAAACTTGAAAAGATTTTATTGTTTCACGGTGCTTTTTCAAATTTCTTTGATGAGGGGCTACAAGAAAAAGTGCATGGCTTGTATGAGCAGTGCCTTAATAAACTGTGGAGTAACCAAGAACGCAAATTGTTGATTTATGATTTTGCACCCATTATCATTTTAGAAAAGGTATTTACAGATTATGCCCAAGATGAAGACGAGTGGTTTCACAAAATTATCAATTTGATGAGTAGCCGTACTTCGGGTGCGCGTGCGTATGGAGCTAGGCTAATACTTTTTTACCTTAATAAAAATGTAGATTTCAAGAATGAGGTGATGGGTGTTTCGCTCAAAGAACTTTTCATCAAAAATGCCTACAATAATATTGAGGCACAGCATTATGACAATATCTACCTTTTTGCACTGATTGATTTTTTGAATATCTCTCACCAAGAAAAGCAAGAAATTTTTACTGATTTATGGGAGTTTGCCCAAAAGCAAGAAGCCTCTCACGACCTCAGCAATCTCCAAAAACTTGCAGAGCGTACAGAGTTAGTTCCTAATCCTTTCTACAGCTATTTGGTAGATTGCCAGCAGACCATTATGAGCGAACTCATCAATAAAGAGTTTAACCCTCGCAAAGTTGGTATGCCTGTACAACTAGATTTGTTTTCGCAGCCTTCTGTACCTAAGTTCTATTATTATTTTGATGATGTGCGTTTGGGTTATTTTTTACCAAAGCCTATCGGATAATACCCAAAAAAGCAATGTAAGTCCATGCCCAAAATTAGTTTATATTAAAACCTGACAGGTTTTTAGTTACAATCAAATAATTAATCTCAAGTACTTAGTATGCAATTTTGCATACTACATTGCTTTTAATTTTAAACAAAAAATTAACTTATTTTCATCTTTGGAGTTTCACCAAAAATTGTCAAACAACCTTTATTTTGTTCCAATGATTAGCTTCTGCCCTGGGTGTAGCATAGTTTTGGAAGTAATGTTATTCATTTTTTTGATTTGCTCTACGGTTAGCCCTTGGTACTTCTGGGCAATGTCCCAGAGTGTATCTCCAGATTTAATAATGTGGTATTTTGCTTTGGCAGGGTCTATTTTTGCCTGAGTTTGTACTACTTGCTGTGTAGCGGTGTGGGTAGTAGTGGTAGCAGCTTTAGGAAGTTCTTTGACCCATATTGCTAATTTTTGATTGGGGTGAATCATATTAGAAGACAGTCTGTTCCAGATGCGGATATTTCCTGTGGTTACACCATATTGTAATGCGATATAACTTAACGACTGCCCAGTGCTTACAGTGTGTGTTACTTTTTGCTTACCTTCGGTATTGCTAGAAACATCAGCCGTACCTGCTGTGTAGGGTAGCTCTCGGCGACTTGCGCGGCTGCTTGCTTTCAGGATTTCATCTCTGTTGGCAGCTACTACTTCACTTTTGGAGGCGGGGAAACGCAAAGGATAATTTTTTTTGTAAGCAGGTATGGCATTTTTCTTTAAATGTGGGTTGAGTAGCTCCATTTGCTTTACGGGTACATCAATTTGCTTTGCAAATTCTTCAATGTTCAAAAACTGACTGACGAGTATGGTATCAGAGGGGATAAACGCTTCGGGGTTTGTGGGACGGATAAAATGCTCTTCTGAGTAGTTCATAGCATAGCAAACACTAATAAAGGCAGGTACATACGAGCGTGTTTCGCGAGGCAGATAGTTATAAATTTTCCAGAAATTAGCATTTTTACCGCCTGCTTGCTTTACTGCCCAGTTTACACGTCCTGGACCGCAATTGTAAGCAGCAAGCGCAAGCTGCCAATCACCGTGATACTTGTAAAGGAACTTTAGATAGCGACAAGCCGCATCAGTAGATTTATAAATGTCCATACGCTCATCAATGAACCAATCTTGCTCTAGGCCATATTCTTTGCCTGTGGAAGGTATAAACTGCCAAAGTCCTACGGCGGCAGCCCACGATTTTGCTTTGGGCACAAGGGCTGATTCTACAATAGATAAGTACTTGAGTTCATCGGGCATTTCGTGCCTTTTGAGTGCTTCTTCAAAGATGGGGAAATAAAAAGTGCTTCTATCCAAGATTTTTTGAGTTTGAGCGCGCTGATTGACGGTGTAGAGTTTTATCCAGCTCAAAACGTCTTTATGGTAAGTCATCTTGATGGTGGTGTTCATACAAGTCAGTCTATCTTTGATAATTTGTGGGAAAAGACTAGGTACAAAGTTGAGGAGTTCTTGGCTGATGACTGAGTCGGGCTGACTTTCTGTATTGGTGAGTTTGCTTCGGTCCTTGATCTCTACTGAATCAGGCTCAACAAAGGCTTGCAGTGTATTGGTACAAGTAAGCCCTAGTAGTAACACTCCAAGAGATATTTTATGGAGCTTAAACTTTGAAATGAAGTACATAATGATTCCCGTTTGGTTCAAAAAATTAGAATAAAATCTATAATCTTACTTATGACTTATTGTTTCATAAAAGCGAAATTAATTGCTTTTTTTTACTTTCCAATAATTTGCTTAGAAAAAGTCAAAAGTTTTGATTCTTCAAAGTGATTTGCCATCAACTGCATACCTATTGGTAGCCCTTGGGCGTCAAAACCTACAGGAAATGAAATAGCAGGGATACCCACTACATTTGCCTGCACAGTAAACAAATCTTCTAAAT
The DNA here is from genome assembly GCA_964480455.1 of uncultured Cytophagaceae bacterium. Taxonomy (GTDB): domain Bacteria; phylum Bacteroidota; class Bacteroidia; order Cytophagales; family Microscillaceae; genus JAABSX01. The sequence continues at coordinate 4,429 of CAYZQI010000224.1, forward strand.
ACATCTCTACAGGGTTGCTTCGTGGCTCACCAAGTGCAAAAGCAGTAGTAGGGGTAGTAGGAGAAAGCATAAAATCGTATTGTTGTAGTATTTTATGAGTAGCTTGGCTTATCAATCGCCTTACTTTTTGAGCCTTGGTATAATAAGCATCAAAATAATCGGCACTTAGCACATAAGTACCAAGCATAATACGCCGCTTTACCTCTTTGCCAAAACCTTGTGAACGACTCTCTTTATACAATGCTTCCAAGTTAGAATGATTTATTTCTTTGTGCGCTGTACTGCGAAAACCATACCTAACCCCATCATAGCGCGATAAATTGGTACTTGCCTCTGCTGTAGTCAAGATGTAATAAACGGGCAATAAATAGCTTTGCAAAGGAAAATCTATAGCTTCTACCGTATGACCTTGCGCAGTGAGGCTTTGTATCAAGTGTTCAAAATGTGTTTTAATCTCAGGTCGTAATCCACTTTCAGGAGCTAAAATTTCTTTGAAGTAAGCTATTTTTTGGGTAGTAAGTGGAGAAGATAGACTATCAACATAGGGGCTGAGGGACTCTTCGGCTACGGTGCTATCAAAATCATCTTGCCCTGCCACTACTTCAAGCACACGGGCAATGTCTTCGGTATGGTGTGCTAGCAGTCCAATACAATCAAAAGAAGAAGCATAAGCCACCAAGCCGTATCTTGAAATTCTACCATAGGTAGGCTTTAGCCCCATAACACCACAAAAAGCAGCAGGCTGACGTACCGAACCACCTGTATCAGAACCAAGTGAAACCAAACACATATTTTTTTGAATGGCAACTGCCGAAGCTCCTGACGAGCCGCCAGGCACACGTGTTGGGTCAAAAGGATTGCGAGTTATACCGTAAGCAGAATTTTCGTTAGAAGAGCCCATAGCAAACTCATCACAGTTTTGTCTGCCTATGATGAGGGCGTCTTCTGCTAAGAGTCGCTCAATAGCAGTAGCATGGTATTGTGTGGTGAAACCCTCTAAAATACGGCTTCCAGCACTAAGCGAATGGTTTTGGTAACTGATAACATCTTTAATGCCTACCACAAGCCCTGCTAGTTTGCCTGCTGTGCCATTCTTAATTTTTTGGTTGATTTCGCTTGCTTTTGCCTTTACCTCGTCTTCAAACACCTCCAAAAATACATTCAGGGCAGTATTTTCTTTGATATTCTGAAGGTAAAAACTAACCAAATCACTCAAAGCATATCTTTCTGCTTTGAGTGCGATTTGAATTTCGTGGAGCGTCTGAGTGGGTTGCAAAACTTTTAGGCTTTCTTCTTTTTATCCTCGTCTTTGATGCCTTCCTCGAGTTGGTCTTGTACCTCACGGGTAGCATCTTTGAACTCTCTGATGCCACGCCCGAAGCCTCTAGCTAGCTCAGGGATACGCTTTGCGCCAAAAAGCAGCAAAATAATGAAGATGATGATAAAAATCTCTGGACCACCAATGCTAAAAAATAGAAGAATTGTTAGTAAGTTCATACTTTTGTTGTTTTTATTATATGCAAATATACAAAAAAAAACAATGGTTCTTGCAAATTTATGTTGCATTTTACAATTATTAGACTTTGGACATAATCCTTTTGATAACTTTGTATTTAAACGAAGTTATT